>CAYPZM010000311.1:0-6522 GCA_964414825.1 uncultured Cytophagia bacterium | reverse complement strand
GCTGATGCTGCTGCTCTTGTCGGCCACTGTCATATTCGGCCAGGCATCACGCGACATTCAAATTGGACAAATGCAACATACAGCAGGTGAGCAAGTCGACTTTCTCGGCCTCCGTTGGCCGATTGGCTGGACGGAACTGGAAAAGGGCATGTCCGGTGGCCCCAATGGTATTACTTTTGGCCACAAAGAGAACTGGGTCGACGGCAATGCGGTCACATGGGAAATGCGCGTGACGCAAGCTGTATCCAGTAAATTTACCGATCTGGAAAATGTAACCGTTGCTGCGGACGGCGCCTTTAAACGTACCTGGCAACATCCGTTTCCTAACAAAGTGGTGGATGGACAAAACTGGTCGTCAACTCAAGATTTGAACGATCCAGTAGACCCCAATATCCCCGCCGATGCCGTGGCCTATTCCAAATGGAATACGTGGAGCGGCATTGATATGGAACGCTGGGCCTACTCGTTTGCCGATCGGGCGCACGACGATTTTGTGCTCGTAGAATGGGTGTTCACTAACGTTTCCGGTGTACCCCGCGACGATGTTTACTTTTCCATTCAAGCTCAATTCAACACCACATCACATTATCCTGGGGACTTGTGGAGCGATTATTACGGCGAAAACTATGCTACCGGAGGCGATTCGCTGCGCTTGTACTATATGTGGGATGCGGACAATCTCTCAACCCCGGAAGACGACAAAGCAAATCCGGATCAGACCTGGGGTAACTTTAAAGAAACCCAGTTCATGGGAGTTACGATTCTGCATGCAGACACCTCCCCCACGGACGAAACCGACAATCCCGCGTTTCCCATCAAAGCCGGATGGTCGCAGCGTGAACAGCTTCCAAACTTGAGCGAAGATGGTCACGATCGTATCTATAACTTTTTGCAAGACCCCTGGGATCGTGCGAATCCTAATCTGAACACCGATGAGTCCGGATTCTATCGATTCCTGAATTGGGAAACCTTTGACGAACACAAGAGTGACCCACTGGTTGAACAATCCAAAGCCGGCACCTTTTCTTTTGGTCCGTACCAAATGGCCAATGGTGAAGATGTGCGCATCGTAGTTGCTTATACCGGTGGCGCGATTAGCAATCGATTAGCGATTGATTTGGGTCGTGCTTACAACTCGGGCTATACCCAGTTGCAAGACAACCTTGTGCCCATGCCCTATAATTATGGCGACTTTAATATTCAAGGGCAGCTTGTCGATCAAGATACAAAAGATGCTATTGTTAATACCGGTATCGATTCGTTGTTCAAAAATGCTTCCATGATCAACAAGATGTGGGATGCTGCCAACGTAAAAATGGGTTCCGGTGATTTTAACGTTACCACGGCTCCGCCATCTCCTTCTATCACTGTGGAATCCATGCCCGCTCAAATCAGAGTATCCTGGGGCAATGAAGCCGATGGATATCCTGGCTTGGCAGGATTCAAAGTCTACCGCAGCTACTGGCGTCGCCCGGAATTGACCACTCCGACCGACACGACCTTTGTATTGGTTACCGAAGTGGGCCCGGATGTGCATGAATTCATTGACACAGGTGCCACGACTCCGGGACAGCCGGTCATCCGCGGTGAAAGTTATTACTATTATGTGACCGCAGTCACCAATGATGGGAAGGAAAGCAGCCAATTCAGCAACCGAACCGGTTTTGGTAAAGGCGGAGCGGACAAGCTGCAAGAAGCGGCATCACCGACACGTCCTCCGGAAGCAGAATGGAAGAGTGAAGTGGTTGTCGTGCCAAATCCTTATCATGTCCGTGCATTTGAAAAATACAGTGGCAAACAGCTCAAATTCCTCAATCTACCGGCATATTGTAATATTCACATCTACACTATGACGGGTGATCTGGTGCAAACCATTATTCACAATAGTGGAACCGGTGACGAATCCTGGGATCGACAGGATACCTTTTCGACCATGGAAATTGTCAGCGGAGTCTACATTTATGTTATCGAAGAAACCGATGTCGGAATGAGCGCCACGGGCGAGATCGCAATGGGCAAATTTGTCGTTGTCAAGTAATCTCGTCAAGTGAATTAACGGCATGAATAAGGAGGAATAAAATGAATAATAAAGGCTTAATTCTGCTCGTGGCGATGCTCATGGTGACTCTACTCGTGTCTTCGTCGCAAGCTGTTACAAAGTATGCCCAGGCGGGCATGCCCTTTTTGAAAATTGATCCCGATGGCCGTTCCGCGGGTATGGGAAGTGCCATTACAGCAGTGTCCAACAATGCTATGGCCATGTTCTCCAATCCGGCCGGAATGGGATATACCGAAGGATTGGATTTGGCGATTACCCAGACCAATTGGATTGCCGATATTAGCCATTACGCCATTGGCGCTGCCTACGGCTTTGCCAATCTCGGCACCTTTGGTGTGAACCTCGTGTACATGGATTATGGTGACATGACGCGTACTACGCCGTACTCCGGTTCGGATCCGGCTATAAAAGATATCGGATATCTCGACCTCGGTACGTTTACCGTTGGCGAGTATGCGATTGGTCTGTCCTATTCTCGACGTATCAGCAGCCAGTTCTCCATTGGCGGAAATGTGAAATTTGTGCGCCAGGACCTGAGCTGGAGTGAAACGTTGGACGTGAGTAGCGGACAAAAAGTCCAAACCGACAATATCGAAGATCTGACAGCGTTTGACTTTGGTACGCTCTATTTCACCGGATGGAAAGATTTACGCATCGGCATGTCGATTCGTAACTTTTCCGGTCAAGGTCGCTATGTGGACCAACGCTTCGAATTGCCGCTGACCATGTCTTTGGGTGCTGCCATGAACATTCTTTCCATTTGGACAGATGACACCACTCATAAATTGAATGTGGCGGTCGATGTGATGCATCCGCGTGACTATGAAGAACGTATGCATCTCGGATTCGAGTACGTTCTGGCGGAAATGCTGGCACTGCGCGGCGGTTACAAATTCAACTACGATGAAGAAGGTTTGACCTTTGGCCTGGGCATCGATCATTCGTTTGGCACCTTTGGGATTCGCTTCGATTATGCTTATGGCGCCTTTGGTGACTTTTTCAACCAGGTTCACCGAACCTCGTTTGCGATTTCGCTCGACTAGATCGGCCCCCAAATGGTAGTAACCTAATGAACTCCTGCTCGGATACCCGGGCAGGAGTTTTTTTGTTTGACTGGAGCGATGGTACGGATTCAGCCACAAGCCGTATATTTGCCATTGTTTCCTGTGTAGCTTTTCACGCATCATTTCATAATCTTAAATTCACTTGTCACATTTACCACCCATCACAAGGGAGAACCCATGTTCGAAGACATCTTACCCTCGGTATGGCAGTTTTTAAAGACAACAGGAGTGGAGATTGGGCTGGGCATTTTGTACGCGATTGCCATATTTCTAGTCGGAAAGTGGATCGCAAAAATCCTGAAAAAATCGCTACACAAGGCGATGACGCGCCAAACGATGGATGAAACTCTGGTTGGATTTGCCACCAACCTGGCCTATGCCATTTTGCTGATTTTTGTAATCCTGGCTTCCTTGAATGTGCTCGGCATTCAAACCGCATCGTTTGTGGTGATTTTGGGTGCCGCCGGTCTGGCCATCGGTTTGGCGCTGCAGGGCGGGTTGGCAAATTTTGCCGCCGGCGTATTGATGCTGATTTTTTAACCCTTCAAAGTGAGTGACTATTTGGAAGGTGCCGGAACCGCCGGTGTTGTCGAGGAAATCCAAATCTTTACCACCCAGTTGCGCACGCCGGATAATAAAACCATCATTATTCCCAATGCCAGCCTCACTTCGGGTGCCATAACAAATTATTCAACCAAACCCACGCGGCGAGTTGACATGGTCGTGGGCGTGAGCTACAGCGATGATCTCGACAAGGTGAAACGCGTGCTCAATGACATCATTCTGCAGACACGAGAATACTGGCCGAACCCGCGCCGCAAATTGCTCTGGCCGATAGCAGCGTCAATTTTGTGCTGCGACCCTGGGTCAATGCCGCCGATTATTGGGATGTGAAATTCAGCCTGACCGAAGCCATTAAAAAGCGTTTCGATCAAGAGGAAATCTCTATTCCATTTCCGCAGCAGGATGTTCACGTGTATCAGCACGACAAATCCATTCCCGCAACGATTCCTGCAATGTAATCTGCAAGCCGCAAACATTTTGCGGCTTGCTTGATTTTCTATCCAGATTTCATTAGCTTTGACAAAGATGAACCTTTATCACAGAGTTCCGTATACACTGAATCCTTAATGAAATCAATTCACGAATTATTTAAATTATGAGAAAAAAAAGCGGCTTTTTTCGTGACTTTTTTGGCACCGTACGACAAGATTTACGAGACGTCAATTTAAAAACTTCGTTGGGCCGAGATCTCAATTCCATTTACGAGTTTTATCTCACCTCCCAGGAGCGCAAAGAGCTGCAAGCTATGGGCTGGCTGCGGCGCTGGATTTCTCGCGTGTTCTGGTTTCTCAAAAATATCTTGTACAAACTTACGCCGTTTCGTCGGCTGCTTTTGTTGCTCTCTTTTATTTTGTTGTTCGAAATTCAAACGGCATCTCGTGTGCTGCTTGCGTTCATCATTTTATTTCTCATCCTGGTTTTGGAGCTAAAAGACAAGCTGCTGGCGCATGATGAACTCAAGGCCGGCCGTGCCGTTCAAGCCGCGCTGCGCCCTCAAAAGTGTCCCGATATTCACGGCTGGGAAGCCTACCTCTATACCCGATCCGCAAACGATGTGGGCGGAGATTTGATCGACTGCATCGAACAGGAAAATGACGTTTTCGGATTCATGGTTGGTGATGTGGCCGGAAAAGGTCTTGGGGCCGCGTTACTTATGGCGCAATTGCAAGCCAGCGTGCATGCGCTGGTTTCATATATCAAATCGCTGCCCAAGCTGGTGGCGCAATTGAACAAATTGTATTGCAAAGGCGGATTATCAAACACGTTCATATCGTTTCTTTATCTCCAGGTGCGCAGCAACTCTGGCAAAGTAAGCTTTGTAAATGCCGGTCATTTGCCGCCTATCATTCAAAAATCTGAAAAGATGATTGAATGGCACAAAGGTTCGCTGGCTCTGGGATTGTCACCGACAAGCAAATACAAAGAAGAAATTTTGGATGTGGATGTGGGCGATCTCCTCCTCGTGTACACGGACGGAATTACCGAAGCCCGCAATAGCGATGGTTTGTTTTTTGGCGAACAACGCATGTACGATGCCCTGAGCCGAGCGCAGCAACTTTCTGCCGAAAAAGCTGCTTTGTATGTGATTAAAAAAGTGGACCAATTTGTCGGCAATGCCAGCCGCAGCGACGACTTGACCCTGCTTGTGCTAAAACGAACATCATAAAAGGAGAATGTATGCAGATTGTAGTGCTGGACGGATACGCTATGAATCCCGGAGACCTGGACTGGAAACCCTTGGAAGAACTGGGCGAGTGCGCAATTTATGAGCGCACGCCGGCCGCGCAAACCGTTGAACGCTCGCAGGACGCAGAAATGGTTATCACCAACAAGGTTGTATTTTCGAGAGAGATGATTGAACAGCTTCCAAAACTCAAATATATTGGCGTATCGGCCACCGGCTTTAACATTGTTGATGTTGCGGCGGCGCGAGAACATGAGATTCTTGTAACCAATGTCCCGGCTTATAGCACCGCTTCTGTGGCGCAAATCGTGTTTGCGTTTATTCTGTCGTTTACGCACCATGTGGCCGAGCACTCGGAATCGGCAAACCAAAAATGGCCGAAATCTTCAGATTTTGCCTATTGGGATTTCCCTCTGATCGAGTTAAAGGATTTGACACTGGGCATTATCGGTTTTGGCCGAATAGGCCGCGCTGTGGCCGAGATCGGCAAAGCGTTTGGCATGCGCATCATTTTTTCCGGACGCCGTCCCGTTACGGATGCCCCCGAATGGGCAACTCTGGTTGAGCTGCAAGATATTTTCAAACAAAGTGATGTGCTCAGCTTGCACTGCCCCTTAACTGAAGCTACGCGTCACATCATAAATGCGGACAATTTAAAATTGATGAAAAACACCGCCTATTTGATCAACACCGGCCGCGGGGACTTGGTGGATGAACAAGCCTTGGCAGATGCGCTAAATTCCGAGACCATTGCCGGTGCCGGCGTGGATGTGCTTTCCAGTGAGCCGCCTTTGCCAAGTAATCCGCTGCTTTCGGCAAAAAATTGTCTCATTACGCCGCACATCGGCTGGGCCACCGGTGCGGCCCGTCAGCGGCTGATGGATGTGGTCGTGCAAAATGTCGCGGCGTTTCTTAACGGCAAGCCGCAGAACGTCGTTTCGTAAAGATTTCTAGTACACCTTGAATGACTGTCGAAAAAGTCCCAAAAGCACGTTTCCTTGTCACTCCCGCGAAGCAGGGCGTTGCAGATTCAAACGACACTCTCTCGTTCCCCCGATCTGCGAGGGAATTGCAGCATGGACGCTCGGCGTCCAGTACTTGTTGCGAGTTTCGGACGCAGAGCGTCCTATACTGCATTCCGCCGCTCCCGC
>CAYPZM010000310.1:0-6531 GCA_964414825.1 uncultured Cytophagia bacterium | reverse complement strand
TAGCACACTGCTTTCATTCACATAATGATCGCTCGGCAGTTGCAGCTTGGGCCAGTGCGATGGATCGCCAGTGGCGGTAAACGTTTCAACAACGGTGCCTACGGGCAGACCATCGGCGATGGCACGCAGTTCATTGTCGTACGCGCTTGGACGCGGGCCTAGTTGCCAATGCACCGTAGCCATACCGTTTGCATCCGACAGCACCGGTTGTGGCTCGATTATGGAGCCGCCACCTTTGGTGACCACAAACTTGACCGAGCCACCACGCGCCGGGTTGCCCTGGCGATCTTCAAACCGCACCGTGATCGGCTTTAACAGCACACGACCCATTTCACCGGTTTGATTATCGCCGGACCATTTACGCATCGTATGCGCATAAGCCGCTCCACTGGTTAGAGTAAACTCGATAAATTCCGGCTGCAGCCCCGTTGCTGTTGCACGTACTTTGTTAATGCCCGCCTTGGAACCGAGCGTATAGTACACACGAGCCAGTCCGGATTGATCAGTCTTGGTAGCCATCGCCTTTACGCCGCCTTCGAGCGTTCCTACGCCGTCCACGGATTGATCTTCAACCACGGCAAAAGAGACCGTAAAATCCGGCACAGGATTATTATAGGGATCCGTCACTTTGACCGTCAATGGCGTGGGCAGAGTTTGCGCCACCGTGCCACTTTGGTTATTGCCGGCATACATCTGAAGAGAAGTTGCACCGCTGCCGGGAATGACTTTGGTAGTATCGTTAAAAATGGCCGAAATATTGGGCAAATCGACGATGGAGGCCCGTACAATATTCAATCCGAGCGCGGTGCCCAGTTTCATCTGCGCCGACACCGTGCCATACATATTGGAAGCTATCGGATTTTCGCTGGTGATCACCGCATCGTTAGCGAGCACCTCAAACTTGACTTGGCGTCCGCTAACCGGCCAGCCAATATTGTCCAGCACCTTCACAGCCAGTGGTTCCGGCAAATCTTGTCCAGGCCCACCTGCGAGTTTATCGCCGCTAATGATGACCAGTTCTTTGATTTGCTGCGGCTCTACAGCAATGGCTGAAAAATTAACCGGTGAGCCTTGCAAACCCGGTGAGCTAGCTTCTATCAAATTGGCACCGGTTTGATTGCCCAAACGATAGTGCGCCGAAGCAATACCTAAACTGTCCGTCAAAATCGGTTGGTTTTCGATCAACACGCCACCGCCACTTACTACTTTAAAGGTCACGGCAACATTTTCGCGCGGATTACCAAACTGATCCGTGACCAATACACGCAATGGATCCTCCAACACTGTTCCCACGTTGCGGGTCTGTGTGTCACCATTTTCGCCCGGAGCTTTGGTAATTCGAGCAGCATCTGCCGGTGCAAATATAACTTCAGCACTGTCCAGCAGGGCAACGCCGGAATTCAAGTCGCGCGCTGTGACATATTTTTTGCCGGATTGTCGCGATGCCAAAAACCCCACAGTTCTGCCTCGGTTATCGGTTGTCGATGTGGGTTGCGTGATCAAGTTACCATCGCCGGTCGCTTGAATGGAGACGGCTTTGTCGCTAACCGGATTGTTAAATTTATCGCGCAACGTCACCATTACCATGGCTCGAGTACTGCCATCGGAAACCGAGAGTTGGTTTGGAATGACCCGCACTTCAGAAGAATCTGCGCTGGTCAAATCCGCTTTGGCTTTGGCATCAAACATCAGCGGCGAACCCTCAAGCGGACCATTTCCATACGATGTAGCTTCCACCTGATAGGATCCGACATAATGTCCGAGCCGCCATTTTATCGCTGCAACACCAAATTGATCCGTGTTAACCGAGGTGTCTACAGCCGCACCAACTCCCAATGCACCGAGCGCCTCGCCAGTAATCGAGTCGTCTGCCACGATGCGAAAGCGAATGGGTTGGCCTTTTGCCGGATTGTTATGCTCGTCTAAAGCCAAAACGCGAAGGTCGCGCGGCAGGAACTGCCCCACAAATCCGTTTTGATCGTCGCCATCACTAATAGTGATCTTTTTGGCGCTTGTGGATGTACCGGTAATCTCGAACAATACCGGGGAGCCATCTAAAGACTCGCCGGAGCCATTATCCGCAGAGGCCTGAACCTGATTTATCTTAAACCCGGAACGTTGTCCCAAGGTAAACTGCACCCAGGCCATGCCATTGGAATCCGTTTGTTTGACTTTGACCGAATCGACAAGCCCGTCGAGCGTACCGCCATTCGCAGCTTTGCGGCTGATTACCTCAAACCGCACCGGATGCCGAGCAATAGGATTATCGAAATCATCAGTTACTCGAACTTTTAGGTACTCGGACAACGTGTTGCCTATAATACTTCCCAAGGCCGAATCGTTCGTCACTTTGACCAATTTTGTTGCACCGCCAACTGTTGCAGACGCGGTGAATACATAGGGCGAATTGACCAAATTGACCTGGTTCTTTTTCGATGTTGCGCGCAACTTGTTATTTTGCGAACCCACATCCGGCCCAAGCCCCCAACGCACCTGAACCAAACCATTGGCATCGGTGGTATCGCGTTTTGCGATAATCCCAGGTTCACCAATGTAACCTGCATTTTCATTTACGGGCACAATCTCAAAATCCACGATACGCCCGGGCACACCATTTCCGTGTTGATCGGCAATTTTTACCGTAACCGGATCGGGCAGCATTGAGCCGACCGTTCCGTACGTTGTATAGCTCGAATCGGCGACCAATCGGAACGCCTCATCCGGAAGCCCGGTTGCAACGAACGCAATTTTGGGATTGACGTTTACACTTGCGCTTGCTTCAACCCTATTAGCTTCCACGCCACTGGTTTTACCCAGCGTCCATTCCACAGAAGCGTAACCGGTGTCTGCGGTTTGTACCGTTACTTGCGGCAAACCATTGAGCAGACCTGCGCCTTGCTTTACTGCAAATGCCACCGGAATACCCACCAACGGGTTACCTAAACGGTCGACAATTTGCACTTTTAAGCGCTGCTTGAGCGGTTTCCAAACGGTGCCAACCAATACCGAGTCGGGTGTAATGCGCACCATGGTTTCCGCGTCGCCCACCTCTGCATTGGCGGTAAACCGAAGCGGACTGTTTTCAAGCGGCGTTCCGGAGGTACTGGAAGAGGCTTCCAAATTGACAATACCCGGATTGCTGGGCATATGCCAAATGACCGACGCAATGCCCTTTGAATTGGTGGTGACCACTTTGGCCGTGGCCTTGCCGCTGGCATCTTCGAGCTCCCCGCCCTGTTCCAAGACTTTATAGGTCACCGGATGATTTTTAATGGGATTAAAGTGTTCATCCGTCACTTTGACTTGAATGGGATCGGCCAAAGGAAAGCCAACTTTTGCACTTTGGTTGTCGGTAGAATCGATTTTTACCAATTTTGCGGGTGCTTTGGGCAGACCCGTTGCTTTGAACACCACCGGAGAGCCGTCCAAATCTTGATCCGGCAAATCCGAACGTTTGGCAATGGCGTGCACCACATGCGCGCTATCGCCGGCCAAAGTGCCCAGCGTCAATTTAGCCTGAGCCAAACCTTGCGCATCAGTCTGTTTGGTGATTTCCGGCAACTGATTTTCAAACGTGCCGCCGCCTTGTTTCACTTTAAACGTAACGGATTGACCCGAAGCTGCAACGCCATAAGGATCCACAGTTTTGACCACAAAGTTGCCGGACAGCGTATTGGTGACGACCGCCTTTTGGTATTCGACCGAACCATTTCCGGCCACATATTCCAACGAACTGGCAATGCGTCCCGACGGTGTGGCGCGAAAATAAAGCGGCGACAACGAGGTAGCGGTTGCTTTGACCACGTGCTCTTCGTCAATCACGCTTCCTAACGTTAGTGTGACCTCGGCTTCGCCAAGATTATTGGTGTAGCGAGTCAGCGTTACAGTGCCGCTCTGCCCAAAATAGGCGCCCTGGCCTTGCATAATTTCAAACTTGACTTCCTGTTCTGAAATCGGAAAGCCGTTCGAGTCGGTAATTTTGGCTTTAAAAGGTTTAGCCAGAGGCATTCCAACAAAACCGTTCTGCTCGTCGCCATCCACTTTAACAAAATTGGCCGGTTCTCCGGTTTGTGCCCAGGCTTCAAATTCAATGGGATTACCATCCAAATTGTTGGCACGGGCTTCAACCAAATTCAAGCCAGGTCCGCCAAGCGTCCAAACGGCGCGCGAGTAACCTTGAACATCCGTTGGAATTTCCAGATTCGAAGCGTTTTCCGCGCCATTTTGAGTGCTAACGGTGCCACTGCTCTGAGTGACATTAAACTCGACAGGATATCCTTCAAACGGAGAGCCGTCGGCTTTGAGCACGCGCACCACCAGCACACTGTCGAGAGTGGTACTGACGTTGCTCTCCTGCCGCGAGTTGGGTTGGATGCGCACAATGCGCTGCGGCGGCGATCCAGGAGTTATGGTAAACGTAACCGGAGAACCGGTTAAACCCGTGACTGTGGCTTGTACTTTGTAATCGGTTTCCTGGTAATAATTGAGTTGCAGTCGGTTCGAGGCCACACCCAAACTATCGGAAATTGTACTCGGACTTTCCATGGTGCCATCGCCTTGCGATACGCGCCAATTTACGGTTGTGCCTTCAACTTTGTTGCCGATCGCATCTTTAATAATGACTTTGAGAGGAGCGGAAAAAAGTCCGGGTGTTGCATCCATCGGTTCCGGAACCGATGGATCGCGCTCCATTGCGACCGCCGGCCCGGCAGTCGGATCGAGCGTAAATACGGCCGGTTGATCTACCTTGCTGCCATCATTGCGATAGGCGTATACGTAAACAATAACATCGTCGTCGGCATTATCGCCAAACGTAACACGGGTAGAGCCGATACCGTTTTCATCGGTCATGTTCGGAAAATCAGGACCCGTTCCACCCATTCCACTTGGCGCACCTAACCCCGAAGTTTGCACTAAAATCTTGTCCCATTGCAAATTGGCGTGATAGGGAATCAAATTCAAATCATGCATACCGCCGCTAATGGGCACGTTATTATCCACCTGCACCCAATGCCACGAGCCGATATTGGTGCGTTTCATTTCCGCACCGGTAGAGTCGGGGTCGCTATCGAGACTGTAATGAAATCTATATTCATCGCTGGAATTGGTTCGACAACGAACCCAAAGATCATATCGACCGCCATTGTCCGGAATATAAAACGGCACAGCCACAAGTTTGAACCGCGTTTGATAGGCGATCCAATCGTATGTAACAAACTGCCCGCCGGAAGCCCCAGCGTCAGAATCGATACGACCTTGCGGCAAGAGCAAACGTCCTTCTTCGGTCTCTTTCCACACCTGGCCTTCAAAAACAAAATCTTCGATATCATCAAAGCGAGCTTCACCCTGGATGAGCTGAAAATCGAGCAAAGTTTCGCCTGCGGCTTCGTCATTCTCATCGGTTACAATCACTTCAATAGGCTGCGGCAGTTGCTGATTTATTGGGCCGCTTTGGTTATTGCCACCGTACACCGCAACGTTTTGCGCTCCGGCACCCCCGGCAAATCCGGCTTCAAATGAAGAAAGATTGTTCAAAAATCCTGGTCCGCCATACAACGAGACACCCACGTGCATATTATCCATAGACGAGGAATTGCTAATATCAAACGTTGCGTCCAATTGTCCCCTTACGTAATATTTCACGGTCTTGGAAGTTCCATTGTCGGTGATCTCTGCACTCACTTTGTCGCCTGGTTGCGGCGTGCTTTGCGAGACGGCATGGCTGGTGGGTGAACTGCCAACGGTGCCGCCTGTTATGCGAAACACATCAATACCATTGCTGACGCGTTTAAGCAGGTAGCCATTGGCGCTTGCCGGGTTGGCATTGTCCATTAAAATAAGCAATCCCGCAGGAATATAAGCGCTGTTGTACAACTGGGAGTTGTCCGGGCTAAAAGTCATGGCTGCGCCGTGCGCGCCTGAATTTTGAAAGATCGCAACATTGTCCCACCCATTGGATTTGGATTGCAAGGTCAATTCACCATCGGCAATCGTATAGTTGGGAGCATTCCAGTCCGAGCCCAGCGATTCGCGCTCAAAATCATCCATCTTCCAGGAAAGCTGGCCGGTGCTGCCACCGCCACCACCGCCGCCTTCTGTGGTTGTGACCGAAGCAACATTGGACATCTCCGAGGTATTTCCGGCTTCATCCTTAACCTTGAGGGCAAAATAGTACTTGGTGCTGGCTTCCAAACCGGTAACGTTTAATGTTTCACTTTGACCGGATTGCTTGGGGGCAGGGACGCCGGAAACCGGAGTGGCATTGCTAAAATCCGATTCTGTGACAATATTGTTTTTTGAGCGTCGGACGTCATACTGCGTTGCGGTTCCGGTGTTGTTATCGTCACCCACAGCCGTCCAGGTAAGCGTTGCAGAAGACGAACTTGCGGAGCTGGCCGCCAAATTCGTCACCTTTCCCGGCGCTGTAGTATCGTTGGAAGGCTGAACATATTCCGCTTTAAACGCTTCAACATCGTTGGGATTGCCGTCGGACTTGTAGAGCATAACGCCGGCATACCTGGTGCTCAAACT
>CAYPZM010000309.1:0-6535 GCA_964414825.1 uncultured Cytophagia bacterium | reverse complement strand
AGAAATTTATCGGCATCACCGCGCGAGCGATTGACACGATTGGTCGCATACCCCTCGGCCTCCAGTATCACTTGTTCGGCCTGGCCTTTGGCGCGCGGTATGGCTGTATTGTAGGCTTCCCAGGCTTCATTGATAATACGTTCCCTTTCCTGGCGCGCTTCGTTCACTTCGTTAAATGCCGGTTGCACCGGTTTGGGTGGATTCACATCCTGCAAATTCACCGTAACAAGGTCGATGCCGGTTGAATAGTCATCCAACAATTGTTGCATCAATTTCGTAGCTTGCTGGGCAATGGCTTTACGGCTCAGGATGATCACTTCATCCACGCTGTGATCGCCAACCACCTGGCGCATAGTCGATTCGGAAACGTAACGAATTGTCGCATCAACATCGCGCACATTGAATAGATACGCAGCCGGATCTTTGATGCGATATTGCACGATCCATTCGACAACAGCCGCATTCAAATCGCCGGTTAGCATGAGCGACTCGGCGTTATAATCGGCCCCCGAATATTCCGAACGCACGCCAGCGCGCACTGTTCGGAATCCGAACTCTTCCTTGAACACGCGTTGAATTTTCACTTTGGTCACAGATTCAATTCCCCAGGGCAATTTAAAATGCAACCCGGGTTGCGTGGTTGTGTTAAATTGGCCAAAGCGCTGGATCACTCCTACTTCATCCGCATCCACGGTATACACGGAGGAAAAGAGTATCCATAGGGCTACAACACCCAGCACGATATACAAAATAACTCGTTTGTCTGGTACGGGGACTTCGATGTTTTCCCCACCGACATTAATTATTCGTCGATTCATAGTTATCCTTTCTTTTTGATTTTCACGACGAGCTTACACATAAGAATCAGTGTATTCATAATTTATTTTGAAAGATTCAAATATCCTCAAGAGGAGCTTTTGTGGCAACTTTTAAAATTACAATTTATTTAGATGGTGCGGCTTAAAAAGTCAGCACCTTCCAGCCTTCTTTTAAATATGACGTAAGCGGCGCTCCCATGCCCTTGACGTCAATGTCCATTTCGGCCAGAGTTTGCGACACGCCATACATATCGGCGCAAGCGATGCAAGCTTCAACCTTGACGCCGTCGTCTTGCATTTTTTTAATGATACTTTGCAGATTTTTATCGCCCGCCAGCAAACGCGCCGAAGGGCCCCAAATAATGAGCACAACCTCATCCCACCAGCCTTGTTTGGCGGCATTGTGCGTATACATAAAACAGACTTTTTCCGCTACATCGGGATCGCCGCTGGTCCACAGCACGGCCAGTTTATTCTTCGATTGTTCTTGAGCTGGCGAATTCATAAACAGCCCTCCTAAAAGCATCAAACACATCAAAAATCTATTCATAACAACCTCCGAGTTGTTCTAGAGGATTCGGATTTTGCGCCGTTTCGGGGACAAACTTTATCCTCGATGGATTTCAAAAACCAAAAAGCACAATCTTTTATTTTGGCGGACCGGCCGAAAATGGGGCCATTGAGGCACGGTAACGCAAATTTGCGATCTTCATTGATGATGGTGCGGGTCTCCCAGTTTAAACTAGCAAAAATGGAAAAAGTTTCTCTATTCTTATTAAATTACGGTGCCATCCGGGATCGTGGCATCTTTCAAGATCACCACCACGCCATCGCGAATGTACCAGCCCTTCTCCTCAAATACGCCGTTTTCGGTTTCACCATCCTTGTTAATTATTTTCACATCCCGGCCAATGCGAGCGTTTTTGTCGATAATGGCGCGCCGGATGAGCGTATTTTTGCCAATGCCCATCGGCACTTTGCCATTTTCAATATCCGCCCTGCGTTCCTCAAGATTCTGAAAATAGTCGCGCCCCATAATCAGGGATTCTTCGATCACCGCGCCTTCATCAATATAAGAGCGAATGCCGAGCAGCGATTTACGAATGGTAGCTGTGTTGATGATACAGCCTTCGGAAATCATGGATTCGACAATTCGCGAATTCACCAATCGGCTCGGCGGCAGGAAACGCTGACGCGTAAAAATTGGTGCGTCTTTGTCATAAAAACTGAATGCAGGCTGAGGAAATTTGAGCAGCGTCATATTGGCTTCATAAAAGGCACCGATGGTTCCAATGTCTTCCCAATAGTCGTTAAATAAATACGTTTTAATTTTGTAATTTCCAATAGCCGATGGGATAATCTCCTTGCCAAAATCTTTCTGCTTTTTGTGATGTTCGAGCAAGTCTTCCAATACTTGTTTTTTAAAGACATAAATACCCATTGACGCAATGTAAGGCCGGCGTTTGGCTTCTTTTTCGTCGAGGCCCAATTGCCCGGTATCCACGGACATGGCTTTCAGGGCGTCGCCTTTGGGTTTTTCGCTAAACTCCAACACGTTATTATGTTCATCAATTTTCAGCAGGCCAAAATCTGAGGCTTTATCTTCTTCCACGGCAATCACAGGAATGGTCAAATCCGCATCCAAATCACGATGATAATGAATAAATTTTCGGTAATCCATACGATAGAGATGGTCGCCCGAGAGGATGAGATATTCGGTAATGTTTTCGTTTTGGACATTATTAAAGGCGCGCCGCACGGCATCGGCGGTGCCCTGAAACCAGGCCTGGGTTTCCGGAGTTTGTTGCGCGGCCAGAACTTCAACAAATCCCTCGGAAAACGGTCCAAAATTATAGGTTAAACTGATGTGCCGATTTAGCGACGCGGAATTAAATTGCGTCAGTACGTACATTTTCATGACACCCGAGTTGATACAATTGCTCACCGGAATATCGATGAGGCGGTATTTTCCGGCAATGGGCACCGCGGGTTTGGCACGCAACTTGGTCAATGGATGCAACCGAGTTCCTCGTCCGCCACCGAGAATTATCCCTAATACATTACGCATGCTGATCTCCCATTAAAATATGTTAGTTTTTGTCTTTTTCGTTCTGCCAATCAGCGAGAAAAGACTCGTAGGCTGCAATGGTTGCACCTGAAACAATGTCGGCCAGACTTCCTTTGCCCACCCAGTCATTCCCCTGGTGTATGTATTCGCTTTGTAAAAGTTGTTCCAGCTCGTTAATAGTAAAGTGAGGATCGGATCTTCGACGCATGGTCAGTTGCGCCACTGTTGCTTCAAAGACTTGACGATATTTTTGCTCTTTAAGGTCGGGCATCCTTCGGCTAGACCGGAATTCGTGTTGTTTTACTGCGCTAAATCTTTTACATTTTATTATTAATATAAGTGCTTACATATAGAAATACCAATACAATTTTTAAAAGTTGAGGGACAAACATGAAGGCAAGGTACGAAACCGTGGTAGCGGCGCCGGTAACCGATGTATTTGCGTTTTATAATGATTTGAATAACCTGCCACGAATCACCCCAATGGACGCCGAAATTGTCGATGTGCAAGGCGATATGCGTGCCGGAACTCGAATTGAGCTGCGGGTGAAAATGTTTTTGTTTTGGTCCACATGGATTGTGCGTATACAAGAGCACGTGCCCAACCGCTATTTTGTTGATAGCCAGGAACAAGGGCCCTTTGCGCGGTTTCGTCATCGCCACGAGTTTGTTGCGGAAGGCGACAAAACAAAATTGATTGACGAGGTTGATTTCGAGCTGCCGCTGTATCCCGCAAGCTGGCCGGTGCAACAATGGATTGCCAAACCCCAGTTGGATGCGATGTTTGCGCATCGGCATGAGCAGACCAAACGCTATTTGGAAAAGTGAGTTTTAGGGTGAAACTTGAAGAATGGCCACCTCATCCCTGCAAAAGATCGTCCGGCATATTTGTGCCGAAGCTTTACCAAAAACTTGAATGCCGCTATATTTTTTCGGACAAATGTCCGAATGCATTGCCCGTCCGGGATGGATATCCCGGACGATCGTGCTTGTTGTTCATCCCAAACAAAAAAGCCGCGGTAATCGCGGCTTTAATCTTAATAATCGGGCCTTATCCAGCGCGGCCAATCCGGGTCATACAGTTCGCCACGGGCAGTCGAGTGCACCAATTCCAAATCCGACATGTTGCGCTTGTCGGCAAATACAAAATAGATGCCGCCTTGAATGCCGTAAAAGTGCCAGATGTGATATTCTCGCGCATCACTGCTGCCAGGGTATCGTTCAATTTCATCCGGCTTGCCGTATACGAGCAGCACACGACCGCGGTCGGATTTATAGCCTTTGGTAAATGTTCCGCGATACATATTATTCGCGAGTTGCGCGCGGCCCAAATATTCTTGTTTAAATTCATTTGCCGGCGTGCCTGTAGTTTGGTCGCGCTTGGCCCAAAATTCTTTGATAAACTCGCGTTTCCCTTCCATATTGAGTTTTTTCCAGGTTTTCGATTCATCGCGATCGGCAATGTAATTGGCCACATCAAACTCAATATCCAGCTCATCTTCGGTCATGGCGTCGTAACGGCTGGCATCGAGTCCCGGACTGCCTTGGCCGGGTTCAACATTTACTTTTTGAAACGAAGCACTGCCTTGCGCAAAATCTTCTTGTCGATAAACAAAAAATTTGCGATCGGTACTGGCGCTTTCACCGGTTTCGTGATCGGTTACAGTCACACGCAAATTATAGGTCCCGGAGACGAGGGTCACAACATTCAAATTATTGACGGCCACCGAGGACGTCCCCGGCTTTGTACGCTGTTGATCGGGATACGATTTGATTTCATTGCCGCTATCATCCGTAATTCGATACTCGACGGTGTAGTGCTGGCCTTTGTCCGTTGTACCGGGCTGCAAATTGTAGATTTCCAAATACGAATAAAGAATAGGAAGGCCAATTCCATACAAATTACTGGGATTCGGCATCACTTTGTAGCCGTTTTTAACGAACGGATTTTCCGATGCGTCGGATTCGATGGATGAAGCCAACTGAACATCGCTCAGGATCAATCCACCCGCATAGCTGTGCAAGGTAATGGGAAAGCGCACGCGCTGAATGCGATCCTCATTACCAAACAAATCCGTAATTTTGATTTCCAGCGTATACGTGCCCGGTTCTAAAACAAAATTGTTAATAATGGGGATGATCATATTCATGGTGGCGTCCGCCTGATCCGGAATCACATCCCGAGAGCGCCAATTCCGCGCTTGCACTACCGAATCGTCATCGAACACTTTGGCTTCCACCAAAAACTCGGCAGAGGTTTGATCACCCTCGGTTTTGTACGTCAGCACCGAACGGCCCAGCGAGGCCGTATATTCGAGATAGACCAAAGAATCCGAAGCGCGATAGCGTGTCCAATCCGCATGAAAATTAAACTGCGGCTTTTCCACGTTTTGGCTATCTGCCGGTGCTGTTTCCTGGGCTAACAGCGGTGCCAAAATAAACAAAAAAACAATTAAAATTGTAAATGAGGATTTCATCAGCTCCTCCTCTCCTTTAGAGGCTAAACAGCGAATTCTTTTGCCGCTTCAAATTTTACGGATACCACCTGAGACACGCCTTCATTTTCCATGGTGACGCCATAAAGTTGATCGGCCGCGCGCATGGTCAATTTGTTGTGCGTCACCACAATAAACTGCGTATTTTGCGCAAATTCGCGCAAGGCGCCGGCAAATCGCGTAACATTTTTGTCATCCAGAGGTGCATCCACTTCATCAAAAATACAAAACGGACTCGGTTTGACCAGATAAATAGCAAACAACAACGACACCGCAGTGAGCGATTTTTCGCCACCGGAAAGCAGTTGCAGTGACGACGGTTTTTTACCGCCTGGCGCCGCATAAATGTCGATATCGGCTTCCAGCGGATCGTTGCCTTCGCGCAACACCAGGCTGGCGCGGCCGCCATCAAAAAAGGTTTTAAATACCGAGGTAAAATTCTTTTGTACCTGTTCAAACGTTTCCAAAAACCTTTCGCGCGCGGTTTTGTTGATAATATCGATCGTTTCCGCCAAATCCCCCCGCGCTTTTAACAAATCGGCGCGTTGGGTTTCCAAAAAGTCGAGCCGTTCTTTTTCCTGCTCGTACTCTTTGAGAGCCAGCAAATTGACCGGCCCCATACTTTTCAGGCGCTCGCGAATCTGCTCCACTCGTTCTCGTGTGGTTTCAACTTCCAGTTCAATGTCTGGTTCCTGCCGTTTGAGCTCCACGTCATATTCTTCTTTGATACGTTCAGCCAAGTTTTCCATCCGCATGCGCAATTCCGAAACGCGCAATTTGGTTTCGTGAACCGACTCGGACAAATCCTGGTTTTGGCTACGCAGGTTGCGAATTTGCTTTTCTTGCTCATCGGCCTTGACATTGGTTTCGTATTGAACATTTTTAAGGTCGTCGAGTTTGGCTTGCGCCTCGTCTCGGTTGACTCGGAGCTCTTTTATGCGTTCATTATACTCTTCATTCACTTCAGAGAGCTCTTCAATTTCCGTGGTGGCGCGTACATTCTCGGAATCCCGCGAATCGATCATGCGTTGGGTTTCGTTGATCTGCTGCCGCAGCGAATCACTTTGGCGTTGAGCCGATTCGAATTCGCTTTGATATTTGGTGACGTTCACCTGCAATTTTTGCACGCGATCGCCAACCAGAACCAACTCTTG
>CAYPZM010000308.1:0-6537 GCA_964414825.1 uncultured Cytophagia bacterium | reverse complement strand
GCCAACTCTGCCATCAAAATAGGCTCTTTTGCAAATACATTTGTTTTCAGGACGCGACCATCCAAGAAACCGGGTATCGAAAAAGCGCCATGCGGAATAATATCTTCAGGCCACTCGGCCAGGGCCAGCAACGAATCAGAAAGTTCGGTTCCCATGGGCAAATCCTGTTTCGCCACAACTACAGTTTGCCGAGCAATGTCCGGTTCCCGAACGACATCCGTTCGTTGTTGTTGCAAATAACGGTAGATAGCCAATGTGGCGAGGCCACTCAAAATGATGGCGAACGGAATCATAATCTTGGGTTTGAAGAGCAACTCGAATCGTTTCACAATTATCCTTCCCAGAGCATGGTTGTACTTCGAGTGATTTGAACATTGTTCAAGCCCGGAATGAACGATCGTATAATCGGACTGTAATTGACTCGAATGGTGACGCTCACTTGGCTATCAATAGTGGGGCCGCTAACCGAAATAGTAGCTCCGCTCACACTTCCGGCATTCAAAACATTTTGGGCAGCAGCTCGAACCTGGTTGATATTGGGGGCGGTGACCGCGGCCACTCTCGCTCCCTCTCGTGCGGCACTGGTTACGACGTTTGCGGTTTCCCACATCCGCCCCACTTCGACAATGCCCACAAGAATGAGTAACAAAAAGGGCAACACCAGCGCAAATTCCACCAGAGACTGACCATGATTATCGCTTATTTTGGCTATAAAGGATTTCATAAACTCGCATAGTTTAAAATTAAGGTGATGATTGTTCCTAAAGTAATGGCTAAACCGTAAGGTAGTGACGGGTCAACTGTGCGCTGGGGCTGTTTTTTTCGCGCGCGGTAAACCGCGGCAGTACGGTAGCCGATGGCTATTACACCACCGCTCAAAATCGTAAACACAATGGCCGGGACGATCAAGTCACCACCCATTACAGCGCCAATTCCAGCCATTAGCTTGACATCTCCGGCGCCCATCATGTTTAAAAGATAGAGCAGCAGGAACACACCAAATCCAATGGCAAAGCCGATGCTCGACGACAACAAACCGTTCCAACCGGAAAAAACCGAATGAACTAGGAGCCCAAATGCCATCAGACTGAAACAAAAAACATTTGGGATCCGGCGGTGTTTGACGTCAACATAGGCGCTGGCGCTCAGAATAAAAATAAAGGGAATGATCCACAATAGTGCTATATTCATGGCAAAGAAGCCTTACCGACAAAATGTGGAATCATTCCCACCGACAACCCCCGACAGCATCGAGCGCATGAGCCGGAAATGTGTGCCTGTTCACTTGGACAGTCCAGAAGAGTCGAGTTGCACATTTCTCCAATGGAATATTTGAATGAACCCAAATGTGTAACATATCAACATCCCATTTTCGTCACATGCAACCGGTATCAACGGCTTTTGTTCTCATTAGGGATTCTCGGATTTTAAATGCTTCTAAACGTCTAACGTTTAAATCGCGCCAGCGATTTGCTGGAACATAGCAGTGATGTTCCCGCCGAGCAAGGTCAAGGCCGCGATTGCAACAACAACGACCAAAGCGATGATCAAGGCGTACTCTGACAATGTTTGACCATCATCATTGCGAAACAGTTTTTGGAAAAAACCAATTACGTTTTGCATAACATCTCTCCTTGTACAAGTTATTGGTTTAGTGAATTGTGAGTTTTACATTTGCCTTTCGTTTTATGTGAACATGTTGGTTACCTCCGAGTCAATTGTTCGAAAAATCGTTATCCAGATACACTCTTTTGTTCGAATGATAAAGTTTATCGATATCACCTATTTTGTCCTTGTTTAATTGATAATAGACTTTTTGCCCGTTATAGCTTTTTTTCTGAATGAGGTTTTCGGCCAATAGAGTGTCCAGTGCGTTTTGAACGTTGGTCAAATTCAGATTAATGTTTTCAGAGAGAATCCACCATTCGGTAATGCCCTCAATCGTATCCATGGCGTTAGGATTTTTCTTCAAGTATCCCAGAATCATAGAAGCGAATTTTGCGACTTGCTCTTGGACAAAATTTCGTTCATTATCCATCCGATGCGCCTATTTTATTTTGTGACTGCTTTTGTTTGCTCTTCTAAAGGCAATACCAATGCCAAATTCACTAAGCGCTTTAGGTTCTTGTTTTTATTGACCATTCAAGCATCCCACCTTGTTGGCTTTTTCTGGACATCGGGTGAAAATCACCGCACCGCAAAAAGCATTCTTTGCATAACGGGTTGATAATGTTATCCTTTGCTGCCGGGGGAGTTTTCCCCCGGCAACATGATTGTTTTCACCCCAACTCAAGGATAGCTTCATTTTTAAACTCGTCTTTGTTAATGTTGTACTTTTTGATGAGCCGGCCCAAATCACGCCGATCTTTACCTGCACTTTGCGCGGCTTTAGTGACATTGCCTTGCGTGGTTTTCAGCAGCTCGGTGAGAAAATCTTTTTCGAAACGTTCAAGCGCTTCTTTTTTGTTTTTGTTAAAGTTGAGGGTTTTAAAATCCTGGCTGTCCTGCTTTGGCAATTGAATATCTTTGGGAACAATATACCGGCTATGCGACAGCAGCAAAGCACCCTGCAGTATATTTCGTAATTCGCGGACATTTCCCGGCCAGTCATAGCGCATCAACTTTTGCACGGCTGCTCGCGTTAGCTGCTTAATTTCAACACCATGTTCGGCGGAGATTTTTTTTATCAAATGCCGACACAGTAATGGAATGTCACTCACCCGATCGCGCAGCGGTGGAATGTTGAGCACAATGTTGAGTCGGTAATATAAATCCGAGCGAAACTGTTTCTCGCGAATTCGTTCTGCCAAATTTACATTGGTAGCCGCAATAATACGAATGTTGGCTTGAATATATTTATTGCTGCCCACCGGTCGATAGCGTTTTTCTTCGAGCAAGCGCAAGAGTTTGGATTGCGCTTCAATGCCGAGGCTGTCAATTTCATCAAAAAACAGCGTCCCGCCTTCTGCGGCCGCTACAATGCCCTCTTTATTCAATCTGGCGTCGGTGTAGGCGCCTTTTTCGTGTCCAAACAGTTCATTTTCGATGAGATGTGCCTGCATGGAGCTGCACTCAACAGGGATAAACGGGTATTTGGCGCGGGGACTAAAATAGTGGATGGCGCGAGCGCACAATTCCTTGCCCACACCGGTTTCGCCGTTCAACATAATGGCGGTATCATACTTGGCAAAGTCATAAATTTTTTCCAATGCCCTAACAAATACGGGGTGCGAGCCAACCAGCTCGCGTCGGCGCATTTTTCCCAATATATTGCTGTGCAGATTCGTCTCTTCGTGCGGCAAATCGCACACAAAACGTTTGAGCCGCGTTACAAACTCGAAAGTGTCGAACGGTGCAAAAATAAAATCATCCACACGCGAGAGCAGCGGCTCTATTTCTTCAGTAGGTTCGGATTGAGAAATAACCAGAAAAGTCGGCAGTTGGGGCGGTTCATGTCTTGTAATTTGCGCAAATCGGGATAAAGACATGACATAAACAAGCAAGGTGGGTTGCCAGGATTTGTTTATGGTCTCCAATTCGGCAAGGGTTTCGAAACACTCTGCCTGCCATGCAGTGTGGTTCGTAACAATGCTTTTTACCTCATTTACCCTCGGCTCACTTTTAACGCCAACAATAGCAATTTGTTGGGCGTTCATCAGTAATCCTTTTATATTGACTGCAACGTCAATCCGTGCAAAAGTTTTCTGTTGCCGAGCTTTTGATGTTTATACCAAAAAGAAACAAGCACAAGTCTTTGGGAGCTAAAATCAAGGGAGGCATATTGGAGAGGAATTATCCAATCCAATGGACAATGGATGGTTGCAATTGTTGCTTCTTTGTCTCACGTAAAATTGCGCTGACAGGTTTTTTCAAAGTCGGGCCTTTGGTTATTTGAGGCCATATTTCAAAACCTCCTAACTGATTGTTATACAAGCCCTAAGGCGCACAGCAGCCGGCTCGCTATTTGCTGTTTTTAGCATGCAGATCAGCCGAGCCGGTTTTTAGAAAACCATATCGCTACTACTCTATGTAGCAAATACAATTCCACATTATCACGGGTGTACATGGTGCTGCCAAAGGCCTTTAAATGGGATGGGATCCCGTTCAAGAGGCTCAGGCCATCCAACGCCGGGCGCGGTTAAATTGCGGATGTTCTAAAATCTCGGTTAAAATATTGGCGTCCTGGACGATTTGATAATCAAACATGCCCACACAAATAAAATCGGCACCGTTTTCAAACGCATAACGAAAGCCTTCTTTGGGATGCACAGCGCCCGCTGCGAGCGTCTTGAACGCAATCCACGGTTTATTCAAACGTTCCATAAATGTTATCGTTTCTTCCGGCGTGCGCTCCCAATAATTGTCGATGGCATAGTTGTCGATGATCATTTTATCTTTTTCCTGCTCCGGCTTCCAGGACCAATAATCGCGACTGTGCAGCGTTTTCATGTAAAAATCCGCGCCCACGTTGTGCTCTTCGGCGCCTTGAATGGTTGCCAGCTCGTGCCCTGCCAGTCCGGCCGGCACGCCTTTGCTTTTGATGTATTCCAGAGTCGTCGCCATCAGCTCCCATTTGCCGGTACGCGCCCAATCGTCTCCAACATTCCCCATAATCATGGCAGCGCTGGCGCCATTGTCAATGGCAAAATCGATATTTTTTTTGTAATCTTTCTCGCTCGGATACGTCGGTGCGATCCAAACCATGTTGCCGCCATTTTTCCAATAGTCCTGTAGAATTTTGACCGGTTCGGGGCGCGCACTCACTGCTGTGGCATTGATGCCGCACTCTTCACACAGCCAAAACGTGTCCATTACTTTTTTCTCGGTAAAGTAGCGTTTGAGGAACTCGGAAACATAAATGAGATCGCGACTGTGCGCAAATCCGCTAATCAGATTGCCGCCGCAAATCATGCGACCAATTTCCAAATCCCCCAGCCTGCCTTTAGGGATGGGTTTGCGCAACTGCGACAAATCAATCGGATCATCAATTTTGATGGTCGGCGATGTTGTGCTGTCCACCGAAGCTGCTTTTAAACCCGTTTCTTCAAAACTGTTCCAGCCGTGATTTTTTGCCACGGCAAAGGCAAATCCACCCAACACTGGCAGAGAAATCAAATTTTTAATCACTTCGCGGCGCTCAAGCGAGGGTGTATGATTCATCTCTTTTGGCATATCGGGACGTTTGAATGGATTTGATAATTTCGGCAGCACGTGGCCGATGCCATAATACCAGGTTCGTGGAACAGCGGCAATCATCAACAACACCACAATTTCAATCAAATTTTTATTCACCAGAAGATAATGACCTTCCGAGGCATATCCAACGCCCGTGGCTACCATTGGCGGATTAGCGGCATAGTACAAACCGATAAGCAGCGCCCCGGTGATGGCGGCAAAGCGGGTAAAAATACCGGTCATTATAAAAAGACCTATAAGGGTAAGCCCGGCAATATTCAGCACATCCACCACGGGCAGCCAGAACGACGATTCGGCAATGGACTGAAACAATCCGGCCAACGGGCCGCGTGCGTTCACCAAATAGCCGGCAGCGGTCCAGGATGGATCAAAAATTTTCACTACGCCCTCATACAGCAAGTGCCAGCCGATAACCAGATTGAGAAGGGTAAACAAAGGTCGAATTCGTTTTTGGGTTTTGGTATCCATTTTTCATCCTATAGTTTGAAAAGATATCTGCCTAAATAACGCATTTTCTTTGATAAAAACAAGGTGATCTTGAGGATACGATTGGACATCTTTGCTCTTTTTATTCTGTCTTGATTTGAATAGATTGAAAAGTATTTCAAGTTGAACAGTTAATCGCGACCTTGGCGATCTCACGTTGATCGAAAACAAAGGAGACCTTGAATGAAACGCTACGCCCTCTGTTTAATGGCAGGTCTGTTCTTTAACGCAACTTCTTTTGCACAACCGCAGTTCCAGGAGGCAAACGGCCTCATTTCTATAGAAGCGGAACATGCCAAAGAAATCGTGGGCTGGGCGCTTGTTGAAGGCAGCAGTGGCAAAGCGTTGCAAGACACATCCGAGCGCAACCGCGGCTACATGACCTACAATATCAATATTCAAACCCCCGGCAACTATTATATGTTTTTGTATTGCCTGGCACCCAACAAAGATACCGACAAAAACGATTGCTTTGTGTTTTTAAATGAGGAAAAACTCTACGCAGCGAATGACACAACGCGCCCCGATGGTATGCGCGTACATACGGCAGAATTTTCGTGGACGTTTTTCCCCAAAGGACCGGGAGGGCATACGCCGCCTATTATAAAGCATGAACCGGTGTATGCTCTCGTAGAAAAGCCAGGAATACACACATTGAACATTGTTTCCAGAAGCAAAGGATTTACGCTCGACAAAATCGTGCTCAAGCTAAACGACCCCAACAACCCCGTAGGCACTGGCCCGGCCGAAACCATAGCAGAATAACCATTCTATCGTTTTTTGCGATTCTTCAGCTCGTCTTTGTCTGATGCTAGGCCGGATTCTTTAAACCATCTTTCCGCCATTTTATTAATC
>CAYPZM010000307.1:0-6555 GCA_964414825.1 uncultured Cytophagia bacterium | reverse complement strand
ATGCGATCGAGCTGTATCAAGCGCCGCGGGTGCTGACTCGGAAAAATGTTCATTGGAGGTTCGACTGACCTCCTGTCAATAAAACGAATTAAAAGCTGGAACACGTTATGAAAAAGATAATCCTCTTCATCCTGGTTGGAACTGTTTTTCCTGTCTTTTCGCAAAGCTGGGACAATATATCCGCTTCTCTCTACCAAACGATTCCCAATTTCAGATCCGGTGAAGATAGATTAAATCGCAATATCGGCAATCTCACCGTCCTGCCATCCGGTGAATTGATCGCCGTGATGAACGGTACCTATGGCATCTACGCCAGCAGCGATCAGGGCGACTCCTGGCGTAAACTGGACGTGTACATTCAAGGTCGTAGCTATGGGGCCTTTAGCGTCAATCTGGATTACAACACGTCGCGCTATGCGGTTTTTATGATCGTCCAGCAAAAGCAAGCTCCGGCAGTAGGTGCCGTAATGTCCAGAGACGGAAAAGTGCTTTCCACCATTGGCAAACCGGATTCGACGCATGACGGCTGGACCTGGGGCATGGTTGATTGGACATCGGATCAATCGATAACCATTCTTGATAAAGAGCATCACGCCTGGGTTATTATGTGGTCGAGTCGCGATGCCGGACAAACCTGGAGAAAACTCGATTTTCAAAGTCGAAATCCGGGGTTACTCAATGACTCGACGCTCGTTGCCGGAAACGACGACGGCATCTATCGCAGCATGGATTCCGGCGCAAGTTGGGTCAAGGTTTCGGATTTTATCGTGACCGGCAAAACACCCGTTCGATATGGCGAAAAATATTATTGGACAACGGCGCACGGTGTCATAGTCACTGGAGATCATGGAGCGACATGGAATCTGCTTGGCACTAGGCTACCCGATGCCTTGTATGGGCCATATTTCGGCAAAAATAAAAACCAATTGATGGTGGTCTCCAGGGAAGGCTTTTTTATCACCAAAAATGGCGGCACGACGTGGGAGAAAAAAGCGGAGTATTTTGTCGATCCCAACGATCCGGAGTCAGGGCATTATAATATCATGCACCCGACAAACAGTTATGGGGGGATGCTGATCGCGATATTCTTTATGCTGCCTTTTTAGGAGGGGATGCCTATCGCTATGTTTTTGATTGAGAGATGAACTGGATATGAAAACTCGATTCATTATGACCGACCATTGAAATTTATGAAAGCCATCAACATTCACCAATTTTATTTGAACTATTGCTTGATCGCGTTTCATCATTTTCTTATACTATGCGGTAAAAATTTCAATAACGCTGATGGTCCGTCTTCTGTTGGTCGAAAATTATGAATCAAATCCGCTTTAGCACCCTATGAAAAATACACTCGACATCCAACGCTTGTCCTATTTCACCTTTCAGCAGTCCAACGAGCCTGTATTCTGGATTGCCGCTGACGGAGAAATTGTGCACCTGAACGAAGCGGCCTGCCGATACAGCGGCTTTGCCCTTGATGAAATCGTTGGTACAAAAATATATGATCTGCACCCGGAGGAAAATGAGCAGACCTGGCAAGCACGTTGGCAGTTGCTCAAAAAAGAGGAACGCGTCATTTTTGAAAAATGCCAACCGCACCATGATGGCAAGCGGCTGCGCATTAAAGTGACGCAAAACCTTATCGAGGTAGATGGGACAGAATATACCGTCAGTCTGGTCGAAGATAAAACTCGTGAATATGAGATGCATCAGCAGATTCAGGAGAGCGAGCGCCGCTTGTCAACTCTGATGGGGAATTTACCGGGTATGGCATACAGATGCTTAAACGACGAAAATTGGACCATGCAGTTTGTCAGTCAAGGCTGCGAAAAACTGACCGGCTACAAAGCGGAAGAATTGATCGGCAACTGCGCGATCACTTACAACCAGCTCATTCATGAGGATGACCGGGACCGGGTGAAAAATGTAGTTCATGAACACGTAGAACAGGACGAACACTTTGAATTGCAGTACCGCATTCAATTGCCGTCAGGTGAAATACGCTGGGTCTGGGAGCGCGGTACTCCAGTGCCCTGTGAAGACTCTGACTATAAAGTGATTGAAGGTTTTATAACCGATATTACGGCGATGAAACATGCCGAGCAGGAGCTGATCGAAAAAGAGAAAGTGTTGCGCCAACTCAAAGACCGGCTGCAGGAAGAAACCGACTATTTGCGTCAGGAAATTAATCTGAGCAGCAACTTTGAAGAAATCATTTCCGGCAGTGATGTCTTTCGCAACGTGCTGCGCTCGGTGGAAAAGGTGGCGGACACCGATAGTACCGTGCTGATTTTGGGCGAAACCGGCACGGGTAAGGAGCTCATCGCCCGGGCCCTCCACAACAACAGCCGACGCAGCAACCGGGCACTGGTGACGGTCAATTGTGCGGCGCTGCCCTCTGAAATGATCGAAAGCGAGCTCTTTGGACACGAAAAAGGCGCTTTTACCGGCGCCTATGAACGAAAAGCCGGACGATTTGAAGTGGCACATGAAGGCACGATTTTCCTGGACGAAATCGGGGATTTGCCGCTCAAGTTGCAAACCAAATTGTTGCGTGTACTGCAGAATGGCGAATTTCAACGACTGGGCAGTACAACGACCATTAAAACCGATGTGCGCGTCATTGCCGCGACCAATCGCGATATTCTGGCGGCTGTGCGAATAGGGGATTTTCGAGAAGATTTGTACTATCGACTCAATGTATTTCCAATTCAGGTGCCGCCGCTCCGGGAACGCAAGGAAGATATCCCGCTGCTGGTTCGGTATTTCATCAAAAAGTATGCGACCAAAACCGGTAGGCCGGTGAGCGAAATTTCGCAAAAGGTCGTGGAGCAGCTTGTGCAATACGATTGGCCAGGGAACATACGCGAACTGGAAAATATAATCGAACGCGCCGTGATTTTGTGCGAAGGCGGACGCATCAAAGCGGGGAGCTGGATTCCAACATTCCAATCCGCAGCCGATTCTACCCTTTCAACCCTCGAAGAGAGCGAACGGCAGCACATCCTCAAGGCTCTCCAAAAAACCAATTGGCGCATCAGCGGAGAAAACGGCGCCGCCACACTTCTCAACATCAAACGCTCTACATTACAAGCTCGCATGAAAAAGCTGGGCATCCAGCGACCTCAATAGGTGCCAATATATTGTCAAGATGCCGAAATATTGGCACTTTAGTCAACGTGCAACCTGCAACACTTTCCTTCTAGTTCGCCGTAAGTCTAAATCTTAAAAAGACTTAAAGCGACAGTGCATTATGTGGCATAGTCATTGTTTAACAATAACGCCGAGGATGATCAATAATGATTTGTCCTGGCGAATAACATGCAAAATAGCTTGAACGGATCCGTTTTCGACCGCGTCCGGACCGGTCGGAATGGAGGGTCATCCATCAGAATGGGGATGTGATAATCAGGCTATGCCATTTCTTTATTCATACACAAACGAAAGGGAGTAACATGAAGTATGGTCGAATACTAACACTCGCACTCGGATTTTTATTGTTTACGTTTATGACATTGCACGCGCAAGATCGCTGGAGTTTTGATGTTCGCGGCGGCGCTGACTTTGCCACCAAAGAGTTGGGCGATGCCGATCTTGGCCTCGGCCTAGGATTCGAAGGCACGGCGGCGTATCGTTTTATGCCGCATGTCGCGGCGTACATTGGATGGGGCTGGAACCATTTTAACGCCGATCAATCCTTTGCCGGTGCGGATATTGATTTTGAAGAGACCGGCTACACGTTTGGACTACAATTCGTTCATCCGCTCGGCGATTTACCTATAAAATATCTTGTCCGGGCCGGCGGCGTGTTTAACCATATCGAGGTTGAAGACCAGGAACGAGATTTATTAGGCGATTCTGATCATAGTCTCGGCTGGCAAGTTGGGGCCGGGCTCATGGTGCCGCTGGGCAACAAGTGGAGTCTCACACCCAGCGTGCGGTATCGGTCGTTATCAAGCGATATTGAAATTGACGCAATAACCACAGCCGTGGACCTCAACTATATTTCAATCGGAATCGGTATATCCGGATCATTCTAGGCACAGCAGGTATTGAATGCCGGGCGTAAGTGATGCCCGGCATTTCTTATTTCATCAGCGTTGTTACGCACCATCATGCACTGATAACCATGACAGTTTTTCAAAGCACTGTTACGGCTCTTCGGTAAATCTAGGCGACATACAGAATAGCTGGTAATTGAAAATATGATGTCGAATACATTAATTAACACACTCAAAATTGATTTTGGAAATATTGCAGTCAGCCTGCTTATTGTTGCTTTGGGCGTGGTCGCCATAGCCGCTTCTCTGTTTCGCCTAAAGAGTAAGGATTTTGCGCTTTTCAATTTCGGGCTTTTGTGTGCGTTATATGGTCTGCGTTGGCTGACAGAAATCCCAACAATGAAAACGATGGTAGGCGGGGCATTCACCGTGACTTATTTCCATGCTGTTCTTACATATTTATTTGTCATTCCATTTTCTGCCTTGCTGGTTAATATTTTCGGAGATGGTTTATACAATTCGATGCGCTGGCTCTTTTATTCTGCTATTGCTTATGCTGTTATTGCCATCGCTATTGATTTATCAAGTCCGGGTCCTTTAACGGATAGGGGAATAAACCGGACCGTGGTTGTTTTATGGGGGGGTGTTGGAATTATCAACCTCGTTTTTCACAGGCGAAAGGCCGATGTCGAGTTAATTGTACTCAAAGTTGTATTTTTGATTATTTTCTTTTCCTTTACGATCGATAATCTTCAGGTTCTTGATGTTTACCTTATGGATGTCAACCTTGAACATCCAAGTTTTATTTTGTTGATGATTGGATTGGGTTATGTTGCGTTGCACCATACATTTGAAACCGATACAAAACTTCAGGCTATTGAAGGAGAGATAGAACTTGCCAGAAAGATCCAACAATCTAATCTACCCAAGAACGACATTTCATTAAAGGGTCTCGACATCGCTGCGCGATATGTTCCAATGTCTGCGGTGGCCGGGGATTTCTATGATATTCAGAAAGTAGATGAAACAAAGGCTGGAATGTTAATTGCCGATGTATCGGGACATGGAGTTGGTGCTGCGCTCATCGGTTCAATGCTGAAAATTGCATTTGCTTCACAAGCAAACAACGTTACCGATCCTGCCAAAGTGCTTACTGAGATTAACCGGATTTTACAGGGAAAACTTGAATTGTCGTTTGTCACGGCATGCGCCGTTTTTATTGATCTTGAAAACAGAAAATTGACTTATGCAACCGCCGGTCATCCAGCACCAATTCTTTTTCAAAATTCAACTCGGGAATTATTAGAACTCACGGATAGCAGTTTAATTTTAGGACCGTTCCCTGATGTAGTCTATAAAAACACCGAGCTTGACATCAAGAATAAGGATCGCCTTGTTTTGTATACCGATGGCATAATTGAAACAAGCAACAAGGCTGGTGATTTGTTTGGTACAGATCGACTCGAATCACTTATTAAAGAGTCTATGTTTTATCCGGTTGAACAAAGTGCCGAACTTTATATCGAACGCGTCGCACAATGGTCGGGTAAGTCAAAAAATATGTCAATAGATGATGACCTCACACTGGTCATCATAGACGTGGTTATGGAAGAAACATCTATGGAAAGGATTAATCCGTGAAATCTTTATTGGTTATTGTTTTAATCATCTGCATGACCTACCCGCTGTTACCGCAGGAGATAGTACAAAAAACTGATTTGGAGCTGTCTACCGGCATTTCCATGATGCTGTATCAATCTGTTTACTCTTTTCAGCAAAGCGCTGCGTTTGAAGCCGCCGTTCGCAAAAATTTGACAAGTCATTTTGACGCGCAGGTGGGCACACGTCTTGGTTTTGATCCAGTGCTTCCGGATTTTTTTGGGCGGCTTCTTGTTGCTCCGGAATTCGGGGTATGGCGTCCTTTTGTTGGCATTGAATGCGGGTATACCAATCGTGCGCATTTCGAAGCGGGTGATAAATTGTTGCAAGAAGCTCGTTCAGCAATGGAGGGTGATATTTCACATGTTTATATCGCCGGACATTCCGCACCGCTTTCGTTTCAAATAACGGAAAAATGGCGGCTGAGCCTCATGGAACTTCATATTGGCACCCATCTGGGAAACACCGGACGTACGGTCAGAGTACAGATTGGTATTTTTTCGCTGGGACGGACTATTTAGGAACGTATATCACCTTCAATGTTGGAGAAATGATATGAAAACACTCATACTACACCTGCTATGCCTAAGCATTGTCGTAATGTCCGCCTGTTCACCCACAGGGCCGGATACGAGCGATTATGGCAACATTTTAGATGTTGCCGAGGATGTGGAGACAGTAAATCTGATGCCCTGGGTTGAGCAACTCGCTGACGCCCGGGCAAACGATAAACCTGTAAGTTGCGAAGGTTTTACGCCGAATGAGCTGTTTCCGGCTTGTAATTTAACCCGGGATGCGGCAATCGAACTCGTCACTGAGGCCTTTACTTCTATGGGATATAAGCCGGACACTGTGGTTCTTGGTCAAGGACAACTTGTTGCCTATAACATAG
>CAYPZM010000306.1:0-6591 GCA_964414825.1 uncultured Cytophagia bacterium | reverse complement strand
CAGCGGACATAAAACCAGAATGAAAAATGAGAGTTTTTGCATGATCACCTCGGATGGAATTTTAGCGGTGTTGTTGAATATAGGTGGCAATGGTTTCCACCGTATCGATCCAAATGCCGTTTGCCGGATCTTGAGCGTACTGGCAGAGCTGCTCCAAGCTGGCGAGCTGTGTGGTTTGGTGGCCGGACTCGTCCATTTCGTGTCCCGCCAAAATAAGCCAGCGACCTTCCTCGGCGGCTTTGTCGATGAGCGCTTTTAAGGCGACAAAGGATTTGCCGTCGCTTTCCATGCCGAGGAGTTGGGAAAAATCGCACAACCAGGGATCGTTCGAATCCTCGCCCAGCCAGCCGCGGCCGCTGAGAAAACGTTCGGCCACCAGCGGCACATAGCTTTGTACCGATTCGCCGCGACCGACAAATTTTTGTCCACAGGGATAGGCAAAATTTTGCGGCTCCACACCCAACTCGTTGCGAATAAATTCGTTCGCTCCATCAAGTTCGGCGGCAATGCCTTCGAGATCGTAATCCTCCAGCGCATTATCGCGCGAAAACGCATAATTGCCGGTGCACGGATGCGTTTTCGTATGATTGCCGATTTCATGGCCATCGGCAATAGCTTGTTTCCAGCCCTCCAGGCGCTCGGGCAGATTTTCCGGCGAAATGTAAAACGTGGCTTTGACGCCGTATTCGTTCAACAGCGGAATACCCTTGTCGATTTGTGATAGCCGCGCATCGTCAAAGGTCAAACTCACGGCGCAGCGTTTGTCGTCCGGCCAGGGAAAAGCCGGGACGGCGGTTGTATCGGATTCGTATTGAGACATAACCGCTCCCACACTTGAAAAGAGAAGCAACAACATCAATTTCATGTTAAACTCCCTCATTGTTTTGCAAATTTCTGATGCGTTCAACCAGCAACGGACGAATATGAGGATTGCTTGCCAAAACATAAGAGTGCCACGACTTCCACGGCTCGCCTCTCCAGTCGCAAAACTCGCCGCCCGCTTCTTTTATGATACACATTCCCGCAGCAAAATCCCAGAGTTTATCACCCACACAAACAAACGCATCAGCCGTACCTTTGGCCACAGCGCACAGCTCCCAGGCGGTGGTGCCCCAAATCCGCAAATCGAATTCAAAAATGAGCTGGTTTACCACTTTGACGATTCGCTGGCGGTCCTGGCGATCGGAGCCGTAATTGAAAAAGACAATCGATTTGACGGGAGAGCTATTGGTGGAAACATGTATGGGACTGCCGTTCAAAAATGCTGCATTTTTGTGTTCGGCATAAAAGCATTCATCGGTTAACGGATTTTGAATAACGCCAATCAAAGATTCATCACCCCCCATAAGCGCGATGGAAACCGCAAACGGCAGGTGCTGGCGGGAAAAGTTGGTAGTGCCATCGATAGGATCAATCACCCAGGTGAATCCTGAGCTGCCGGGCAAGCTGCCGCTTTCTTCGCTGAGGATGGCGTGATTGGAATGTTTTTGCAGCGCATCGATGATGATGGATTCGGCTTCGCGATCCACTGACGTGACCAGCGAATGATCGCTTTTTTCTTCGGTGCGAAACTCTTGTTGAAAATTCTTGCGGATGAACGTGGCTGCTTTATGTGCGGTTTGTATGGCTAATTTCAAGTCTGTTGTCATCAAGGTCACCTGTGGGAAAAATAAAGGAACACGAATATTCTCACGAATGGTGCACGAATTCTCACGAATAATCTTTACACGTTCTTCCAGAGATTCTATCCCTTGAAGCCAAAGCAAAAGTGGGTTTCACGCCCGCGTAACTTTTTATTAAATCTGGCTGAATAATTATACCGGGATAAAAAGCAAGATCAAAGTGATTCGTTTAGCTGTCCGAGATAAATTTGCGTTTTGTAGATAAACCGGATGCGACCATTATGTTGATAATTATAAAAGAGTTGCTCAAGTTCGGGCAATAGTTTACCTAGAATCGGATGCGGTGGTTTAGGGACATACGAGGACGACAATAGCCGGCCTTTGAGCGCATCCAGATCAAACAATTGCTCGTTTGGAAAATTAAATTTTTGGATGTCGCGCGAGCCGTAAAATTCAAAAAGAATGTCATCGGTAATGGTTCTATGGTCGATCTGTTTGTAATCGGGAATATGGCGCCGCAGCAACTCATCATAGTGACGCTGCAGATCATCCGCGTCGAGATCGCGTTGGTTCCACACCAACAGCACAAAGCCGCCTGGTTTTAATATGCGTCGAAATTCAATGCGAGTTTTTTGGCGATCGAACCAGTGAAAGGCCTGCCCAACGGTTATGAGGTGAACCGAATCGTTAGGCAATGGGGTCTCTTCGGCGCTGCCATTCACACTTTTAAATCGTGGATTGTCGGCAAAATCGAATTCGGCTTGACGGCGCATGGCGTCGTTTGGTTCAACACCATAAACCTTTTCAACATAAGGAAAAAACAATTTGCACAGCATGCCGGTACCGGAGCCGACATCCGCAATCGAGGTCTGTGGCCGGAGAGCGCCTTCAGCTTGAAGGATGTCTATAATCTTGACCGGATATTCAGGCCTGTGCTTTTTATAATCCGCAACGCGGTCGCTAAATCGCTTTTTGGGATCGACTGCTTGGGCAGATCTCATTGCTTCTTCGTTCATATTCACCCTATTTTTCGCGTTCATACGTGCCAATCAATTGCGTTTCCGCCAAAATATGTTTACGCATAGCTTCCTGGATGTGCGCTTTGGTTGGCGTTTTTAATGTGGGCAACACGCTATCCAAAGCGTAGAGTTTGAAAAAGAAGCGATGCTTTCCCGTAAGCGGACATGGACCGCCATAGCCGGTACGGTTCCAGTCGTTCAAACCCTGCAGCGTGCCGGGTGGCAAATCATTTGGCCCAATGGCTTCGGGTAAATCCGTTGTTGAAGCGGGAATGTTGTACAGCAACCAATGCACCCAGGTCATCCGCGGCGCTGTGGGGTCGGGCGCATCGGGATTGTCCATTACCAGCACCAGACTTTTGCAGCCGTCAGGAATACCGGACCATTGTAATGGCGGCGAAATATTTATTCCATCGCAAGTGTAAAGTCGCGGAATTGCGCTTTTGTGAACAAAAGCGTCGGACGCAATAATTAATGGCATGTTTTTATCCTACTGCAAATCAAAACAACCAACCAAGTCGTTAGAGTAACGAGGAGTCATTTTAGATAACAGACAACGTTCATAAGCATAAATTTTCCTCGCTAACAAGTCAATGTCTGAAAGTGCTCCCTTGTTGAAGAGCTGGGTTTGGCTTTCTCGACAGCTTTGACCGGGTTGTGCGGCTTTATTCATAAATCAGTTTACCCGATTTTATAACTTTATCAACAAGATTGACGCCAAAATAATAGGGCAGTTGTTCCGGGGTTTCGATATTCAAGATAACAATATCCGCTTGTTTATCCTCCTGCAAGCTCCCGATCCGGTCCGCCATGCCAATAGCGTGCGCTGCGTTGATGGTGGACGCCACAATAGCCTGAGCCGCAGTCATTTTCATTTCAATGCACGCCAACGCGATGATCATTTGCATGGATAAACAGGGGCAAGAGCCGGGATTAAAATCCGTGGCCAGTGCCAGAGGAACGCCGTGTTCGATAAAAACATGCGGATTCGGAAATTGAGCCGCGCCGGTGAAAAACGTAGCGCCTGGCAGTAATATGCCAACGGTACCGGCAACGCGCATTAAATCGAGCTCGTCTTCGTTTACAAAATCGAGGTGCTCCACCGAAAGCGCGCCCAGCTCGGCTGCGCGTCCCGCCGCGCCCAGCGAGTGGAATTGGCCGACATGCGCTTTGAGTCCATAGTCGTGCTGTTTGGCGGCCGTTAGAACGGATTCCATTTCCTGAACGGTAAATGCTTCTTCTTCGCAAAAGACATCGCAAAATGTTGCGAGATGTTTAAATTCGGGCAAGGCTTCCTGTATAATCCAGTCGAGATATTCTTGTCGCTCCCAATCTAGCGGCACGATATGCGCGCCCAAAAAGGTCGGAACGATATCCAGCACATGGGCTTTGTTGAGTTGCTGAATAACGTGCAGCATTTTTTGCTCGGCATACGGTTCAAGCCCGTAGCCGCTTTTGATTTCAATGGACGTGGTGCCGTGCGCCGCTGCCAAATTGAGGCGTCTGATGCCGAGCTCGAACAACTCTTCTTCGTCGGCTTTGCGCGTGGCCCGAACGGTGGAGTGGATACCGCCGCCGCTTTTTAAAATGTCGAGATAGGTTTCGCCCGCGGCTTTACGGGCCATTTCGTGCTCGCGCGAGCCGGCAAATACCAGGTGCGTGTGTGGATCGACAAATCCCGGCAATACCAGACGGCCTTCGGCATCGATCTCATGATTCACAGAGCGGAATTGTTTGATGAGCTCATCGCTGTCGTCAACTGCGATAATTTTGCCGTCTGAAATGGCCAGGCCGCCATCCACAATTGTGCTCAGCTCGTTCATCTGCTCGCCGGCGCGGGGCAACGGGCCGCCTCTCAACGTGAGTAATTGACCGGCGTGTAGAATCAGCGTGTCAGCGTGATGTGGGAGTTCTTGCATATTTGACTCATTTTTATAATCGCATGTGTTTTATTAGCGGACGAATGTCCAAAGTCAATTTCCGACCGGGATGGATATACCGGACGATTTATGTTCGAACTATGAGTATTATACAGCTAATTTTTTATGCACCATTCGGCTTAGACGCGTGCCTTTTTTGCGAATCGACTGAATTAACGTATCGGCTTGTTGGCGAATCGATGTCGTAAATTCTTCATCTTCAATTTGCGGCAAATTGATGAGCACATTATAATACGCGCCGTTTGCCGCGGCCTCGGCCTGAGCAACGGCAACTCCGGCATCCGATACCGCATTGGGATTACCTTTTTTGATGACTGCCTCGGCCAGATCCAGCAGCTCTCCGGTTTGTTTCAAGGTGCGAAGCGGCGCGTTGGTCATGGTTTTTGCGGCCTCTTGCATGGCTTGCGCCCGCGCTGCTTTTTGTTCTTCACTTTTTTTCGGCAAGCGCATCGTCCTCATAAACGCGTTAAAGGATTCGCTGTCCTTATCGATGAGCGATAAAAACTGCTCTTTTAAATCCTGCGCCTGAATTGCCACCTCTTCCATAGCCTTGTTGTGGCGTTTGTATTCTTTTTTGCCATAGGTTAAATTGGCAACCATGCCCGAAAGCGCTGCCGAAAGCGCACCGTTGAGCGCCGATACGCTGCCGCCGCCGGGTGCCGGAGAATCCGAGGACAGCTCATCAGCAAATTCAATTACGGTCTTGTCGACAAGCAGTTCTTCTTTCTCGGCAATCGCATATTCGATGATGCGTTCCTTTGGATCAAACGGCGTGGTGTCGTTCAATCCCAGTGACAAAATAGCGGTGTGAATGATTTCGTGCTCCGCCAGACCAATATGTTTTCCCTGACGCCGCAAATAAAAAACACCGGCATCAAACAGCGCATGTTTAGGAGCCAGGCCAATGAGCTCGCTGCCGGTGACGCGCAATCCGCGTTTGGCCGCTTCTTCACACACGGCATCAAACACGGTGTGCAATGGTGTGATCTGCAGATTGTGCAAGTTCATCGATACCTGCGCATACCCATATTCGTCAATGTACCATCCAGCGCCTTGAACAAACTTGAGTTTGCCGGGGATTTTTACAGCACTGCCGTCCGGGTGCCGAATAATTTCGCCATTCGCGTCGCGTTTGGCGCGACCGGTTTCGCGCAAATCCAAAGCAATGTCGTGCGCCAGCGCTCGATCGCTCGTGTTCAAATTCACATTATACGCCAGCATAAAATCGCGCACACCAATGACCGTGGCGCCGGCGGATTTGTTAAACGTGGCTGGGCCAAAATCGGGAGCAAACGCCGGATCTTTTAGCTTTTCCGGCAACGCCTCATATTCGCCCTGGCGAATGTCCGGCAGCAACTCGCGTTCGGGTCGCGTGGCGGCTTTGCCGTAAAGATAAACCGGAATACCGAGCTCCCCCACGCGTTTGCCGAGCAGTTTGGCGAGCTCGATGCACTCTTCCACTGTCACATCCGAAACCGGGATGAACGGGCAAACGTCCGTAGCGCCCATGCGCGGGTGCGCGCCGGAATGTTTGGACATGTCAATGAGCTCGGCCGCGGTTTTGATGGCGAGAAAGGCTGCCTCTTGCGCGGCTTCGGGCGCACCGACAAACGTGACCACAGTGCGGTTGGTATCGGCGCCCGGATCCACATTGAGCAGTTTAACGTTGTCAATGCTCTCAATAATGGCAGCGATTTTGTCGATAATCTCCCGGTTGCGCCCTTCTGAAAAATTGGGTACGCATTCGACTAATTTGGGCATAGTTTTACTCCCTCACGCTTTTATGGTAACTTGACTATTAGCAAATTTGAAAACTTTTCACGTGGTAAATTTGAGTCTACTTTAAAAACCCGATTATTTTTGAATATTTAGAAACAATTTGATGTTAGCGCTCATTATATTACGGTTTTCGCCAATAAATCACTTTATTTTTAAAGACAAAAAAATACGGCATAGCTTTTATGCCGTCTGTAGCGCCGCTTGCCTGTTTTCATAGCGGACGATGCGGCC
>CAYPZM010000305.1:0-6617 GCA_964414825.1 uncultured Cytophagia bacterium | reverse complement strand
ATTTCCCGGCAACGCCGAACCACCCGCGAGGGACGACTCTTACGGCGAATAATCGAAACCATTCCCATCATGATCTCCATCTGGGAAAAGGACAAGCCCGCCTTTCGGCTGAATAATGCGGTCCAACGTGTTACCGGTTATTCGAAAGAGGAGTTAGAGCAGCCGGATATGCTGGAAAAGTTGTACCTGGATTCGGAGTATCGCCAGGAAGTGATGAACTATATGCAACGTTTGTCCAAAGAGTGGCATGAAATCAAAATGTCTGCCAGGGACGGATCGGTTATCGATACCCTGTGGTATAATATGGAGCTGGGTAACGGTTTATATGTGGGCATAGGTTTGGACAACCGTGCGCGCAGGGCAGCCGAACAGGAGCTGCAAGAGGTTCGCGAGGGTTTGGAAGAAATCGTGCAAAAACGTACCAGGCAATTGCAGCAACGCACCGCTGAGCTCGAAAACCGCTCCAAACAATTGGCCGAGATGGCTTTGGAGCTAAGTAATGCAGAAATGGCCGAGCGCCGCAGGTTATCCAACGCCCTGCACGATAATTTGCAGCAGCTTTTGGGCGTCATAAAGATCAAAATCAGGATGATGCGGCATAATTTTCACGACAATGAAGAATTACGGGGCACGCTTGAACAAACCGATGAAATTTTATCCCAGGCCATCGATTTTACTCGTAATTTGAGCTATGAACTGTTTCCGCCCATATTGTACAAAATTGGACTGGGCCCAACGCTGGAGTGGTTGGCGGGGCAGATGGTGGAAAAGTACCAATTACGCGTTGCCGTAACCCACGACGTTGGCAATGTGGAAATCGATAAAAGTGTTCGTGAATTTCTGTATCAATCCGCCAAAGAGTTGTTGTACAACATTATCAAACATGCCAAGGTAGAAGAAGCCGAAATGAATCTGTCCATTGAAAAAGACTGGATAATACTGACCATTGAAGATAAAGGAAAAGGCTTTGATCCTAAAGATATTGAACCTACTACGCGTAAAACCAGCGGCTATGGTCTCTTTCAGTTGCGCGAACGAATACACCTGTTGCGCGGAGAGTTGACTATTCATTCGAAACCCGAAAAGGGGAGCTGTTTTGAAGTTCGTTTGCCATTGGAACTCGACAAAGCTGTGGATGAATCCCATATCCACACACAGGTCGAAGAGCAGCAACGGGAAGGAGAACCTCGCTTCTGAGTCATGGTTACTGATGATCACAAAATTAGGCGCGAAGGTTTGGTCTCGGTCATTTCGCGCAAAGCCGACCTTGATGTTATTGCCCAGGCACAAAATGGCCAGGAAGCCGTTGACCTGGCGCACGAGCTGCGTCCGGATATTATTATTATGGATATTTCCATGCCCATATTGGATGGCGTACAGGCAACAGAAAGAATTCGCAAAGAGCTGCCAGATATCACAATCATTGGCTTGTCCATCTTTGAAGAAGATTTTCTCAGAGATCGTATGAAGGCGGTCGGTGCCATCGAATGCTTGCCCAAAAGCGGCCCCACCGCAGACCTGCTGAGAACGATACGCGGTTGCACAGCGAAAACAGAGCCGAACAAATAGCTTGATTTTTTAGAATTTGGCCATTATCTTTTTCTATACATATCTAAAATCAGGAGGCTAGTTGGTAAATATCATATTGGTGGATGACCATGCCATTGTGCGCATGGGGCTAAAAAGCCTGCTGAATGAACATTTTGGCTTTCGGGTTGTGGCCGAAGCTGCAAACGGACGGGAAGCGTTAGACAAGGTACAAGAACACAAACCCGATATTGTCATAATGGATATTGCCATGCCGGACATGAATGGCGTTGAAGCTACGCTTGAGATCAAAAAGAACTATCCGGATACGGAAATTATTGTGCTAACCGCGCATGGGGATCGCCATTTTATAAATGAAATGCTCAAAGCCGGCGCCACCGGATATCTTTTAAAAGAATCATTTTATAGTGATTTGGAAAGCGCTATAGAAACCGTCAAGAAACATCAAGTATATCTGAGTCCGGCAGTGGCCAAATTGGTGGTTCGTGAATATGTTAAAGATGTTGATAACCCGGAATCCATATTTAACAAATTATCATCCCGAGAACGCCAGGTATTGCAAGGCCTGACAGAAGGCAAAACCGTAAAAGATTTGGCTGGAGATCTGTATGTCAGCGCCAAAACCATCGAAACCCACCGCAAGAATATCATGGACAAATTGCACATCCGCAACATTCCCGAACTGGTAAAATATGCCATTCGGGAGGGGATTACCAGTCTCGATTGATTTCTCTAACCTGGTTTATTCATCAACAAAATCTTCCAGCAAGCCTGAAAAGAGATTGCCACAAAGATACTATGTTAATCCAAATTATATTTTGGTGAATTAGATGCATTTAGCTTAACGCCGAGTCGCCAAGCGCGCAGAGAAAAACAAAATATATCCTGAATTTCCAATACAAATTGTAACGCAAGAGCCAACATACAAATAATCATCATAGTACGGATATCTGGAGTGCGATGACAGTGTCATCGCCATGCGGTCACACAGTGACCGCACTCCAAAGATTATGTTGAAGATAGATTATATTGTACTTTTCCATTTTAGAAATTTAGGTATATTTATCATTCATGTTTTGGCCAAGTTTGATATGAGTCGCGAAAATTTAGATGTTTTTGCGGCGCGATTATCCAGTTAGCTCAGATAAAGCCACAACTTTTTTTACAAGAGAGATCGTCCAGGGATTCCATCCCTGGACGCAAAATGAGGCAGGGCTTCCAGCCCGTTTTGGGACTGGAAGTCCCAATCCACTTCCCGTCCAGGATTAGAAATCCTGAACGAACTTTTTCTGAGCAAACTGGATAACCGGGCTTTATGCCCTGGTGCCAAGTGAATTTTTCAGGCTAGCTTTCAGATTTTGCGAACCCCTGTATCAGGTTTTCCCTTATTGAGCCCACCGCCAATCTTTTGTATCTTTTCTTAGCGTTAACAAGCAAGGATCTCAAACCTCAAAATTATAAAGAGATTGTTATGAACAGAGAAAAGCTCTTTCAGATTTTTCGAACCCGGAAATAAGGTTTATCCCGATTGAGCAATTGCTGTTCCTTGGTTATTTTGTTTTAGCGTTAATACTCAAAGTCAAAAAATCTTGTATTTGTTGTAAAACGGTGTTAAAAGAGGTATTCCCATGCCATTCACAAATGTTGAAACCGATCATCAAATATTTCTATCTATTGACGACGGCAGCGGCGCCAACATTCCAGAGATGTACAATCCTCTTGTTTTGCTGGAACAGATTCCGAATACGGAAGATCAACGCCGATTTTCGCTTGATGCACTGTTGTATTATGAATATTTCGGTTATGATACGCCGAGGGCTCGGTTACACATTCAACAAGCGTTTATCAAATACCAATCCTTTAACCAGAACCAGAGGTAATGGTTTGTTTATGCATACTCGAATCCTTTTGGCCGGTGAAAAAAACTTGCCGCAAGATATTATTTTCTCTTATCTTGAGAATCAGGAAGATTACGTTCTCGAACAAACCGAGAATAACGGCTATTTATCGCGTGCCATTCTGGCTAAAAAGCCGGATATTTTATTGCTGGATTTGGTGAACGGCGACAGCTCGGATGTAAGCTCTATTTTATGGTTACGCCGGACATTTCCAGGGCTGTTAATTATTACCCTGTTTATAAAGTTGAACAAATCCATTTTAATCGAATTGTTTAAAAGCGGCGTTTTTGGATACATGCTTTACAAGGATTTAGGTGAACTGGGAGATGCCATTCGTGCGGTCAATAATCATAGATTATATTTGAGCCGCGGGTTATTGCAAATTATGGTCGATGAATTATCGCCCGAGGCTGCCAAAGAAGATGGCGGCTTCCAATTACATCCTGACCGTTTGACAAAGCTGCTGGAAAATATACAAAGATCAAATGGCGAGCCGGTCGGCAAAGACGAGCTAAAATTTGGTTATTATTCTGATGAGCTGGACAGAATTGTGCACAAATGGTTATTGCATAACAGTGCGACTCAGGCATAAAGAATTAAATATCAAAGGTTCAGAATTCTTTGGCACACACGAAAAAAGAATATAGAAACACCCTGCCTCTGCTCCCACAGGAGTGCTGTGTTTCCGGCGTGAGAGATGCAGCACTCCTCTCCTTCTTTCAGGGGTTGTGAGGTGGAACGTATAGAATGCGGACGGTATACGAGACGTTTTTAAAAACTTTAGGGGGAAGGTGATGGATTTGTGCAGAGGGGGGCTCTGCACGTTCCATCGCAGGTTTTGTTGGTGGTGGATTGTAGTTAAACCATCATCTTTTTTAATGTAACATCTGGGAGTAGTGGCTATGGTTAGTATGGATCGTTATCACAGAACCGGATTTTTTGCCGGTATGGACAAAGAGGATGTGGACATTCTGCAAAAACTTTCGTCACAAAAGCATTTTAAAAAAGGCCAGGTTATTTACAGACAAGGTGACGATGCAAGCTGTTTTTGTATCATTCAAAACGGCAAAGTGGCCATTGAGATGGACGAGTCGAACAAAGAGCCCATGTTGGTTCAAGTGCTGGGCAAAGGCGATGTATTTGGGTTATGCTGGCTCTTTCCGCCGTATGCAAATGAATATACCGCCCGAGTCGAAGAAGATTGCACACTCTATATTTACGATACGAAAAAAATTCAACAGTATTTTATGCACAACACTATGCTTAAATTTGAGCTCACGAGGCGATTTTCAATGCTGCTGAATAATCGTCTGCATGCCATTCGCAGCCAGTTGATGATGCATATTCCCGAACGAGAATTTACTCCACCGGAAGTTTACCTGGGCTAGTTTTTAATGGGTGTTAACCAAACACTTTCTTTTTGGCAAGAACAGAACAGAATAGAAATGAACCGTGCATGTTGTGTGTTTTTATGTTTTTGCCAAGCTATAGAGTTTTTATTATTGGAAAAATGGTGAAAAAATTTTAACTTGATTGAGAATCCATGTTTAACGGTACACATGAAAATAGCACGTTTATCAAGCCATCCGGAACTCGCAGCAACCCGAACGCAACAGTCAGTTTTCCGCGCGCGAAAGGAGCAAGAATGTTAGAAGAACCCTTCAAAATTGTCATGTTGGCAGAATCGAAGGCGTTAAAACAACAAATCAAAAAAGTAGCCGTAAAGGAAGAGTTTCAATTTGATGTCGAATCCTCGTTTGAGCAATTACATAAACGTTTGACCCATGAACAATACGATATTGTGGTGGTGACCAGCAAGGTGGTTAAAAAAAATCAGCAAGCGCATAGCGTTGAAAAGATTTTAACGGATTTTGCGCTGCAGAGCAGTCACGCGCAAACGATTTTACTGATTGAACCCGAAGACATTGAACTGGCCGGCATTGCATTAAAAATGTACCCGGTGCATTATGCCAAACTGCCGATTTCGGACGAAGAGCTGCGCATACTGTTTGAAAATTCCATCTCCATCATTGAGGAACAGCAGCTAAAGGATTTTGATACTTCGCGCGGCAGCAACGACCGTATGGGCGAAATCATTGGCCGCTCGGCTCCCATGCAAAAAGTTTATCAACATGTTCGGCGCGCGGCCAGCACCGATATCTCGGTCATGTTGGTGGGAGAAACCGGCACGGGCAAAGATTTGGCGGCGCAGGCCATTCATTTGCTGAGCAAGCGCAATAAATATCCCTATGTGCCGGTCAATTTGGGTTCGTTGCCAAACGAGCTCATTGCCAGCGAACTGTTTGGACACGAAAAAGGTGCGTTTACCGGCGCCATATCGCGCCACCACGGTAAATTTGAGCAAGCACAAAACGGCACTTTATTTTTGGATGAAATTGATGCCATTGATGAAAAAGTGCAGGTGAGTTTGCTGCGCGTATTGGAGCAAAAGCGCTTTAACCGGCTGGGCAGCTCCACTCCTGTGGAAAGTAATGCCCGGCTCATTGTGGCCACCAATACCGATCTCCACGAGCTGGTCAAGCGTGGCCGCTTTCGCAAAGACCTGTTTTATCGGCTCGATGTCTTTCGTATAGAAATGCCCCTGTTGGCCGAGCGATATGGCGATATCCACATGCTGATTAATGAATTTATTGCCAGGTTCGCAAGCGAGCTCAAAGTGCCGGTCAAAGGTGTTTCCCAGGAAGTGCTGCAAGCGCTGGAAAATTACGACTGGCCGGGAAACATTCGTGAGCTTAAAAATGTCATCCACCGTGCTGTGCTCATGTGTGATGACAGCAAAATTCAGCTCGAACATCTGCCACCGCGCTTTTCCGCACATGCGGACAAACAGCCCACGGTATCGTTTGAAGTGGGAACCACGCTGGACACTGTGGAGCGCACCATGATCTTGCGCGCTCTGGAGCTGACCGACAACAACCGCAAAGAAGCTGCCGGACTTTTGGGGATTAGCCGCCGCGCCATTTACAACAAGCTGAAAAAGCACAATATTGAATAAGACCTTCCTAACCTTTATTTCCCTCATATAAAAATATCGTTTCCCTAATTGATCATCATATACATCCTTTATGATGGCGCACCTCTTTCGCCAACCCTTTTGCGACAGCCCGGTTATCCAGCGGATCATCGGCGCCGAGTAGACGATGTCATCCA
>CAYPZM010000304.1:6217-6641 GCA_964414825.1 uncultured Cytophagia bacterium | reverse complement strand
AGCTCGCATTTCCGCACCTCGGTGCAAAAGGGATTGGACATTATTCAAGGTTTGCGTGGACACACCTCCGGCTACGCTGTACCGACTTTTGTGATTGATGCGCCTGGCGGCGGCGGCAAGATCCCGTTGTTGCCCGATTACTATCAGGGCCGAGACGAGCAGAATGTGATTTTGAAAAATTATCAGGGCAACTTGTATCACTACCCGGATCGTTTTGGTGACAGCTCGATCCCGCAAAATGGAGGGAACGGCACATGCGCATAGGACTCACGTTTGATTTGCGCCAGGCTTATCTCGACATGGGTTATGGTGAAGAAGAAACCGCCGAGTTTGATCAAATCGGCACGATTGAAGCGATCGACCAAACTCTGCAGGAACTGGGATACAAAACCGACCGCATCGGCCACATTTTTAATTTGACACA
>CAYPZM010000304.1:5526-6207 GCA_964414825.1 uncultured Cytophagia bacterium | reverse complement strand
ACAGCGACTGGCCCGCGGCGAGCGCTGGGATTTGGTGTTCAACATTGCCGAAGGCCTGCACGGCATTGGCCGCGAGGCGCAGGTTCCGGCGCTGCTGGATGCGTATCAAATTCCATACACCTTTTCCGATCCGCTCGTGCTGGCGTTGACGTTGCACAAAGGCACAACCAAACGTGTGTTGAGGGATATTGGAATTCCCACCCCGGCATTTGCCGAAGTACAATCGGTTGGCGATATCGCAAAAGTACATCTGCCTTTTCCGTTATTTGCAAAGCCGATTGCAGAAGGCACGGGTAAGGGCATTACGCCGTCCTCAAAAATCCACAACCAAGATGAGCTGGAAACGATGTGCATTGAGCTGTTGGCGCAGTATCACCAGCCGGTGTTGGTGGAGCAGTATTTGCCGGGACGGGAATTTACCGTCGGCATTGTCGGGACCGGCGAGGGTGCGCGCTCTGTCGGCATTATTGAGGTGATTTTGAAAAACAGCGCCGAGCAGTTTGCTTACTCATACATCAACAAGGAAGAGTGCGAAGAGCGGGTCATTTATCAGCCTGTAGATGATGCGCTGGCCAAAGAGGCGGAGCGTATTGCGCTGTTGGCGTGGCGCGGACTCGAGTGCCGCGATGCCGGCCGCGTCGATTTGCGCGTTGATGAACACGGCGTGCCGAACGTGATGGA
>CAYPZM010000304.1:0-5516 GCA_964414825.1 uncultured Cytophagia bacterium | reverse complement strand
GTTTTATGGAATTAGCTATCGGCGGTTGTTTGAAATGATACTGTTGAACGCGTTAACTCGTGTTCGGCCGCAACCTTTGGTTCCGTTCACGGCTTCACCACAACAGGAGGCGGCTGTTGCAAGCGATCATCCTGTATACTGAAATTTCCGAGGCCTCCACGGCGGACGATCTGGATGTGCTCGCCCAGGTGGAGGCCGTTTCCAAAGCGCTGGTACAGCTCGGTGTGGAGCCGCTGCTGCTTCCCGTGTCGCTTGATTTGCAAAGAATGGCGAACCGGCTTAAAGATCTCCGGCCGGATTTTGTCTTTAATTTGGTGGAAAGCCTCAACGGTTCCGGGCGCTTGTTATTTTTGGCGCCCTCGGTTCTGGATGTTCTCAACCTGCCCTCCACCGGCGGTTCGGCGCACACGTTGTACATCACCACCAATAAAATTTTGACAAAGCAACAGCTCGCCGCCGCCGGAATTGCCACACCGGCATGGCGACTGGCGACATCGGCTACGGATACCCCTGACTTTTCACCGCCATATCTCATCAAACCGGCGTGGGAAGACGCGTCTGTGGGCATTGATGAGGAATCGCTGGTTTTCGACGCAGCTCACCTTTCAGACATTTTACAAAAACGCACGCAAACCTTTGGCGAATGTCTCATCGAAGCTTACATTCCGGGACGCGAATTTAATCTCTCCGTTTTGGCCGCGGAAAATAGTCCCGAGGTGTTGCCGCCGGCGGAAATGCTGTTTCGCGATTATCCGCCGGACAAGCCGCGAATTGTCGATTATCGCGCCAAGTGGGATGAAGCATCGTTCGAATACAAGAATACGATCCGCACATTCGAATTTCCGGAATCCGATGCGGCGCTGCTCGATGGGCTAAAAGATATCGCAATAAAATGCTGGAATCTATTTGAATGCCGCGGGTACGCCCGCGTCGATTTCCGTGTGGATGAATCGGGGAAACCATGGGTTCTCGAAGTAAATGCCAATCCCTGCATTTCGCCGGATGCCGGTTTTGTTGCCGCAGCCGAGCGCGCCGGTTTGTCCTATCGCGATATCGTCGAGCGCATTGTTCGAGATTCGATAAATTTTAAAGTGAAAACGCATGTTCCGCATCCGCAAAATATTTGATGACGTGCTCCCCGCCAACAGGGCAGCCATCGAGCAGGTGCAGAGCATTTTGCGCACTCAGTTTAGCGGCCTGGCGGCTTCGGATATCGAGAAAATCCCGGAGCAACTGCACGATCCCCTCAAATATCGATTTCGATCGGTTTTATTCGTTGCCGAGGACGCCCGGGGTCGCGTGCGCGGGTTTGCGTTGCTCATGCATGCCCCGGATCTGAAATTTTCTTATCTCGATTTTATTTCCGCCGCGCCTCAAGAAACCGGTCGAGGCGTTGGCGGCGCCTTGTACGAACACGTTCGCGATGAGGTAGCACAACTCGATGTAGTCGGTCTGTTTTTTGAATGCCTTCCGGATGATCCTGCGCTGTGCAGCGGTCCTGTGGTGCTAAAACAAAATGCCTCTCGACTGCAGTTTTATGAGCGTTACGGCGCGCGCCCTATCGCCAACACCGAGTATGAGACGCCGGTCAAGCCGGATGACGAGTGCGCCCCGTATTTGGTCTTTGATGCCTTGGGTCGCGATGCCGTATTATCGCGAGCGCATTTGCGCACCATTGTACGCGCGATTTTGGAGCGTAAATATGGCGATGTGTGTCCGGTCGATTATGTAAACCGTGTTGCAAACTCGATCCAGGATGACCCTATTCAATTTCGGCCGTTTCGTTATCTTAAAAAAACGAAAATTACGCCGCACGCCGCACCGGCGGCAGACAAAATCATTCTTGTAATCAGTGACCGTCATGTGCTGCATCACGTACGCGAGCGCGGCTATGTGGAATCACCGGTGCGGATTCCATCCATTTTAAAAGAGCTGGAGAACACGGGATTATTCAAAACGATCGTTCCCAAAGTCTATTCCGAATCCCATATCCGCGCCGTTCATGAAAGGGATTTTGTCGATTATCTCAAACGCGTGTGCGAAAATGTGCCATCCAACAAATCCGTGTATCCGTACGTGTTTCCCATTCGCAATGCGGCGCGTCCGCCAAAGGACTTGCCCATTCGCGCCGGTTATTATTGTTTTGATACCTTTACGCCGCTCAATGCCAACGCCTTTGTCGCGGCCAAACGCGCTGTGGATTGCGCGCTGACTGCCGCCGATGCGCTATTGGGTGGATCGCGACTGGCTTATGCGCTGGTGCGTCCGCCGGGTCACCACGCCGAGCGCCGGGTATTTGGCGGATTTTGTTATTTTAACTCGAACGCCATTGCCGCGCATTATTTGAGCACGTTTGGCCAAGTGGCCATTTTGGACATCGATTATCATCATGGCAATGGTCAGCAGGATATTTTTTACAAACGCGCGGATGTGTTGACCCTTTCCATTCATGGCCATCCGCGCTTTGCCTATCCCTATTTTTCCGGTTTTGCGGATGAGGCGGGCGAAGGAGCTGGCAAAGGCTTTAATGTGAATTATCCTCTGCCCGAACATCTGGATGGCGCCGGTTACCGCGAAACGCTGGAAAAAGCGCTAAAAAAAATTCAGCGTTTCAAGCCGCGTTTTTTGGTTGTGGCGCTGGGACTCGATCCGGCCAAAGGCGATCCCACCGGAACCTGGACGCTCACTGCCAACGATTTTGAAGAAAACGGCAAGCACATCGGTGCGCTCGGTTATCCGACATTGGTGGTGCAGGAAGGAGGGTATCGCACGCGCTCACTCGGTATCAATGCACGGCACTTTTTCACGGGTTTATGGCAGGCAATGATCCATGATCAATAATCAATCAACAGTAGATGTGAAATTGCGCGTTTTGGTTGGGGTTGCAGACAGCGCTGCAATTCGTGACGTTGTCAGCTCCACCGGTTTTTTTAATGCGGAAGAGATAGACGTGGCAGTAGAGCTCGTAGAAGAGCGCTTAAAACTGGGTGAGGCAAGCGGTTATTTTTTTATTTTTGCGGATGTAGACGGAAAAACCGTCGGATATTCGTGCTACGGCCCCATCCCCGGTACGGTCTCTAGTTTTGATTTGTACTGGATTGCTGTGCACGCCGATTATCGCGGCACCGGTCTCGGCAGTCGCCTGTTAGAAGCCAGCGAAGCCGCCATTCACGACATGGGCGGCCAGCGTATTTATGTGGAAACCTCTTCGAAGGCTCAGTATGAACCTACGCGCGGATTTTATCTGTCGCGCCATTATCAGTTGGAAGCCACTTTGGCAGATTTTTACGCGCCTGGCGATTCCAAGTTGATATTTGTTAAAGTGATTTGAGGTTCGTTCAAGATCGTCCGGGATTTTTATCCCGGAGGGGCAATCATCTGGGACATTCGTCCCTGAACACAGCAAAACATCGTTCCATGTTCCGCGCCGCCTGAAAATCCGCTACACTCCTGCGTTAGTTTTGCGCGAAAACATGAGATTCCTGTGCGAATCTCGGCGACTCTGCTTCTTCATAAGCTATTCATACATTTCTGGCAAATCCTGCTCAAACAGGGTAAATGGATTGTCATAAAACGCGCGAAAATCCGCAGCGCTGCGATGCCCTGGATATGGCGCAAAATGATGATCTTGAGAGTCATTTCGCCACACGAGCGCCCAAGCGGTCTGTTTCGCACCATCATTATAGGTCAATGCAGCGAGCAAATATTGCGTCCACCAATTGGCAATGGGAACTCTATCAATACCGATTTCCGTTAGCGCCGAGACTTTACCACGATCTGCCGCCATATCGGCCATAATGCTCAATGCCGATGCGAGTCGCGGCACGGCATTTTTATCCCACAACTGATAATAATCCATACCGAGAATATCTACATACTCGTCGCCAGGGTAGCGTTCCAGATAATCCGCTTCACTACGGATCTCTTGCGGGGAAATGGCATACAGAAGATGATGCAGCTTTTTGGTATCGCGTAAATACTCCACAGTCATTTTCCACAAGGCATTGTATTCCGCCACGCTGCAGGCAGATCGTCCCCACCACGACCAGGTGTGATTGTGCTCGTGATACGGACGAAAAATAATCGGGATTTTAGTCCCATCCGATGTTTCCAAACTGTTGAGAAAATCAGCAATCAAATCCAGAGTTTGCAAATAAGAGGCATGCCGCGAACCTCCAGGAAGGATGGCGGCCACCGCCGGCGAATTGTCCCAGGCATTACCGCCGGTCACGGGATTGTCCAAATGCATGCTGATTGAGTTAATACCGCCGCGCTCATACGCCTCGGAAATGCGCTGTTTCATCAAATCAAAGTTGACGCCATCGAGATTCGATTCTTGGCCAATGTCGCCCAAATCCCAGCCGTACACTGCCGGATAGTCGCCACACACCTCTTTGACATCCGAACGGCCCGGCGTAGCATCCCAGTTGACGCCGTACGCCGTATCGTCCTGATGGCCGAACAACACACCGGCTTGCGCGACCGACTGCAAATGTAAAAACAAAGCAACGGTTTCAGCCGTGGCCAGAGAATCGACGAGGATCGAATTGGTGGTTTGCGGCTCCTCCGCAGGCGGATTTTCCTGTGTTGGAGAATCTTTGGAGCAAGCAGTCATGCCACCAATTGCCATGATGGAGATGAGAAAAATTAGTATCTGCTTCATAAATATTTCCTTTTATTAATCTGACTGTTCAATGAACGGTAGCCAGGAATGGTTCCAATCGTAATATTCCAGTCCGCGAAAGTTTTTTTTGTAATCGTAATATGACGGCTCCCGATGTGCATACCCAGGGTAATAGACTGTTTTTCCAAGCTGAATCGAGTACTCGATCGATTTTAAAATCATCAAAATGCCGAGGCTGCGTTTTCCAACGCGAGGCTCAAACATGGCATACACGCTGGAAGTGGCGGATTCGCCGATATCGAGAAAACTCACCCCGATCAATTCGTCTTGATAATAGAAACACAATTCATGGTTCGTGCACGGTGTGTGAGCAGCATCGCTATCTAAAAATGTGTAGAGAGAATCGGGAACATTGTCGGTAAACCGTGTCTTGTGAGAATTAAACAGATCATGTTTTTGTTGATCCAACATTGTTTCTCGCACCTTGATTTCCAAGTCCGCATTGCGCTTTAAAATGCGGCGCTGACTTTTGGACGGCAAAAAATTAGCCAACCGTACTCTTATCGGGATCACATGCAGCAAACCGGACGCGGAAACTGACACATTATATCGAAAAAAATAGGTGCCAAAATGTCGCCAGCCGCGCGACCATGCCCAATCCATTTGCGAGGGCGTCAGATGGGTTTCATGTGAATATTCATTTAAAATCTGCACAACTTTGCTCCAACGGATTGTGGATGTATCTCCCAGGCCAGTTGCTTGGTCGCCGGCAGGAATGCATGGTCCGTCCGTTTTTTAGATATTTGCCTGTTATCCCAGGAGGCTATCAAAATTAACAATGATTTTTGTGCATTCAAGATAAAAAGTGTAAAATATTGTTTTGGGGCAGACA
>CAYPZM010000303.1:0-6651 GCA_964414825.1 uncultured Cytophagia bacterium | reverse complement strand
ATGTTGTTCATAAAAAAATAACATACAAATCATATAAAAAAATGAGGAGATTAACATGGGTACCAAAGGAAGAGAAATTGTTGGTGTTGATACGAGTGAGCTGATCAAAAAACTCAACTATGCGTATGCGGACGAATGGCTGGCCATGTATCAGTACTGGATTGGCGCCAAAGTGGCGCAAGGCCCCATGCGCAAATCACTCGAGTTTGAATTGCGCGAGCACGCTATGGAGGAACTTGAGCATGCGGACAAGCTGGCGGATCGGGTGCTTCAATTGCAAGGCTCGCCCATTCTTCGTCCGGAAGACTGGTACAAAATGAACAATTGTGGGTACGAAGCGCCAACCGATCACAGCGTCAAAACACTATTGGAGCAAAATATTAAAGGTGAGCAATGCGCTATTCGTGTGTACAAGGACATCCTGGATTTTGTTGAGGGCAAAGATCACATCACCTACAAGCTCATTCTCGATATTTTAGAGGATGAGGTAGAGCATGAAGAGGAATTGGAAGCGTTGCTGGAAGATATAAAAACCGTAGAAACCAAATAATGCTTGCCGCCTTTTCGTACGGGGCATTTTGATGGATGGCGGATTGAAGTCATGGAATGTCTCAGCGCAGAAATCGCCCGTCAGTGGTATGCCGTGCGGATGTATTTAAAAATTACGAGACAAAATTTCATAATTTCTGCGTACGAATGATTTTTCTCATTCCAATTCGGCGTATGCAAACTCTATCCGCTGTCTTTTCCCAAAGTGCATTATAACAAAGCTTTGATTTGTTCACAAAGGTAGAAACCCAAGGGTTTTGACAGAACGAGAAAGTTGTAATTTTTCATAAAATGATGGAGGTATAACATCATGCAAGTACGTGAAATTATGAGTAGAGACGTTGAACTCATCAATCCTTCAACAACTGTTCAGGAAGCAGCGAAAATAATGCATGACCGTCATGTTGGTGCACTGCCAGTGGGTGAAATTGATCGCCTGGTAGGTATGCTCACTGATCGCGATATTGCGGTCCGCTCAACGGCTGAAGGTAACAAGCCGGACAAGACCAAGGTTCGTGATGTCATGACGGACAATATTGAATACTGCTTTGAAGAGGATGATCTGGACAAAACCAGAAAATTGATGTCGGATAAAAAAATCCGTCGTTTGGTGGTGCTCAATAAAGATAAGCGGTTGACCGGCATTTTGTCGATTGGTGACATTGCCACAGAGACAAAAGACCGCAATTTGAGTGGCGATATATTGCGCAATGTTTCTTCGGGTAAACCTTCGTAATTCAATACGCTTGGCCTGTTGGTGCCTTTGCCAACAGGCTATTTCAGTTATATCGTTTTAAGGAATGAGTTATGGCTTTATTTGAAAATCGTGATGACAGTGGTAAAAAATTAGCACCCAGCCTAGAAAAGTATAAAGGAGAAAAGGACGTCATCGTTTTGGGATTGCCGCGTGGGGGGCTTCCGGTAGCGCGGCATGTGGCCGAATATTTACAGGCGCCTCTGGATGTCTATATCGTGCGAAAATTGGGTGTACCTGGACAAGAAGAGCTGGCCATGGGGGCCATTGCCAGCGGCGGCGAGCGAGTTTTGAATGAGAATATCGTACGGCAGCTCGATATCTCTCCAGAGCGTATTGATGAAATTGCCGAACAGGAACGCCAGGAATTGCAGCGACGGCAAGAGCTGTATCGAGGAGATCAGGAGCGGCCCTCGTTTTCCAACAAGATCGCTATTCTCGTGGATGACGGACTCGCCACCGGTGCGAGCATGCGCGCTGCCATTCAAGCGTTGCGAACGCATCATCCCAAAAAGATTGTGGTGGCCGTACCCACAGCTCCGCCTGAGACATGCGAAGAATTGTCGGATTTGGTGGACGATATGATCTGCCTAGAAACGCCGCAGCCGTTTGGCGGCGTGGGGGCTTGGTACAACGAGTTTCCGCAAACCACGGACGATGAGGTTCGCGAGATTTTGCAGAATTATCACAAATAGGAGTTGTCCATATGTCGCCTGAAAAATCCGCTGTGGGTCAACGTACCGTATTTCAAGTCGGGTCCATTACATTGGAGGGAAACCTGAGTTTACCCGAGCAAGCGCAAGCTATGGTTCTGTTTGCACACGGCAGTGGCAGCAGCCGATTCAGTTCGAGAAATAATTTTGTCGCCGAAAAACTGAATGAACGGAGCTTGGCTACATTTTTGATCGATTTGCTGACCTCTGAAGAGGAGGAAATCGATCAGCGTACCCGAGAGCTCCGGTTTGATATCGATACGCTCGCCGAGCGGCTTGTAGGGGCCATTGATTGGCTGGCGAATGAAGCATCAACAAAACATTTGCCCATCGGGCTGTTTGGCGCCAGCACAGGCGCAGCCGCCGCACTCATTGCAGAAACGCAACGCCCGGACCAGGTATATGCAGTAGTATCGCGCGGTGGCCGGCCGGATATGGCGGAAGAAGCGCTGGGAAAGGTAAAGAGTCCGACGCTGCTCATTGTTGGTGGACTGGATCACCAAGTCATCGATCTCAATAAATCCGCCCAGCGTCAAATGCGGGCCGAGAACGAGCTGCGTTTTGTCGAAGGCGCGACGCATTTGTTTGAAGAACCGGGTGCTTTGGAACAAGTAGCCAAATATGCAGGAGAATGGTTTCAACAGCATCGACCAAAGTGAGAGATCGAGAAACATAATTTCCACAAAGATTCCAGCGCTCGAAGAGTTTATTAAGGGAAAATCTCTAAATCCGCATCCGGGAGCAGCATGAACCACTCGAAAAAGAAGAAAAAACCAAAAAAAGAGATGACCTACCAGCGCAAAGCGTTTGAAATAGCGCGCGAGCACTGGGAAAGGCAGAAACGCAAGGCCATTAAAGAACGTGATGTATTGCTTGGTTTGCAAATTGTGCCCAAAGCCAGCTTTTATGACGAATCTCATGGTCACGTCCCTGGCGAAAAAAATATCAAAAAATTTGGCTTTGATTTGCATCCGCAGGTAGCTTTTATTGCGGGCGGATTGGTTCTGTTGTTCATCGTATTGACATTTGTTTTTGAAGAGCAATCTGCTGCCTTTTTTCAAAATTTACTCAACGGCATTGGAAATAATTTTGGTTGGCTTTATATCTTGGCCGCCAACTTTTTTGTCATTGTTATGTTTATTTTGGCCTTTAGCCGATTCGGCAATATCAAAATCGGCGGTCCGGATGCGTTGCCGGAATTTAGTACGTTTAGCTGGTTTGCCATGTTGATTAGCGCTGGCATGGGCATCGGACTGATGTTTTGGAGCGTGGCCGAACCCATCTTTCACTACATGGATCCTTCACCCATGTTTAATATTTTGCCCGAAACACCGCAAGCCTCGCAGGTGGCGCTGGGATTGACTTATTTCCATTGGGGATTGCATCCCTGGGGCATTTACGCATTGGTCGGTTTATCTCTGGCGTTTTTTGCCTTTAACCGCGGGCTGCCGTTGACCATCCGTTCCATTTTTTATCCCCTGCTCAAAGACCGAATTTATGGAGTTTGGGGCAATATTATCGACATCCTGTCGGTGCTGGCCACGCTGTTTGGGCTGGCCACATCACTGGGGCTGGGCGTTAAGCAAGTATCAGCCGGGCTGAACTATTTATTCGGCTATCCCATCACAAACGAATATGCGGTTCTGCTCATCGCCATCATTACATTTTTTGCTACCCTTTCCGTTGTGGCCGGACTGGACAAAGGCGTAAAGCTGCTCAGTACCGCCAATTTGTACATGGCCGGGGTTTTTATGCTCTTTTTGCTGATTTTTGGCCCAACGGTTTACATTTTAAAAGCCTTTACGCAAAACATAGGATTTTATCTGGAAAACTTGCCGCAATTGAGTTTTTGGGTGGAAACTTTTCACGGTGTTGACGGCACCAGTTGGCAAAATCCGTGGACGATTTTTTATTGGGGATGGTGGATCTCCTGGTCACCGTTTGTCGGCATGTTCATTGCCCGCGTCTCCAAAGGCCGTACCGTGCGCGAGTTTATCCTCGGCGTTATGATTATTCCCACATTGCTTTCATTTTTGTGGATGTCCACCTTTGGTGGCTCTGCCCTATGGCTGCAATCCACCGGTTTGGCCGATATTGCATCGGCAGTTAATGAGGAAGTAGCCACAGCACTGTTTGTGATGTTGGAAAGTTTTCCGCTCACCGAGGTTGCCTCGTTTATTGGCATTTTGCTAGTCACCATCTTTTTTGTCACCTCGTCGGATTCCGGCTCGCTTGTGGTCGACCATCTCACCTCCGGCGGCAAGCTCGATTCACCGGTTCCACAGCGCATTTTTTGGGCCGTAACCGAGGGACTCTGCGCTGCTGCACTGCTGTTTGGCGGTGGATTGGTGGCGTTGCAGAGCGCTTCCATTACCACCGGTTTGCCCTTTACGTTTGTGTTGATGATCATGTGCTATAGCCTGTATCGCGGTTTGCAAGAGGAGTATTATCACGCCACAATTATTGAAAAAATACAACCGGTAACTGAAAAGTTTGAAATCCCTATGAAGCAAAGCCCGGAAGGGGCAAATCGCACCGAAAATGTAAAATAGCTCTTTTTTTCAAGTTGAGCGCCTATCTTTTGATGAATCTAAACAGGCGAACGAATACGTTGCCCGTTAAAACCATATTATCTTTTCCTTAGTTGTTTTATAAACGCTTTCCTGCCAAAATTTGCTTTTTATTCGTTACAGCAATTCTTATGTTACGAAAAGGATTGCGATAACGATTAAATAAAGTTTTTGGGAGAGAGACAATATGGATCGCCGCGACTTTATCAAAACTGCTGCTCTGGCCTCTGTTTCTGCAGCCGGATTACCCCATTTGCATGCTGCTTCACATTCCAGACCACACGTCGGTATTCAAATTTACGGCCACAATATGCTGGACGAGGGTATAGAAAAATGCCTCGATGGCCTGCAGGAGCGCGGCGCCATAAACACGCTCTATCTCACCACACACACCTATTATTGCGCTGTGAATCGTCCGCCACAGGTGCTGGCCGATCATGGTTTTCCTATTCGCGATGAACGCAAACGATCCATGCCCAAAATTTGGCTCAAAGCGGATGAACGCTTTTATAAAGATACGATTTTGCGTCACCAGGCCAATCCCCAGGACTTTGAGTACGGCGACCGCGATTTATTCAATGAAATCCAAAAGCCCCTGCGCGCCCGCAACATGAAGGTGTTTGCGCGTTGGTACGAACCCACCGATATCAATCGTGTTCTGGTGAATGGCCAGCCGAGTATTGCCAATTGGAAAAACGTGCTGGTTGTGGATCTGAATGGCGACATCGGCAAATCGCCATGCTGGAACAATCCGGATTACCGCGAATGGCTGCGCGCCTCGGTGCTCGATATGTTCAGCAATTACGATCTCGACGGCATCCAATTTGGCGCTGAGCGCGTTGGGCCGCTCTCCGAACAGCTCTTTCGCCATGGCTTTACGCCCACCTGTTTTTGTCCGCACTGTTTGTCCAAAAATAAAGAAAAAGGTTTGGATGCGGAACGCGCGCGAACCGGCTATCGCGAGTTGTACAATTCGATGGAATCTATACGCCGGGGTCAAAAGCCGATCGACGGCGTGGTGACGACTGTCTTGCGCCTGTTTCAAAAGTATCCTGAAATTCTCGGCTGGAATTATCAATGGATTCAGGCGGATAATGAAATCCAGAAAATGATCTATGAGGCGGTCAAAAGTGTCAAGCCGAGCGCAGAAGTGGTGCGACATATTGACCATCAGCGTTCAAGCTGGGATATTTTTTATCGTGCTGCCGCGCCGTATCCTGAAATGGTCGGCACGTGCGACTGGATCAAGCCGATTTTGTATCACGAAATTTTTGGTCCGCGCCTGCACCATTGGAAGCTCGCCGAGGAGCACAAGACCTTCACTTCCGAGCTCACGCTCGAGCAGTCCATGGAGCTGTTTTACGCGCTGTTTCAGTATGACAAAAAGAGTTTTCCCGCGCTGGAAAAACTGGACGACGGCATCCCGCCCGAATATGTTTACATTGAAACCAAACGCGCCGTGGATGCGACAAACGGCACGCTGCCCGTTGCCTCGGGTATCGGCATTGACATTCCCTGGAATGGTCAACCGTATCCCAGCGATCCGGAAAGCATCTACAAAGCCACGCAGCTCGCGTTTCAGGCCGGCGCCCAAGGCGTGGTCGCTTCGCGCGAGTATGATGAAATGCAGTTTAACAATTTAAAGGCGTTTGGTGACGCCGTGAGGGAGAAACAATTATGAAGCTTAACCGAAGAAATTTTATCAAATCAACCGCATTTGTTAGTCTCGTTGGTGCATCCTCACCCTTGCTGTTTTGTGAGAAAAACGAGCAGCAAAAGTTGAAAAACTTTGGTTTTATCGCCGGAATTATTGGCAAGGAGCTAAAAGCGGATTGGCAAGCAGCTTTGAGCCAGACCGCCAGTTTGGGATTTACCGAATACGAAGGCGGACTGCAAGGCGAATCACCGGCCGTGTTTCTGGATTTTTGTCGGCAAATTGCGCTAAAACCCGTGGCCGGCGGCATAACATTTAGCGAGGATATGGATGCTGTAAAACAAAGTTACGAGCGCGTTCTGGAACTGAACATGCCCTATGGCGTCACCTATTGGCCGTGGTTCAGCGGCG
>CAYPZM010000302.1:0-6654 GCA_964414825.1 uncultured Cytophagia bacterium | reverse complement strand
CGTGAGATATTGCGACAACACAATGCGGCGCTCCAACTCGTGTGCGCGCGGGTCTGTACTTTTTGACAACTCGATCGCCCCGCCGGACTGCCAGAATGTTTTCCAGTGTTTTTTTGATTCTACAAAGGTTTCAGCCGGATTTTCAATCGCTTCAATTTCTTTTGGCGAAAAATGGCAAACAAATTCAAATTGCTTTTTCTCTCTAATGCTGAGAAGAAAGGAATGCTTTTCGAGTTCATTAAATTCCGCATCGCCGCTCCAGTGGATGGTGACACCATACCGCGTCGCATCCAGTTGCCGTTCGATGCGAACAAGATTGTCGCCCTGCTCAATAATAGTTGATGTATGGCTATTTGGACTATCCCAGTCAAAAGCGGTTTTGCCCCACACCTCGGCGCCGTAGGGAAAATCAAAACCAATGGCGAGTCCGGATTGGGCCAGATTCTCCGCGTTAACCCGAACGGCAATCTGATCCATGCCGGGATGAGCGCAGGTCTCAACAAAAATCTGTTGATCATTAATAACAAATCTGCTCTGCAAGAGTCCTTGCCACAGCTCCAATTTTTGCTTGATATTCGAGATATCTTTAGGATCAAGAGCATCACCGTCTTGTGTTTTAAAACCAATCTGCCCAAGATGCAGCCGGTGCGGATTGGCGCGGAAATAGGTCGCCGGCTTCGAACGCATATCCGCGGCATACGGAACCGGGCGCCCATAGGTGTCAAAATTGTGCAGCGTTTGTTCAAATTTATAATTTGAATCATTTGGCATGGTGTGCCAGCCCCACTGCGATTGCGTGGTGAGCGGCATGTCCTTGATGTAAGAATCGGGCAGCGATTGCAAACCGGTGACATCAGCCGTAAAGGCAAACTCGCCGTTGCCAAGAGAAAATGGTGAAAGGCTGTCGATGGATTCCACGCCCGGCGATTGGCGCTGCACCACAGCCAAACGATCAATGCGGTTGTCATGCTGACAATGAAAAAGCACGAAAAGACTGATGAATAGTCCAGGGTATAAAAGCTTGCACAAACCATGCTCCGTTATAAAGTATGTGACGCAAAGAAGCGGTAATGTAACAAAACAAAAGCGCCCGCATTAAAATGCCGATGCCCGGCGCATTCAGAAGGCAAGAACTGTTTGCGCCGGGGCATCCGCGTTCATCAAGAGCAGCACGATGAGGATGCGGTTAATCTATTACAAAATTTCAGCACATCATCATCAGGTGCTAGAGACGGATTATTTGATCAAGACCATTTTTTTCGTCTCAACAAAGCCGTTTGCCATCAATTTATAGACATACAAGCCGGACGACAAGTGACCCCCATCAAAGACAATATCATGGGCGCCGGCCTCAAATGGTCCGGAGGCAATGTCCTGCAGGATGTGTCCACGAATATCATACAAGACAAGGCGGATATCCGATTTGTTCTGTAATTCAAAAGAAATCGTCGTTGTCGGATTAAACGGATTCGGGTAGTTTTGTTGCAGGACAAAACCGGCGGGTGTCGGCGACTCACGACGGTCGTTCACGGCGTTGCCGCCCTGGCTCAGCGCCACCATGCGCGCGACTTCAGCCAAAAAGATCGCTTCGGATTCAACGGTAAAATTATAGTAATCAAAAGGCGCATTGCCGCTGTTATCACGCCCGTTACCAATGACGGTACGATGTCCGGCCGGCCAATCACCGGCACCATCGTAAAACTCGACTTCCGGCTCAAACCGAACAAAGACAACCGTCCCATCGGATTCTAAACGTGCGACAACAATACCATTACCGGCATCGCTTGTACCCACGGCATCAAACGGGGCGATCACCCACGGTATGGGGGCGGATGTATCCCAGCCTTCAAATACCGGATCATCTTCCTCTTCAATAATCGCATTATAGATGGTACCTTCCTCCGAAATACTCACCATATTATCCGTATTGAACCAGTTTAAACGGTTACTGCGGCAATTCCATAATTCAAGGTTCAGGATGGGCGTTGTGATCTCGTTCCAGGTCTGTTTGTGATCACCGTAACCAGGGCTGGGTGTGGAGCGTCCCATGATAATCAGATCAGCGTTATACAACGTATCAAGTGTGGATTCCTCGGCTGTCGATAATGATTCATTATAAAAAAGGGTGACATCGTAGCCTTCATCCTGCAAGGCGTAAATGTGCGGCATATCCGGCGACTCGCCCGTCTCAGGATCGATCTTGATACCATCCTGAAAGCTGACAAAGACGATATTGCCTTTGGATTGGGCAAACACGAGAGTAGCAATGCCGAGAATGATAAAAACAATGCATAACAACTTTTTCGCAAACATCATGACCTCCTAAAACAAATGATTGTGACAAAGTTCAAACCGAGTTAAAGTATTGTCCGAAAATGTCTATCGCCCACCTCCTTTATCTAATTGTATTTTCAATTTTGTCGTTTATATGGAAATAATCAAAATCGACATGTCCACCGGGTGTTTTGGTCGCACAAGTGAACACGCCAAACCGATAGCCCATAAAATGCGGCAGGGTGTATTCCATTTCAAGTGGTTCGCCAATGGGATTCCACGTTTGACCATCGAGGCTGTAGAAAAAATGGGCAATGTCTGTACGATCACGAAAATCGCAGTCGGCTTTCAGATAGACTTTTGTTTGCGAAAGCGGCAGGCGTTGCCGCTCGACAGGTTTTCCGGATTCTGCGCTCACCATCACAATCGATTTATCAGCACACTCAGCTTTAACGCCGACCACACCATATTTTTTCTGCAACAGGGCGAGACCGGCAAAATCACCGTCCTGCATAAATGAGACATCGATTGATGTTGAACCGGAGCATTCCGGACCGATGGTGCGCTGCGTCAACGTGTTTCTGGCCGTCAAAAAGGAAGAATCGACGCGCCCGGTGCGCAGGCGCAGAAAACCTGGTCGTTCGGTGAGCGACCACAAGTCGTCGTCCGGATTATGGTTCCACTGCCAGACCAACGGCAGTTCGGGATCATCTTGATTACGATTAAACTCATCGGACGCGACAATGCCGGGGATCAACCCAGCGCCGGCGGCAAGGTTTTCCAGCGTTTCAGGAACGCGGCCGTGCAATCCCAGCACCGGCCAGCCGTCTTCCCATGTAACCGGCACGAGATAGGGAATTCGGCCGACAGCGCCAAAATCGCGGAACAGATAGGCAAACCAGCGTCCATCCGGCGTATCGATGAGGCCGCCCTGGGCAACGCCTTTGTCCTGCAACGCGAGGCGGCCCTCAAACGGTCCGGTGATGTGGTCGGCGCGATGAATGATGACCGTTCGCATGCCGCCGCGCGGCCAGGTAATGTTGAACAGATAATATTTGCCGTTCACGTTGAACAATTGCGAACCCTCGGCGCCGAGCATGATATTATCGCCGGCCGGCGCGCTGGCATTTTCGATGAGCACGCGTTCGGTTCCCTCTTTTATGCCAGAAAAATCATCTCTTAATTCAACGCAACGCAATTTACCGACGCCCCAGATCATGTAAGCGCGGCCGTCTTTTTCGAAAAACAGGCTGTGGTCGTGATAGGCTGGCTCGAATGAAATTTTTGTCCATGGCCCCTTTTCAATATCTTTTGTTGTATAGATATAGGTCTTGTTGGTCGTGCCGGAAAACGTACTGACGACATACAGGCCATTGTGGTAGCGCAAGCAACTGGCCCACGATCCCCTTCCGTACGCGCTTTTCCCATTGGCCAGATTCAGGGCATCCACGTCGTCCAGAATATCATAAGCATAATTGACCAGTTGCCAATTGACCAGATCTTTCGATTTCATAATCGGCACGCCGGGCGCCATGTGCATGGTGGTGCTGCTCATGTACCAGGTGTCGCCAACGCGGATCATCGACATGTCGGGGACATCGGCCCAAATAAGCGGATTTTTAGCGTTGCCGCCGATTTCCCCGGTGGTGGTGAATGCAGTTGAGCCGAGGTGTAAAAAGAACACGACAAAGCACATAAAGACATTAAATTTTTTGACCATACCAAATCTCTAAAATAAAACAGATGTCCGGGCAATTGAGCAAGGGATGCACGTGAATTTCAGAATTCTGTTCGATAGCAACACTTTAAGCTTTCGTCATATGAGACTATCGCATCAGAACCATTTTTTTCGTCATACTGTAATTTTCGGTTTCCAGCTTGTAGATGTAGAGTCCGCTGTTCACCGCATTCCCAAAGTCATTCATACCATTCCAGGCTGCCTTGAATGTCCCGGCCTGATGCAGGTCATCTGCCAGCGTGGCGATTTTTTGACCGACCATATTATAGACGGTAAGACGCGCTGCGGTTGTATTTGGCAGGGCGTACTCGATCGTTGTGGTTGGATTAAACGGGTTGGGGTAATTTTGCCCCAGGTTGAAATCCTGCGGTTGTGAACCAACGCGCTGTTCAACAGCGGATACCGGAAAATTCTCATACAGATGAAGCACTTCATCCTGGCTCAAGAGTTTGTTGTACATCCGTACGTCGTGAATTTCACCAAGCAATACCGGATCTGCTGTATAACCGCCTCTGCCGATATACGCGTAATTTGAGCTGAGATTCCACAACGCATTATCGCCGAGCAGCTCGGCAGCTCCCATCCACTCGCCATCGACATAGAAATCAAGCTGCGCATCGTCGATAGTGACGACCATGTGGTGCAGAATGCCGTCATTTGTCTCGGGGCCATTGACGCCACTCTCGGCCGTCCAAGGTTCTGCTTCTTCGCCGCAAGAAATAGCAGCGCGGCTGACGTCGTCACCTCGACAGGGTGAAATAAAAAATCCATTTGAACCTAATCCACTCTCATTAGAATCGCCAAAATAGACCACCATGTGAAAACCATTATTGGCACTGTCCGTTGGCGTGAACCAGGTAGCGACCGATACGGCATCATAGTCCGGCACCATAATAAGATCAGCAGGTAGTTCAATCCATTGATCCAGGGTATCAATGTGCAGAGAGCCATCAACAATGGGAGCCTCTCCAATTATGACCCCATGCGCTTCGCCAACCTGATCATTGGCGGTACCATCATCAAACGACCACCAATGGGTTAAATTGTCAGTTCCCGGGTCGACCTGTGCCATCACACCAAAAGCGAATAATAAGGTGAAAATTAAAGCTGCTTGTAACGTTCTCATTGCGCTTCTCCTTTTAAAAAAAAGTTTGAATCACTTGACACGAGTTAATGTTCAAGACTCGTTCACAGTTGAAATAATCTCGATTATTCCGAGTTCATTCACCTCCTTTCTTTGTATTAGCTTGTAAGGAAAAATGAGATTATGCCGGTGCACGTCTTGAAACTTGAACCCGGGGACTCGCAGAAAAAAGGATGTACATTATTGCGACTTGCTTGACGTGCGTGCATTACGCGTCAAACGCGCGCCGCAACTTTTAAGAGTTATGCGCTCCCGAGGTCATACAGCACTATCGCAAGAAAGACATTTTCTTTGTTTGCCTAAAAGCATTCGTTCGCATGGTATAGAAATAGATGCCGCCGGACAAATCCGAAGCATCAAATCTGATCGAGTGCTCGCCTCTGACGAATTCGTCGCCCGCCAGTTCTATCACTTCTCTGCCCAAAATATCCGTAATCTTGAGCGAAACGAATGACTGTTCCGCAAGCCAAAAATCGATGCGCGTTGATGGATTAAATGGATTGGGATAGTTCTGCTTTAATCCGAAACGCTGCGGCTGGACAGCATCCGTAGGCTGCGACAACGAGGTCGTCGGATCTTCTTCAGCTTTAAAAATGAGATATTTCAATTGCAGCAGCGGGTTCGTTCCCGTGCCGATAAATTTCAGATACACATCGTGTTGTCCGGTGACCGACTTGGCGTCTGTTGTGAATATTTCAAAGGTGTTCAAATCGCCCGTATTGCCAACGGCGCATTCGGCGATTTTTTCGCCGGTATCGAGAGAATCGAGCCAGACTTCAATACGGGCGTCATCAACCGGGCTGGCGGCGACAAAGCGGAGAGAGTCCGGCGTTTTCTGATAATCCGCGTTGCCGAAATCAACGCCGGCGATCATGGCCCAATCATTATGGTGAATATTGCCGAGGACAAATCCTTCCTGCCGGGCGTATCGTCGGGTTGTGCCGGATTGATTGGCCGGACTGTCCGCTCGTATAAGGCTGTAGGCATCTTTGTAAATATACAGATCAAAAAAGGCGTCCGTGCCTTCAACAAAAAGGCCCTGATAATTGCCGGTAAAATTATTAAACTGCGTTGCTTCTCGATCCATCTTGACGCAATTCATGGCATCACCAATACGCGCCCAGACGATACCATCCGAACTGTAAAATCCGGAGATATCATGGTCTTCCCGCAACAGTTTGAGCCACACGACAGAACCGATGGTATTTTTTACTTCTTGTAACGTATTGTCAAAACTGAAGGCCAGGACGTTCTCGCCATCCCCATTGACACTGCTGTACACTTTGGCGGCCACTGTTTCCGGGCCGTTGATAATCCACAAGCCGGCCTGATCCCGCGTTGATTCCGGCGCAACATCAACTCGCGTGACGATGGCGTAGCTGTGTTCGCCATCATTTTGAATGACGGTGGTATTGGTGCTGTAAGGTGATAGTTTTAACCAGCCCGGCCGTTCCGTAAGTGAAAATCGATTATCCGGCGTGTAGCCGAGAAATGACCA
>CAYPZM010000301.1:0-6665 GCA_964414825.1 uncultured Cytophagia bacterium | reverse complement strand
GTCGACATTCAACTGAATTCCTTGGCATTTGCCTGTAAGGCGTGCCAATATATTAAAGTCCGCTTTTAGTTGCAAGCAAAATCAAAGCATGGTATTACTGCTTTTTCGTTTTGTTTTTGTTTCTGTTGCTTTAAAATAGTTGCGGCCTTGGTCAAAACAGATCATATTTTGAAAAGTGATAAACAATTTCTATATTTAATTCATGGAAATAGCAGTCATTAAAAATCGGGTTAGCGAGTCGTTTGAGCGATACTTTCGTCAACCACTAGAACGGTGCGTTAATCTTAAAGGTGATGGTTCGGATCGCAAAATCTTTCGCATGTATGGCGATACAACCGTCATTGGCGTCTATGGCGAAAATCCGGCCGAAAACGAAGCATTTATTTCGTTTACTCGACATTTTTTATCGCATAATTTGCCTGTGCCCGATGTGTTTGATTACGATCCTATAAATCATGTTTATCTTTTAGAGGATTTGGGTGACGTTACGTTGTGTGATTGGTTAAGGCTCGAGCCTGAACCGTATCATATAAAATCCATGTATGAAAAGGTGCTGGACTATTTGCCGCAGTTTCAAAAAGCCGGGCAAACTGTAGATTTCTCAAAATGCTATCAGTTTGATACATTTGATGCGGCTGCCATAAAGCACGATTTGGATTACTTTCGAGAGGCATTTCTAAACCGATTTGTTAAAAAACCATATGACGTTGTAAAATTACAAAGTGATTTTGACACGCTAATTTCACATTTAATTCGAGAAAAGCCCGACTTTTTCCTTTATCGCGATTTTCAATCCAGAAACATAATGATTCAAAAAAACATGCCTCGTTTTATAGATTATCAGTCCGGCAGACGCGGGGCTTTACAATATGATGTTGCTTCCTTGCTTTTTGATGGAAATGTGGATTTGTCTCAAGATTTTCGCGGGGAACTAGTGGATTTTTACTTACAAACAGCTTCCAAAAGTTTTCAGATTGACGAAAAACAGTTCAATAAATACTTTTATGAATTTGCCCTAGTCCGAATATTACAGATTTTAGCTGCATTTAGTTATCTAAGTTTTGTAAAAAATAAAAAAGCATTTCTGTCAGGTTTGCCGCAAGCTATTAAAAATTTAAAAATAATGCTACATGATACAAACGTGTTCGAGCCGCTACCCGAATTGCAACGTATTTTTGAACGTGACCTATTTTGTAATACAGAGTTGGAAAATTTTACCAAACAGCGAGTGGATCAATGCGCGCCATGATTTTAGCAGCCGGATTCGGAACTCGCTTGCGACCCTTGACCGATTCTCTTCCAAAGGCTCTGGTGCCTGTTCACGGCGCACCTTTGCTGGCCATCTTGTTAAATCGCTTGGTACGCTTTGGGTTTAATGAAATTGCTATCAATGCGCACTATCGAGCGACGCAAATTGAAGATTTTCTGATTGCCTTTTCAAAGAATGTGAGCGCTAAACTGCATTTTTCCTACGAGCCGAAACTTTTAGACACTGGCGGCGGCATCAAGAAAATGCTCAAATTTTTTCCGGGCGACTCTCCCCTGCTCGTTCATAATGTTGATATTTTGAGCGACCTCGATTTGAGCCGTCTCCTGCAAACGCATGCAGAAAATAACAATGATGCAACATTAGTCGTGAACTCTAGCCAGTCGGATCGTGCATTGGTGTTTGACGACAAAAATCGACTTTTAGGCCGGGCAAGCGAACAAAATAAAAATTGCGGCAACCATTATGGATTTTGCGGTATTCAAGTGATTCAACCTTTTTTATTCCGAAATGTGCGCAAGGATGTTTTTTATAGCATCGACACCTATATAGAAGCCTCTAAAAGCGGCCACAACATTGCTGCTTATTCTATGGATAATTATTATTGGCAAGATATTGGATCTGAGCAGGACCTGCTGCAAGCTCAGCGTGATATCAAAGAAAGGCGATTGATTATCTGATCCTCACTCCACACCAAACTTGAACAGCATTGTAGCCACAATTGCAAGCGCATTTGTATCGATATCCGAGCTTGTGGGAAACGGAGTAAAGTCGTAATCAATGTTGGCATAACGCATTTCCACAACCAAGATGCTGGTTTTGGAGATCATTTTTTCCACTCCCAGGCCGGCATGCGCTCCCCACTGTTGTTTTGCTTCGTTTTCAAAATCTGCAAGTTGATTATAATTCTGATTATAATCGATGTACAGATCATAATATCCAATGCCGCCAATGGCATACATCCACGGCAGCGGATATAGCAGAACCGACGTCCGAATCGGCCAGCTTTTAACCCAAACCACGTCGTTGTTATATTGCTCGCTTTTATAGTTTATGGCAAGCTCGGCTCCCAAAAAATTATACTTGAAGCGGGAATGCACGCCTACTATCGTGTTCCAACTGTCCGTATCCGGAGTGGCGTAAAATCCAAGAGAAGGCCCCATTCTGAAAAAAGTGATCGGTTCTTTTTGCGCAAAAGCCATACTGGCAAGCAAAAGTAAAACTGCAACTGTTCTTTTCATAGCATTCTCAATACATGTTAGAGTTTAATTGGCTCTATAATACAAAATGGGTTAGAGATATTCCACTTTTTCTACAGAGAGAGTAATGGCGCCATAATGCGATTCAACAATGCTCTCCAGAATAAACGGTCGAGTGCGGGACAGCATGTGGACAAATTTTGCAAAGGTTTTAGGGAAAAAGGTCGTCTCGTAGATGGCGGTCGTATCCTCAAAACTGATAAATTCCATCAAATCCTGATTTTTTGTGCTGGTTATTTTACCAGCTATGTACCATCCCACAGTTTTTACACGTTGTTTAATGTATCGCTTTAAATCTTTTGCTTTGACTATATTCTGTTCATTTAATCGATCGCCATACAGCGTTAGCGGATGACGTGACAAGAGAAATCCAAGCGTATCCATTTCGAGCTGCCAAATGGTGTGCTCGTCATATTCGGGGGGAGCAGGTATGCATTGCGGCCGCTCTTGATCAAAAAGAGACAGTGTGTCATTTTTTGAGTAATTTATTCCAATTGGGGCGAGACGCGCTTGCCATAAGAGCTGTGGTCTTGTTTTATTCGGTTCTATCGTATCAAAGCATCCCGATTTGATTAAAATTGCCATGTCTGAAGGATCGCATTCAACTCGATTTTGAAAATCAGTTAGTGATGTGAATTGGCCACTTTCGCGCTCGTTTAGCAGCCGTTTTATAACCTGTTTATTGATGCCTTTTAACTGCATAAAACCAACGCGCACTTTATGTTTCCTGCCCTTGTAATGTTGTTCACTAAGATTGATATCCGGAAGCAAAATCGTTAATCCCATCCGCCGCGCTTCGGAAATATAGGCAAATGTTGAATAATAACCACCCTGGTTAGAAATAACCGCAGCTATAAATTCTGCCGGATAATGGGCACGCAAATAAGCTGATTTAAAGGAAACCAGCGCATAGGACGCAGAATGTGGCTTGCAAAAACTATAGCCTGAAAATGACAGAATCATGTTCCAAATATCGTCACATGTCTTTTGGGACACTCCTTTGCTGCCCGCTCCGAAATAAAATTGTTCCTTGTAATCCTGAATTTGCCTTTCCTTGTGCTTTTTGGAAATAATTTTGCGCAAATCATCGGCTTCAGCCGGGGTAAAATCTGCCAGGGCCATAACCACTTTGGAAACATCTTCTTGATAAACCATGATGCCAAATGTTTCCTGAAGCAAGTTATCAAGTAAAGGATGAAGTGATTGCCATTTGCCCCCCTTTAATCGACGAATATACTCGTTAATATACACATTCGCAGCCGGACGAATTATAGAACTATGAATAACGAGATGTCGAAAATCGCCCTTTTGTGTCTTTTTTTGCAAGAGCCGCATGGCAGGAGATTCAACATAAAACACGCCAATGGTATCGCCGTTTCGAATGAGCTCGTTGGTTTTAAAATCGTGCAGTGGATGCCAGGTTGAATAGTTGATATCTATATCATAATTTGCTTTAACCGCAGCCAAAGCATCTCGAATGACGGCCAAGGATCGGTTTCCCAAGATGTCCATTTTCACCAAATACATGTCTTCGGATTGATCCTTTTCCCACTGCACAACACGAAGCTCATGTGGCTCGGTTGCATTTGGAATTCCAGTGGATTCGGGATCGAGAATGCCGGTGAGTTTTAGCACTTTTTGCGCCGGTTGAATGGGCACATAATTTTGCAGACCATCCGGCGCAATGACGACGCCGCCGCAATGCAGGGAAAGATGCCGGGGATAGCCGCGAATTTTTTCTGCCAGGCTTATAATTTCCGGCCACGGTTCGGGAAATTCTGTGGCTTTATATATGGGATGCGATTGTGTCAAATCCCAAATATCCGAAGGCTGCCAAGAGCCGGTCATCTTTTTGGTGATGGCGCCGATTTCCGCATCTGGCAATCCATAGACTTTGGCAATTTCGCGCACAGCCGAACGCACTTTGAACGAGTTGTGATTGGCAATCATGGCCACGTTTTCGGGCCGATACGTTTCAAAGATGTAATTCAAAATTTCATCACGCTCGTCCCAGGGAAAATCCACATCAATGTCCGGCGGGTCTTGTCGGCCTTTGTTTAAAAAACGCTCAAAAAATAGATTGTATTTGAGCGGATCCACATGCGTAATGCCCAACGCATAGCTAACCAAACTGGCAGCAGCCGAACCCCGTCCGCACGTGCGTGGCGCTTTTTTGACAATTTCTGCGACCACTAAAAAATAGGGCGCAAACTTTTTCTCCAGAATAATTTCCATCTCATAATCCAGGCGCTTTTGTATGTCCGCATTCATTTCGCCGTATCGCCAAAGGATCCCCTCATGAACTTTTTCCAAAAGATAGGCATCTACATCCTGGCCATTCGGACTTTTATAAGCCGGGAAAATGGGATGCTTAAAATCTAGATTTGTTAAACAGTTCCGGGCAATTTTTGTTGAATTCTCCACTGCCTCCGGCGCATTCGGTAACATAGCCGCCATTTCCTCAGCCGTGGCCAAGTTGCCGTTTGGCGACGCCAACTCTGAGCTCGGAACGCGCTCCAGGGTTGTATTCAAATCGATTGCCCGCAACATACGGTGCGTAGCAAAATCCTGCCGGCTAACGCAATACACCTGGTTGGTAGCCACCACAGGAATATCATGTTGTCGAGCAAAATTGAGCAAAGATTGCGGCTTTTCATGCGGCACCAACTCGGCAAATACATCCTCGAGCTGATTTTGCTGCTTGAGGGCTAAAAGCAGCGCCGTATCATTCGAGAGAATAAACACGTCTTGTTTGTGATGAACAAGGTAGTCTTTCAGATTAAATTCCGCTTGGCAATGGATTTTGCTAATAGCCCGACACAAAAATTTGTAGCCGATATAGTTTTTTACCAACACGACACAATGAGTGTCGGCCGTTGTAAGGAAGGCTCCGATGATGGGTTGCAGATCATATTTTCGCGCGGTTTGTAAAAACCATCCCAGACCATAAAGACCATTCGTGTCGGTTAAGGCGAGAGGCGTAAATCCCTTGGTGCGAGCTGCTGCACAAATCTGCTCGATTGTATTGGCACCGCGGCAAAATGAGTAATTGGAGTGAACGTGTAGATGGGTAAATTTCATGCTGGATAAAAGCTAAGGATAAGCGCCGGAGACAGCGTTGCCTCCGGCAAACATTCAAATTTCTCCTGTATACTCGACAACATATACAGAGGCGATATCATCCGGAACTCGTGCCGGAAGCGTAACCATTGTACCATTTTCGCTTGCGGAAGTTTCGAGAATTTGTTCCGGCTCGTTCATTTCATAAACTTTGGAAATTTGCTCTGCTGCCACCGGAATGGTGATTGTTTGATCTCCCGGACGTTCGAACACGTGTACAAAAAGCTTGCCCGGCTTTTGCGTGTAACGCCCCCACGCCGGTGCCTCAAACGGGCTGGCAGATGTGGCATAAATCGATTCGCCATACTTTTGCATCCAGGCGCCCATTTCGCGCAGCCGCGTTACGGATTCTTCCGGGATGGTGCCATCGGCCTTGGGGCCAATATTCAACAAATAATTGCCGCCCTTGGAGACAATGTCGATCAAATTGTGCAGCAAGGTTTCGGTGGATTTCCAATTATCATCAAAATACTTGTAGCCCCAGGTGTCGTTCATGGTCATGCAGCTTTCCCAGTCCATACCAGGCCGACCGGTATCCGGGATTTCCTGTTCAGGCGTGCCAAAATCGCCGGCATGGCCCTCTTCTTCATCAAATCCGCTCATGCCGCCACGCGCGGCTCCAACTCTGTTATTGATGATGAGCGATGGTTTTTTATTGCGCAGCCAATTGTACATGGCGATGCCGTCTTCTTTGGTCCACCAGTTTTGCCATTCGCCGTCGAACCACATTACGCCGACGTCATAATTGTCGATGATCTCTTCGAGCTGCGTTTTCATATAGTCGATGTATTCTTCTTTCCGATCTTCATAAATTTTATTCCGCGCATGTCCGGCGTGTGGATTTTCAGCATCCGGATTCACGTACTGTGAAGGGTGATGCCAATCGAGAATCGAATAATAGGTATTGAAACTGAGGCCCTGCTTGTCGCATTCGGTTTTGAGTTGCGCCAAAATATCCTTGCTATATGGTGTGGCATCCATCACATCCCACTCGGTTACGCGCGAATCAAACAGTGCAA
>CAYPZM010000300.1:0-6698 GCA_964414825.1 uncultured Cytophagia bacterium | reverse complement strand
GATCCACATAGCCGGCGAGATTGCTGTCCGGGGAATCCCACTGCCCGGCACCATAGCCGGGTACGGGGACAAATTTCATCAACAGAAAATAAATAAGCAACAGGGAAACCGTAACAACCAACAGCGGCTTGTAAGATACGGAAACGTTGCGCTCGGTTTTGCGCGCAGCGGCAATATAAATTAACGATGCGAAAAAATAGCACACCGCAATGCGCTGCAGAACACCAGGTATGCGCCAGGTGTCGAGATCAAATTCCGGGAAGCCGGTGAGGAACAAGCCGAGCGCAAACAAAATGACCGTGCGCCGGCCGATGCGCCAAAAAAGTGATTTTAACGAATCCGAGGTGCGATAATACTTGTCCAGGGACAGTTTGATGGCCACGCCCACGATGAACAGGAAAAACGGAAACACCAAATCCGTGGGCGTCCAGCCGTGCCACTCGGCATGTTCGAGCGGGGCATAGACCGCAGACCAGCTTCCGGGATTGTTGACGAGAATCATAGCGGCGATGGTGAGGCCGCGAAAGGCATCGAGCGACAGTAGGCGTTGGGAGGTTTGCATGTTCTAATATCCGTCTCAAATTTCAGAATAGGTTACGGTGGTTTGCTCATCAATATGAATGGACACGAATAGTGCACGAATGCACACGAATAAAAGGTCTTTTATTTGTGTGCATTCGTGCTTACAGAGTCCCTGTCCATTGCCCGTTAGGGATAAATATCCCGGACGATCAATGGATGGCTATTGTGCATAGTCTAAAAGTTGTTCTACCGGTTGTACAACCTGCAGCTCTACCTGGCCGCGGGACTTTTTAGCCGCGTTTAATGCATCGGCATACTCTTGTGCTTTTTCATTGGAGATCGTGTCTCCGCGCTCAATGGCGGACATGAGCTCTATACCCATTAAAGAGATAGTTTTTAAATCCTCGGACAAGCTTTCAATCTCTCGCAAAATCGGCGACTTTTCGATAATCGGCACCAGCTCCCCATGATTCTGCGCCCAGACTTGAAACTGCGCGATAATTTTTCCAGCGCGTTCGGGATCGTTGGCGCCATCAGCGAGAAAGCCTGACACCAATTGCCGGAACTCGCGTGCGACTTTTTGATCCGGTCGTGCGGCATCCATCACGCGGGTGTAGGGCGATTGCTGGGTGAACTCTCTCGCCTGGCCGCGCTGGTAAATTTTCAACGGCTCGACCACATCCACAAAGGTGCGTAACGGCTCCATATCTTGATTGTTGGTCAAACGCCGCAGCATCATATCATAATTTTTAATGTGCAAAAGGCCTAATTCTTCGAGATGAAAACTGACATCCTCCAACCGGCGATACATATCGTCAACATCCTTTACCAAAGCCGGTGACCACAAGCGCTCGGCAATCGCAGCCGTGCGCGGCCAAATGCGCGAATCGATAGTTTCCGGCGTCACAAACTCGCCCCACATGGTGGCTTCGCCGCCGAGAATGTATTGCGCCTGCTCCTCAGTCAACCCCATGTCTTCGATTAGCGGATCGTTCCGATAATGAAAATCCGTGGGCTGAATGAGATCGATATAATAACCATTTGACAGCAAAACATTATAGCCGATTTTCGCCGCATGAATCAGCGACTCTTTGCCGCGCCACGACTGAATGACAATATCTTTTGGTGAATCAGGCTGCAAAATCTCATCCCACCCCACCATTTTTTTGCCGTATTTGCTCAGGATTTTCAAAATGCGCTGGTTAAAATAAGACTGTAACGCATGATTGTCCTCGATGTTGTTTTCTTTCATAAACTGCTGAATTTGCTTGTTGGCATCCCAATGTTTGCCATTGTTCTCATCGCCGCCAATGTGGATATATTCGTCCGGGAACAGCGCGCTCATTTCCTGAAAAAAGGCGTCAAAAAAGTTATAGGTTTTTTCGAGCGTCGGATTAAACGCCGGATCCATAATTCCCCAATGCCGCTCGATGGTGTAGGGCCCGGGTTGACTGGCGTATTCGGGATATCCCACAAACCAACTCGTGGAATGGCCGGGAATGTCAAATTCCGGCATCACGCGAATGCCACGATCCGCTGCATAATCGATGACCTCTCGGATTTGCTCGTGCGTGTAAAAAAAGCCGTCCGAGCCGAGCTCGTGCAATTTGGGAAACGTTTTGCACTCGACGCGAAAGCCCTGATCTTCGGTCAAATGCCAGTGCAGCACATTCATTTTGACGGCTGCCATGCCGTCCAAATTGCGTTTGATCACATCCACCGGTTCCCAGTGGCGCGCCACATCAATGAGCAATCCGCGCCACGGAAACCGCGGCTCGTCCTCGATGCGTACAGCCGGAAAGAAATAGCCGTTCGCATCGGCGTCGAGGAGCTGTAAAAACGTTTCCAGTCCGCGCAAGGCGCCAATGTCGGTTTCGGCAGTAAGATAAATATCAGTCGGCGTCACTTCCAACGCGTAACTTTCATCCTCATTCAGCATGACCGAGCCGACTCGGTTCACAGTAATTGTCAAATCACCGGATTTTTCCGATTCTGGCGTAATAAAATCTTGAGGGAAAAACAAACCCGTGCGACCGGAGAGTCGGCGCAGAGCGCGCGTGGCCGCTTTGTAAATTCGCGGATCGTCCACGCCCTGTACCGCGATGGTAAAATCCTCCTGCAACTCAAGCCGGCCGTCGGTAAGCGAAATATGTTTAGGGACGGGCATCAAGTTTTGGTTCATGGCAGCATCTCCAAAAGAAAGTGTTGAAACGCACAACAATATCCCAAGCAAGCATTTCATAATAGCTCCTTTAAATCGACATTAAAACTCACTGTTTTATCGCAAAAGTGTCATTTTGTTAACCAGGGTTACATTGGCAGTGGTTAGAGCGCAAATGTACACGCCAGAGGGCACGGCCGTATTTGCAAACGGAATAGACAGGTAACCACCGTGGAATTCACCTTTGAACAGCCTGGCGACGCGGCGACCCGTAATGTCATAAATATCCAAAATAACCTGCTTTGACCGGGGCAAAGAAAACGAGATTGATGTGGTGGCATTAAATGGATTGGGGAAATTGCTGAGGGCATAATGAGTTGGCTGATTTTTATTTTTGCCGATCCGCGTTTGCAGGACCGGCCGAGACACCGCTTGCAACAGCGGTTGCTGGCCGTCTATAAAATCCTGACCCAGCGCCCAAACCATCACACCTTTTAAATTGTGTTGTATGGCGTACTCGGCTTTTAGGCGCACCGATGTGGTATCATCAAACGAAATCACTTTGGTGCGCTCCGGATTGGTCAGATACGGTACTTGCGCTACATCATCCCAATTATAAGTCCAGCCGGCAGACAAAAGACCGGGAATGTCGGAATAGCGGTACTCACCGCCATCTCCGGTGGTCGGTTCATATAAACCCAAAGCATTAAATCCACGCCCATAAAACGGAACGCCCAAAAGCACCTGATCGGACGGCACATTTCGAGTTTTTGTAAGATAGGTGATTCCCTGCGATACCGATCCGTCCACATCGCCGCCGCTGGGATACAGTGGCGAATTGTGGCCGGCATGGTTGGTCCAGGGGCCATGAAAATCATAGGTCATGCAGCCGAACCAATCGATGCAAAATTTTAGCGAATCATAATCGACCCACTTGCCGGTCCAGTCACTGGCTGTAACCGCCATGGTAATGAACAGCGGTTGCGGGCGCATCAGCTTGTCAAATTCTTGACGCATTTCCTTCACTAAAAGCGTCAACTGTTGCCGCTCTTGAGCCGATTTCGGATACTCCCAATCGAGGTCCACCCCGTCGTAATTGTGGGTCAAACAAAAGTTGAGGGTATTTTGGATAAATTGTTTTCGAGTTGAGGAATCAGCAGCCATGGGCGGAAAACCTTCGGAATTTCCCCACCCGCCGAGGGAGAGCAGGATAAATTTGCCGGCGTCGTGAACTCGGGCATTTAACGGGGGCCGCAAAAAGTTAGCGTCGTGGGCAATTGTTCCATCGGCAAGCGGATAGGCAAAGGCGTGCATCACATGGGTGAGGCGATCGAGATCGAGGTCTTTTTCGGCATATTCATGCTGCACCCAGCAGGGATAATAGCCAACCACGGCATCGGTGCCCGTACATACAGCGGGCAAGAGCATTACAAAAAGGAAACGCCATATTTTGTTTGAGACAAATTTCATTATACAATAACTCCGCCATAGAAAAAAAGAGACCAAAAAAATGGGCGATTTTGGTCTCCTTTAATTTAGCGAAATTGATAAAGCAAAAAGGATTATTTTAAATGTAGAAACTTGTCGCACACCGGCAAGGTGTACGACAAATATAGGACAAATTATTTGACCAGCGCCATACGACGGGTTTCGGAATAGTCTCCGGCTTGAAGCTGGTAAAAATAGATGCCGCCGGAAAGCTCGCCGCCGTCAAATTGAACAGTATAAGCGCCAGCCGAACGCACGCCGTTTACGAGAGTGGCGATTTGTTTACCCAGCACATCGTAGACCGTAAGCGTCACATGTTCCGTACGCTCAAGCGAAAATTCGATGGTAGTCGTCGGATTAAACGGATTGGGATAATTTTGCAGCAACGCGAATTCAACCGGAACGGTCGGTTGTTTATCTTCAACCACTGTTGGTGCTTGCGATGAGCTATACACAATGCTGGCATAACGTTCCGCTGTCTTGCCATGAAAAATGCCGCGAGACCATTCCAGGGCATCCACTATATGATCTTCATCCACATCGTTAGCCATAATTGACATCATTTGCGGCTCGTCTGCAATAATTTCATCCCATTTTACAAAAGCGACTTCCATGATTTCCGTATAACCCCCATCTTCGTTTTCAGTATGCTTGGCAAAAAACGCTTTCCCATCACATATTTCAATGCCAGATACACCATCCCCTTCGGCTAAAGCGAGTGGATCGCCATTTGTGTTGCGCCATGAGTTATAAGCCGGTTCCATGTAGTCCAACAGAGCCAATCCTATCTCCGCCGATGGCATGGGGCCGTTAATATCACCAGGAGCATTGGCGTCTAGTATAATCTGGTAAGCATCATCCATCCAGATACTGCCGAGATTCGTCATGTGTGCTTCATCGAACAGATACTCGTTATCTATTTTTTTCAGGGCAAAATACACATGGTCGTCATCCCACAAAATTTTGAACCAGGCGGTTATGTCATCCGGTCCCCAGTAATTATCATTACCTTCACATGCGCCATCAAAAATGTAGCAGGATTCCGCAGATTCTTGGGCTGTATACTGATCCATCGTCGTCCATGGGATGCTATTCCATACCGAGTCTTCTTCTACTATACCATCAACAACAGGGGTACCCTTATAGGCAGTGTATTCGTGAATTGTACCCATTTCATCAGGTATGCTTATGTCACAAGGAGCATCCCCTCGCACAGGTTCAGTGCCGGTTGGAAAGGGACCTTGTCTCCATTCTGGCGGGAAAACTTGTGCAGAAGCAAACGTCACAAACAAGCAAAGTATAATTGTAATACTTTTCGTTACCTTTTTCATGTGTCCAACCTTTCAATTAAGATTGAGTTACTTGCCCCAATTTTATTGTAAAAAGTTGAAATTTTACTGTTGATTATTCCTCCTTTTGTTATTTGCGTCTTTTCACTCCATATGTAAACTTTCATTTTGCTGCTGCTATCTTGGACACTTTATAAATGGTTGAACTTGCTGATTTCCTCAATATTTAGCATCGGTATCTGTGAAAGCTGGTTAGTTTTGTTCTGGGCCTAACAACTGTTCTCCTCATAACTCTCTCCATCATTTAGTTGAAATGCTTAATTAATTCAGTGATTGAACTTTTGTAAAAATGATAAAAATTGCCTAAATAGTCAAGCGGTTTTTCAATTAAATTCTATTCAGTTCACAAAAACTAGCGTGTAGGTTAATTACTTGCGATTCGATTCGATAACCAATATATTGAAAAACATATTCGAAAGGGAGATACGATGAAAAGACGCCAATTTATCAAGACCTTAACCGCAGCGGGATTCGCCACTGCCTATCCGGTGCATGCGTTTAATAACTCGAGCTATTTTGCTTTACATCCGTTTGTGCAGCAGAACCCGGATGCGGTGTTTATAATGCGCACCAATGTGCCGGACAAACACGATGAAACCGCCAAACGTCAAGCGGCGGAAGCATTTGGTTCCTCCGTATTTGTGGAAAGCGATGCAGCACACGGATTTTCCACGTCCACGCGCATTGCCATGAAGCCCAATCTCACCTCGCGCGGCCAATGGCAAAAGGGATACACCATCGAGCGATCCATGGGTGTGGTGACGGATGTCCATTTTGTTGAGGGATTAATCGAAAGCATGAAAGCGCTGGGTCTGTCCGGCGAGCAATTTTTTATACGCGAGGTGAATGGCGACGATAATTTGACCGACGGCGGTTACGCGGCCATGGCGCAGCGCACCGGTGCGGATGTGCAGATTATCAAAACGCAAGCCGCGCAATTATCAACCGACCGGGTAGTGTGGCGCGAGGTGTCGAACGGTGTCTGGTTTCGCAACATCCCTTATTTGTGGCCGATTAATGCGATGGACGCGTTTTTGCTCAATATCTCCAAGCTGAAATCGCATGGCATGGGCATGACCTTGTGCGCTAAAAATTTGCAGGGTAGCATTGCCGCCTCCTATCAACAACATTGTACGGCGTTTGATCGGAATATGAATATCGATCAGGCGCATGTGTTG
>CAYPZM010000299.1:0-6742 GCA_964414825.1 uncultured Cytophagia bacterium | reverse complement strand
ACCTTTACGAACCACTCTTTCGACATTAATAATCCATTAAATCGAATGCTGTTTGGATGGTTCCAAAAACTTGGGCCGAAATAGCAAAACAATGGCCGGAATGACAATCATGGCACCGACCAAGCAGGCCAAAATAGAGACAAACACCAAAAAACCAAAAAATCGCACCGGCGTAAAACTGGAAACCAGCAGCGCGGTAAATCCAATGATGACGGACAAGGCGTTAAACGTAATGCCACGACCGGTGGTGGTGATGGTGTGTTGCACGGCATCGGCATAGGTACGGCCGGCAGCGCGCTCCTCTTTGTAGCGCCACAAAAAATGGATCGTATAGTCGATGCCCACGCCGATCATAATCGATGATAGCATGGTCGTGGCAATATTTAACGTTATGCCGAGATACCCCATCAGCCCGAACAGCACGGCCATGGCGCCGGCGAGCGGAATGATGGACACAATGCCAGCCCATAGCGAACGGAACAGCATCATCAACAGAATCGTGACCAGAACGATGGCGAGCGCCAACGACCACAACTGACCGTTGATCATCAAGCGCGCCAGTTGCGAGAAAATCATGGCAAATCCGCCCACAAGCGTGACATCCGAATCCGAGTTTTGAATCGCCATCATTTTTTGTTCGAGATCGTTGAGCTCCGAGGTGCTCAAACTTTTGATACGCGCCATAATGTGCGCATTCTCATATGGGAAATCGACCAGTTTGTCAAAATCTTCGGGATCACCGCTCATCGAATAGAGGGCAAAGTATTGCGCAATCGCGTTGCGGCCGTCCGGAATTTTGTCGTAAAACGGATCGCCAGGATCGTTTAACGCGCGGCTCATCTGCTTGACCACCTCGGAAATGGAGACTGTGTTGCCGACCTGGGGATAGGACTCCAAAAGATCAGTATAGCCTTTAATTTTTTTCATCATCTCCGGACTTTTGATGTCACCGTTCAACACCATAGAGACATTTTGCGCACCACCCAAATGCTCGTTGATAAGCTCGGTGGATTTTACCAGCGGGTGATTGTCCGGATAATAACTTTCCGGATTGGCATCCACACGGATAAAAAAAGCACCGAGGCCAATAAAAAAAGCCAGCACAAAACCAGCAGCAACAATGAGTTTTGGCCGCTTGACGACAAAATGGCTCAGGCCGTGTAACAATCGATCCAAAATATGCTTTTTTGAGGTGTCGTGAGAAAAAACCGGTTTGGGAATGGGCAGCAACGTGGTCATCGCCGGGATGAACAACAAGCTGGCGACCAGCGCGTAAGCAATACCAAACGCGGCCAAAATGCCGAGTTGTTTGGCCGGAATCATTATGTGCGTGAGCAGACAAAGCATGCCAACAATGGTGGTGAGACCGGTCAAAATTACCGGCTTGACCAGGCTTTTGAACATGCGTTGCGCCATTTCAGCGCGGGTAAAATTGTGGCCCTCGACATTGTCTTCTTGAAATTTGGCGATGAGGTGAATACCGTAATCGTTGGCCACGGCAATCATGATAATGGGCACCAGCACCGTGGGGATATAAATTTTCCAACCCAACAGCGGCACCAGTCCCATAGTGACAATAATGGCCATGAGCACAACCGAAAACGGCAGCAGCACGCCGCGCAACTGGCGAAAGGCGATGAACAGGAAAACCAGCATAATGAGCAGGCCAATGGGCATCAGGCGTCCCATATCCGTTCGAATATCTTGAGAAATATTAACGCGAATGAACGGAATGCCGCCATACGTAACGGTTTCTTCGCCTGGGTACTTTGCCACAATCTGTTTCACTTGCCGCAGAATTTCCGGGTCGGACACATCATCGGCAACGGTGGCAATGATGGAGGTCAATTTAAAATTCTCGGACACGACAATATTGTATACGAGCTCGTTTTCGCGAATCTCCTGGCGCAATTCTTCCCGCTGTTCCACGCTGCGCGGAATGCTTGGCACAGCCGGTTCCACGATCATCATGCCGTCCTCGCCCTGAATATTTTTCAAATCAAACAGCGACATCACCTTGTCCACGCCGCGAACGCGGTTAACCTCCCGCGAAATGTCCTGAAGGCGTTTAAGAGTTGCGGGATCGAGAACATCGTCTGCTTGAAACAACACAATCAAAAGATCGGTACCGCCAAACATCTCTTCAATGTTATCGGTCGAGGCGCGAAAGCCCATGGTTTCGGGAATCATATTGGCAAATTCCGGATCAATTTGCGCTTTTGGCAGTTGCGTGGCCATAATGGCCGTTAACACAAGAAACCCAATAATGATAATCCAGCGGTATTTCACCACCAGTTTGGATGTAAATTCCATCTAGTCCTCGCTTTCATTGATAAGGTTCTGTACTCGATTGATTCCGCCCAGTACATAGGCTGTAATCACATCCACATAGTGTTCATAAAAGGCATCATCATACTCAACTTTGAATACGCCTTTGGCGATGGGCGCTAACAAAAAAGTAGAAAAAAGCGTGCCGATAAACGCCGGACCAATGATGGCCACGTGCAGGCGCCGTGTTTCCGGGTCCACGCCCAATTGACGCAGAAATCCCTGCATGGAGGTGACCAATTTGCGAACGCGGGAAATCTTGAGCTCGGTGATTTCCGGCTCGTCAATGGGAAGCTGGCTGAACATGACCAGGGCTTCATCGCGGTTTGCGCGCAGAAATGCTATGATGTGCTGGACGAGTTGCTTGAGCAATGCTTCAGGCGGCAGCGTGGGATTGTAAACGGAACGGATCACCTCCAGGTAATCGTCAAAAAACTGCTCGATAATGGTTTTGAGGATGCCCATTTTACCGTTGAAATAATAGGAAATCATGGAAATGTTGACATCTGCTTCGCGCGCAATTTCGCGCACACCGACAACGCCATAGCCGCGGCGGGCAAATAAATCCGCGGCGGTGCGCAGGATACGTTGTTTGGGGTCTGGAATATCTGCCATTGGTTTACTTAAACAATTGTTTAGTTCAAACGTTCGTTTGAATATAAACACTCAAACTTTTTTAATCAAGGTAAAATTAATGCTTGCACTTTAGCATTAAACATAATATACTTTTACTTCACAATCTGTACGTTTTAATCCCAATAATAACTCCTATGAAATCGTTCGTGGTTTTGCTGCTCGCGCTTGCCACACCTTTAATTTTTTCCAAACAGGGTATCCGATTTCATTTTTCCAAACAAGCTGTCAAGGGGCAGTTTGACCCTCACCACCATTTGTTTTGCGTTGTGTATTCAACGATTTTCCACATCCGTTAAGGGGCAGATATGGGAAAATACACGATTTCGGCGCTGTTGCTTTTTCAATCATTTGCATTATGTTTGATGGTCGAGAACTTTGACGTAAAGCGGCTCGAGATTAATGATAACCTTGCGCATCTCTCCATCAAAAGTATTTACCAGGATCACATGGGATATGTATGGATCGCTACGGCTGGCGGTTTGCACCGATATGATGGCCAACAGATCAACATCTATACGCACAATCCTCAGGATAGCACATCGCTGCCGCACGATGATGTTCGAGATGTATTTGAAGATAATCAGGGACAATTATATGTTTGTACGCGTGGAGGGTTTGCAGCTTTTGACAGACAGAAGCGCACCTTTTCCAAAACACTAGATATTCCCGTTAAGAGCGGCGTTTTGGATTCGACCTCTATTTGGATCACCTCAGATGGAGCCGGATTAATTCGCCATGATGCATCAAACAACTCTTTTACGTTTTTTACACATGATTCTCCGGATTCCATCTCGATTTTGTCTAATTTTGTCAATCGAATATTTTTTGATTATGATGCGGATATGTGGATTGGATACGATATTGTTGGTTTAGAGCTACGCCAAAATAAAAATGGCATCACCTTCAATTTGCCAAACCCAAACACTGAACCACAGCAGCGCGTTAATTCTCTTGCGCAAGACCCTTCCGGCTTGATTTGGGTGGGCACGGAACTTCATGGCTTGTCCGTCTTAGATAAGGCAAAACAAGCCATTCTTTCTCCGGATTTGTTCTATTCTATTCCCAAGTCCGTCACCCAAAGCACCATTCGAGAGCTTTTTATGGAAAAGAATCGGATGTGGATCGGTACCGGAAACGGGCTTTATGTATATGATTTTGCAACAGATCAGTGTTTGTATATCTTTGGCAAGCCCGGCAAAAACATCGAACATCCGTTCACAGTAAATTGCATCTATCGAGACAAACAAGACTTGTTGTGGTTTGGAACTCGCAACGGACTCTATCACGTCATAGAGCGGCATACGCTTCAACATGTTTGCAATTTTATAGACACCCTTTCGCTTCAACAAAACCGGGTGTGGAGTTTTTTGGCAGAAGGTGACAGTGTGTGGGTAGGCACAGATGTGGGACTGTTGAAATGGAAACCATCCATCAACAAATTTATGCTTTATGCACCAAACGACAACATGCCTGCTGTACGTGCCATTTTGCGCGTCAATTCTCATCAGCTCTACATTCTCACCCTGGGTGGCCGGCTTTTTCCGTTTAATTGTTTGAATGCTTCGTTCGGCTCGCCCGTCAAAATGGCGAGCAGCTCGGTTTTTCAAAACACAGGGTATTGCGCAATATGCGATCCTCAAAATGGGTTTTGGATCGGCACCAACGGAACCGGTCTGTTTCATTATTCTCCACACAGCGGGGAGATACAAAATTTTGAATATCCCAAACGCACAGCGACACATTGGATTTTGGATATATTGCTCGACCCGACGTGCAATAGCTTATGGTGCGGCACCTGGGAACACGGATTAATGCGTTTTGATATGGCGCACGAGAGCTTTGTTGCGGAAAATGAAGCGCTTCTTTCCCACTCTAACAACAAGCAGCCAACTATTTTGTGTATCGAGCGCGATACCTCTGGAAATCTGTGGCTCGGCACCTATAGCGACGGGTTGTTTTGCTACGATACCGACGCCAAAGAGGCACAATGTTTTAGCAAAGCCCATGGATTACCGTCCAATATCATCTACTGCATGACATGGGATAATAACAACAAACTTTGGTTGGGTACCAATAACGGGCTGGCGCAGTTTGATCCTCAGACTCTTAGTTGTCGGCTTTTTGACGAGAGCGATGGCTTGCAAGGGCTCGAATTCAACTCCGGCGCCGCGGCTCGAACTCCCGATGGGCAATTGTTGTTTGGAGGAAATAATGGAATTAATATTATAAATCCAGAGGTGCATGCCAACTCTTTTCCACCGCGCATTGTTCTGGATCAGATTCAAATCTTTGGTGAATCGATATCACCTGCATCCCGACAAACAGCGTCCGGAGCTTATAAATTTTCCCATCGGGAATCATTTATTTCTCTGAAAATGGCAGTGCTGCATTTTAAAAATCCTGATAAAAACCGCTTGCTCTATCGTATTCGAAATCATAGCGAGCTGTGGGTGGATTTGCAGCAACAGCGGCAAGTTGTGTTGTCGCACATGACGCCGGGCAAATACAATCTGGAAATCGTTGCCGTTAACAGCGATGGGGTTCGGACTCTACATCCATTTCAACTCCGGATCGTTATTACCCCGCCGTTTTGGCGATCGATCTGGTTTTACATTGGCTTGGTTGGGACTATAGCTCTGTTTATCAAAATGTTTACCACCTGGCGGGTACGCCAGAGCTTGCAGATTGAACGCATCCGCGAAAAGGAGCGTGACCACATGCGTCAAAAGCTGGCGGCGGATTTTCATGACGAGGTGGGGCACCGGTTGACCAAAATTTCATTATTGGGCGAAATTTTGCGCACTCGGTACAAGAAAACGCATCCCGACATTGCAGAACGCACCTCGCGTGTCATTCAGCATGCGCATCAAATCCGCGCCGATTTGCGCGAATTCATTTGGGAACTGGACGACAAAAAAAGCTCCTTGCACGATTTTCTGGCGCAACTCGGACACTTTGGCGACCAATTGTGTGAGGATACAAATCTGCAATTTGAACTGCTCGGAATTAAAGAGGGTTTTGCCGATATCCAATTGACGCCAGAATGGCGCGAGCATCTTTTGCGCATTTTTAAAGAGGCCATGCACAATGCGCTCAAGCATGCCCATGCCACCGTGCTACAACTGGAATGCCAGGTGACCGATAACCACCTTATGCTCAAATTGTGCGATGATGGTCAGGGATTTGATGAAAAGACCATTGCACGTAAAGGCGGAATTCGGCACATGCGTGAACGCGCACTAGCGCTTGACGGCACTATATTGATTCGATCATCTGAAAAGCTGGGGACGAGCATTACTTTTTTCGGCATCCTACCCTAAGGTGTAGTTGCTGGGGAATAACATTTTGCTAACTTTTAGCATACACTTTGAGGGAGGAGCCATCCATGAGGGAGAAATCCAACGTTATATCCGTTACGATCATTGAGGATGATGTCGAGCTGCTCGAGTTATGGAGGGACGTGTTTGAGCACCAAAGGGGGGTCCTTTTGCTTTCCTCCTACACCAGTTGTGAAGCCGCATTAGAACCTATTCAAACCGACAAGCCGGATGTCATTCTTATGGACATCCAGCTTGACGGCGGCATGAACGGAATAGACGGCGTGCGAGAAATCAAAAAAGTGCTGCCCGACACCGACATTGTTATGGTGACCATTACCGAAGAAGAAGACGCCATTTTTGATGCTCTGCGCGCCGGCGCCTCCGGCTATCTGATCAAAGACCGTTCCCCGGAGGAATTGCTGCACTCTATCGTTGTAGTCAAGAAAGGCGGCGCACCG
>CAYPZM010000298.1:6252-6759 GCA_964414825.1 uncultured Cytophagia bacterium | reverse complement strand
TGGTCAAAGCCGGGCTATTTTAAATATGCTCTTTGCCGTTCTGGTCACAATTATTGTTTTTGCCCTCATCTCCCAGGTGTTTGGTGTGGAACTCGGAGTGTTGCCAGAGTGGGCAAAGTGAGGCAGGAAGCGAGATGCGGAAGGCGAATTTCGGGATGCGAGAAACTTGATACTCGATATAGTTACAGTATCAAGTATCCCGCGTCCCGAATCACAATTTTATGAATTCAATTTGAATTATAGAAAGGAACACCCATGTCCGAACATTTTACCCATATTGCGGTTTATGAAGATACCGCACGGATTGTTTTGACGTCGGACGATTTCTGTCAGGCGTTTAAAACCTGTATCACAACGCATTACGACAGCGGCATGCTGGGAAGCACGTCGCGCGGCAACCATTTGTTCGCTATTCCTATTTTGGAAAAATATCGCGACACTTGGAAAACAGCCGATAAAAACGAGCACGCGATGCTTAAAATCGCCTATGCCGTTGGCTGGATTACG
>CAYPZM010000298.1:0-6242 GCA_964414825.1 uncultured Cytophagia bacterium | reverse complement strand
TACGCACCGCGCTTCGGATCATCAAATGAAACCGGTGCTGCGCGCCACGGACGATCTCAATGATCCGCGCTTTAACGGTTATGTCAATTCAATTTATCATGATGTCATGTCGTTTCGACAAGTGTATGGCAGTGGTGAGAAACCATCGCTGTCGGATAAAGAATCTTTGTCGCCTGCGACGTTTGCCTACGATATGAAGGGGCATCCGGGCGCCAAGGCGGTCACTGTTGAAAACGCCGAGCCGCTGTTCAACCGCATGTGGCAAAAGGATTTGATGTCCATGTGGGCGTTCGTTGAGAATCAATCGGATTTTGAATCCTGGTTGGATACGTTCATCGAGAATTATCCCGATTTTTCTGAAAATTTTCGGGATTACGAAAAAGCCTTTAACGATCCCGATCCTGTTATGACTGAAAAGTACTGGAAACAGGACAATCTCTACAATGAATCTGATGAAATTATCCGCTACGTCCGCCAGGTACAGCAAGGAAAAACCCCGGATATCGATTTGCACGCCGCGTTAAAATCCGCGGAAACCGGTAGCGAATACGCCGGGGCACTCTTGCGCGGATACAATTATGTCAAGGGCGCCAGCGATTATTTTGTCGGCAAAATCTCCAAAAACGCGGCGTACGACGCCATCAATATTGAAGAACAATTTCGATTCTAAAAGGTGAATTATGACACATCAAAATAGAAGAACGTTTATTAAAACCGTAGCGGCCGGTGCGGCTGGTGCCACGCTGTTGCGCTATTTCGACCTTAAAGCGGCAACTCTGGATTCTGCCGCGGGTCATTCGTTAGGTGGACTCACATCCTATGCTGTGCTCGAGGATAGCGCCAACCTGGCATCGCAAAGCAACTTGGTCAGCGAAAATATTGCTAGTCTGGTGTTGGCTGATCCGAATGTCAATATTGCATCCAACCTGTCACGTTTTGGCGCTATGATTCAGGTCAGTGAAACCGAGGTGCAGAAATCCCTTAACAAACATGTTGCAGAAATGAAAACCTTGATGACCGCATCGCCGGAAAACGAAGAGATGCAGGAGCAATTGGACGTTTCGCAACGCAAGGTTTCGCTACTCTTGGGCTGGTATTTGGCGACTGGTGTGCGCGAGGTGCTGGCGCCGGTGTACGAACCCAATCCCAAGCTGGCCGACCGCCAGCCCACGGAAATGGCCATTTATCACGATATGGAAGTGCTGCGACAGCGCGCCGGAACCGGCGCCTCCATTTCGACAGCCGAGGTTGAAGCCCTGTTTAACGGTTTGCAGCCGCGCATGATCGCTCGAACGCATACGTTGACGCCCGATTATGATGATGGTATAGACTGGACCGTGCGCGTATCGCATTGGCGCGACGACACCATGCAGCTCATGCAAGAATATGCCGATGCGTTTGTAAAGCCGCATCCGGAAAAAGTAAAACTCTTTATTACGGATATGAATTTTTACGATGCCAATGAACCTGTACTGCAACTGGCCAAAACAGCCCGAAAGGGTGGTTCGGTGAACTCGAATGAGCTCAAAACCGCCATGTCCCAAGCCCAATCTATTTATGCCAAATCTGTCGCCAAAGGGATTGAGGCATTGGCGCACGCGAATGCGCTTTTAAACCAATAAGGAAATATCGATGAAACAACGCATTACATTTTTCGGGATTCTAATTCTAATCCCCATTATATCACACGCGGCACTGCTCGACAGCCTGCGACACGATCATCCGCGCATCATTTTTACCGATGAGGTGCGCGACCGCGTGGCCGCGCAAGCCGAGACCGATCCGCTGCTGCAGGACCTTTTGGACGTAGCCAAACAATACGCCGAAGAGCAGTTGAACGAGCCGCCCATCGCTTACGAGTTTGATGGCCCGGGCAATCCGCGACTCAAAAAGCAACGACGCGCGTCCATGTTTCGCGTGTTTAATCTCGGTGTGTTGTACCGGCTGACCGGCGACATGAAATATGCCGAACGCATCAAAGCCGATCTGCTTGCCGCAGCCCAATTCAGAGGTTGGGGCCCGTCGCATTTTCTCAATATTGGCGAAATCGGTATGCTGATGGGTATTGGCTTTGACTGGATTTATGATACGCTCACCGAAGACGAAAAAAATATTATCGTAACTGGCATTTTGAAAAACGGGCTGGACGAGGGCATCAAAGCCTATGAAGGCAAACACAAGGACGGCTGGTGGACGAACCGCAAGATGAACTGGAACCAGGTCTGCAACGGCGGCTTGCTGGTGTCGGCGCTGGCCATTGCCGAGTACGACTCTGCTACGGCGGCTGAGATTCTCGACGGCGCGCTCGCTTCCATTCCCTCCGCCATGGAAGGCTACAAGCCGGACGGCGCCTGGTACGAGGGCCCCACCTATTTTGCCTATGGCACCACCTACAACGCTTTGCTCATCGAGGCGACGCGCACGGCGCTGGGCAGTGCCATCGACTGGCAAGCGGTTGACGGTTATGAAAGCCTGGGCCTCTCCGGGAATTTCCACATCCAAACCGTGGGTCCATCCAACTATTATTTCAATTTTGGTGATTCCAAAGACAATCTCTACTTTTCGCCGGTCATGTTTTGGTTCTCGCATACGTACAATCAACCGGTGTACGCGGCGTTTGAGCGTTTGTTGGTGGAACGCGATCTGCCGCGCATGCGCCAGGGCGTGATGATGGATGACGATACGCTGGATCGATTTTTTGGATTGCTGATCGCCTGGTACGACAATCGCGGTCAAAGTCTGGGATATGATGATTTGCCACTCGACATGCATTTCCGCGGCGAGTCCGCAGTAGCGGCCATGCGCAGCGGTTGGGATCGCGAGGACATCTACCTCGGCTTTAAAGGCGGCTATAACCAGGCGGATCACGGCCACATGGACATCGGCTCGTTTGTGCTCGATGCCGATGAAATCCGCTGGGCTCTGGATCTCGGCGGTGACGAGTACGACGCCCTGCCGGGTTATTTCGATTTTAGCGACCAGCGTTGGGACTATTTCCGCTGCAACAACTTGGGGCACAATACCCTGGTGATCGACGAGAGCATCCAGAATCCCAATGCCCGCGTCAGTATCAGTGACTTTTACACCGACCCGGACAGCACCTACGCTCGAATTGATATGACGCGTGCGTACTTTAGTCATGCAACCAATGTAGAGCGCGTATTCAAAATGGTCAACAATCGCCAAACTGTGCGCATTGAGGATGTTATCGAATTTCGTTCGGATATGTCCACCGCGCGCTGGGGCATGATAACCGCAGCAGATGTGAATCTGATGGGCAGCAAAGCGGTGTTGACGCAGGATGGAAAATACCTCGCCGCCAAATTGATCACTCCGGCAAATGGCGAATTTCAAATTATCTCCACTAAACCGGACGATCCGCGAGAGGACCCGAACACCGGCACGTCTATGCTGGCCGTGTTTGCGGAAGCAGGGGCTGATAAACAAGCGGAGATAATCATCGAGCTGACACCGACGACGGATCCAACCGGTATACAGCAGGAACTCGTGGCGCAGCAGCCCGATGATTTTTTGCTGGAACAGAACCATCCGAATCCTTTTAATCCCAGCACAACAATCTCCTACAACGTGCCAATGGATACAATGTGCAAGTTACAGATTTTCGACATTCAAGGTCGAGTGATAAAAACGCTGGTCCAGAGTTATCAGACAGCGGGAAAGTATTCAGTACAATTTACAGCAGAGTACATGCCAAGTGGAACCTACTTTTACAAACTGACGGCTGGAGATGTTACTCAAGTTCGCAAAATGCTAGTGGTGAGGTAGAACTCGCCACTTTTTCATGTGACCCATTCTCTCAAGCATCCGGAAGTCGTTCTTCGGATGCTTTTTTATTTCAACAACTCTTGCCGTTCACAATGTTCCATAGCCTGCAAGCTGGCATTTTATCTTCTTCCATTGTGCAATTCGGAGAAAATAAACTTGACTTTGATGGAAGACATAGTATTTTAAATTCAAAAGGGAATTCGCATTAGTGAAAAGACATCAAATGGATGGAGAGAATATGAAAACACTGGCGGTATTTGGAGGAACGGGTAAATCAGGCCTGTTGTTTGTTCATAAAGCATTGGAAAAAGGATATGCGGTAAAGGCCCTGGTTCGACATGCGGACAGGCTAAATGTGAATAACGAGCGCTTGACCAAAATTGAAGGTGATATCCTCGCTCCTGAAGACGTGGACAAAACAATTGCTGAAACCGATGCGGTTATAAACCTGAGCGGCCACGTAAAAGATTCGCCGCCGGATTTGCAGACCAAATCCATTCAATATATTATGGATTCGATGAAAAAACGCAATATCAAGCGTCTTGTGCAACTAAGCGGCGCTGGAGTGAGGGATGAAGAAAAGGACAAGCCGAAACTCATCGACAAGCTGGTGGTGTTTGTGATGAAGAACCTTGCCGGCAAGCAAACGCGCAACATACTGGAGGACGGCGTTCGCATGGTCGAGCTGATCCGCAACAGCGGTTTGGAATGGACCGTGGTTCGCGCCCCCCGTCTCACTCAAGAGCCCGCAAAAGCCTCGTTCCACGTCGGCTATGTCGGACAACACAAAGGCATCACTCTAACCCGCGAGAACCTGGCGGATTTTATACTGCAAGTTTACGAGAACAACTCGCACATCCACGATATGCCGGTTGTCGTCAACTAACCCGCCTCCCGTATCCCGCTTCGCGTACCCCGAATCTCGCTACAACTCCCGACTCACCAGCCGTTTTTTTATTTCCGAAATATGCCAGGTGAGATTGATAAACTTGGGACACACTTGAACACAATTAAAAATTGTGTGACAGCGCCAAACGCCGTCTGCCGTGTCCATTACTGGCAGACGTTCGGAAGCGCCTTCATCGCGGGAGTCAAAAGTGTAGCGATAGGATTTTAGAATGGCGGCCGGACCCAAAAAGTGAGGATTTTTCCAGTTCGATGGGCACGACGTGGTGCAGGCCAGGCACTGAATGCAGGTGACCGCCTCGCCAATCAATTCGCGTTCTTTTGGCGTTTGTAAACGTTCTGTAGATGTTGGTTTTGTTCGGGTGATCAGAAACGGTTTGACGATCTCATATTTTGCAAAAAAGTCACTTTGATCCACCACCAGGTCCTTGATCACCGGAAGTGACGGCAACGGTTCCACAGTAATGCGTTTGGGGTTGCGGAAATTGGCCAGTAACGCCTCGCACGACAGCATGTTGACGCCGTTTATTTTCATGGCACAGGAACCGCAAATGCCGTGCGCGCACGAGCGCCGAAATGCCAGGCTGCCGTCCTGCTCCCATTTGATTCTGTGCAACAAATCCAGCACTTTGGCGGTCAACGGTGCTTCTACTGTATAGGTTTTATAATGGGGTTTAGTATCGCCATGCTCCGGATTAAAGCGGGCGATTTTGACCTGAACCTCTATCATCAATATTTCCTTTCTTGCGGTTGAAATTTGGTAATCACCACCTGCTTGTAATCAAATGTGATTTTATCTTCCTTTTTATAAGCGAGGGTGTGCAGTAACCAGTTTTCGTCATCGCGAGTTGAAAAATCCTTGCGAAATTGCGCGCCGCGGCTCTCTTCGCGATTCAAGGCGCCGCTGGCAATCAAATCGGCGAAATGCAGCAGATTGTCCAGCTCCATGGCTTCGGAGATATCCGAATTGAATTTCATGCCCTTGTCATCAATCTGGATATTTTTTGCGCGCTCCTGCAGCTCTTGCACTTTTTCAAGTGCCTTGCTCAGTTTATTGGCATCACGAAAGACACCGACTTGCGACATCATGGTTTTTTGCAATTCGCCACGCAGCGCACCAACTTTTTCGTTTCCGGTGTTGGTTCTGAGCCGTTCGACGCGCGCGAGCGAAGCCTCAACCTGGTCTTTGGGCAAATCCGCTTTTCCGAGTCCATTTTTCTGCAAAAATTGTGTAATGTTTTTTCCGGCGCGTCGGCCAAATACCAGGGCTTCTAGCAACGAATTGGTTCCCAATCGATTGGCGCCATGAACCGACACACACGAGCATTCGCCAGCCGCATAAAAGCCTTCAACCGGCGTCTCTTTACCATCAGCCAATACCTCGGCATTGGCGGTAACCGGAATACCGCCCATGGAATAATGCGCGGTGGGCTCGATGGGGATTGGCTCTTTTGCCGGGTCGACACCGACAATTTTTTGGCAAAAGCTGCGGATTTCGGGCAAACGTTCGTTAATCTTATCTTCGCCCAAATGACGCAAATCGAGATAAA
>CAYPZM010000297.1:0-6764 GCA_964414825.1 uncultured Cytophagia bacterium | reverse complement strand
GGTAGTCTTTCCGACTGAACAAAAGAAAAAAAATGATGCTTTGGTCGTTGAGTCTCAATCCAGTATTAGCCCTGGTAGTCTTTCCGACAGCCCCTTAAATTTGCCCTTAAAAAACAATTATTTAGACTGTGCGTTACCACATTCTCAAGAAAGAAGGCGTTTTTCAGTAAATTTTTATGCATTTTTCAGTGCTATTTTAGCGGAAAAAGAGAGTTAAGTTATTGATTTTTTATCGAACTATGTATCGTACTACATTCTGCCCCATTTTTAGGGGTAAAATCGAATGTGGCTTTTTTTAATCTGAGGGAAAATAATAAAAAATGTTTGACACAAGAATAGATAGTAAAAAATTTGGAAAGGTGCAAGGGAAAAAGATGAAGGAAGAGCAGTCGGCAGGCGGTGAAAGGGAGAGCGGAGGCGGGAGACTGGAGGCCGAAAAAGGGAGCAGGGATAAGGGAAAAGGGAGAGGGCGCAACAGGGAAAATGGAGAAGGAAGAGCAGGCGGCAGTCCGCAGATGGGAAGACGAGAGCCGGAATCCGCGATTGGAAAGAGGCTTGCGCAATGTTGCCCCATTTGTGCGACAAGTGAAAAAAACTGTGTCCTGGGGTACCCAATATGTCTATAGTTGATTGGATGAGCTACGGTGTCGGGGGATAAAAATACACCGCGTTAGTCTATGTAAATAAACGTATTAGGGCAAGTTTTTAAATTTGTTGGCGGCATTTTATCTCATATTGGCAAAGTAATTGCCAAAGCACCAGTTGAAAACTCCAAGGATGCCATTGCAGCGACATCCCTGGGTAAAGCACATGGATTGGTGATATGGTTGGGCTGGCTTTTCAACATGTGGCAGCCCTAATTTTTTAGAAACATTTTGGCAGGACTTTATGAGACATTTCACAGCGACACTCTTTTGTTATACAACATTTTTATGTGGTTTTAGTGCGCGTATTTTTATCTCGTTTGATGTCCTTGAAAATTGTAGTGCCGGGGTTTTTCTTTTGTGTGGATCTCTCATTCTCCCGACCGGCACTGGGTTCATTACAAGAGGCGTGCCATGTAAAACAATCCGGCTTTTGAGAAAACAGGTAAATTATTAATATTTATACTAGTTAGGATTTTTAAAAAATGTTTAAAAAAACTTTAAAAAAAGAAATAAATAGAAAAAGCACCCAGACAGCAAGGATGGAGTTGTCCAGATGGGTCTATAATTAAGCAATAATGTCCATCCAGATAAACACATAAGGAGGCTTTATGATTAGCCCAAGCAACATTTATCTCAAATCACAACTCCCTGACGACTCGGGACCTAATCCATTACTTTGCAGCAGAAACTTGAAAGGCATCGAAGATGAAAAGCGTAACTCAGACTTTGGCACAGAAGCACGGCATTAAGGCGACGGCACCGTTTTGTGGTAAGAAATCATTTAGCATAAAAGACGATGACAGTGCAGGCAAGTGTTCTCATTCGGAATGCGGGAAATCCATTGTTGCGCGCGAAGAAAAGGTGGATACACACCCTTTGAAAAAGAGGTCAAGCGTGCAACCTGGCGGCTGTACGCTTGAAGCATACAGCGCGATGAAACAGCTTCCGCAAAAATTTTTGCAGGAGCTTGGCGTGCAGCAACGGCAGTACCAGGGCGCACCTGCGGTGGCGATTCCGTACTATGACGAACATCACGAGGAACAGGCACTGCGCTATCGTATTGAACAGAAAAAGCGCAAAGATGTGGACAACCGGTTTCGTTGGCGCAAACGTTCCAAACCGTTTTTGTATGGTTTGTGGAAGCTGGATGAAGCGCGAAAGGCGGGGTATGTGGTGCTGGTTGATGGTGAAAGCGATACGCAGACGTTGTGGTTTCACAACATTCCAGCGCTTGGTTTACCGGGTGCCAAAACCTGGAAAGAGGATTGGAACTCGTTTTTTGACGGCATAGACAAGGTATATATTGTTATCGAACCAGACAGCGGTGGCGTTGCGTTGCACGGCTGGTTGAGCACATCGCGGTTACGTGAACGGGCTTTTCTGGTGGATATGGGTCAATATGAGGACCCATCGAATTTGCATTGCGAACACAGGGAAACCTTTACGGAGATGTTCCAAGCGCACTTGAGTGCGGCGATTCCGTGGAGCACCTTTAAAGAGAAATACGATATAAAACGAAAACATCAAGCCTGGGAACAGTGCCGGAATATTGCCGAACATGAACACATCCTGGACTTGTTTTACCAGAATTTGCTGCGCTGCAAATTTGTGGGCGAAGAGAAAGCGGCCAAGCTGGTATTTTTGGCCTTGTGCAGCCGCGTTTTGCAGGCGCCTGTGTCCGTTACCATAAAAGGACCTTCGTCTGCTGGTAAGTCATATGTGGTAAAAAAGGTTGTCAAGTTTTTCCCGGAAACGGCGTATTATGCATTGACCGGCATGAGTGACAAGCTGCTGATTTATTCGTCACAGAATTTTGAGCACCGGTTTATCATCATTTATGAAGCTGAAGGCATTCAAGGTGATTTTGCGTCGTATTTGATCCGCACGTTGATCAGCGAGCAATGCATAAAATATGATACATTGCAATCGACAAAAAATGGTTATGAAGAAGTTCATCTGGAAAAGAAAGGTCCAACGGGATTTATTTTAACGACGACCAAGATTCGTTTGCACCCGGAAAATGAAACGCGGATACTATCGATTACCGTGAATGATTCGCGAGAGCATACCAAGGAAATATTGCGGTCCATGGCCAAAGAACAACCGGACATTCAATATGAAGCCTGGCATGCCCTGCAAACGTGGCTGGAGTATTCGAATTTACCGGTGGACATTCCGTTTGCGGCTGACCTGGCGGAGTGCATGAATCCCGCGGATGTGCGTTTGCGCCGAGATTTTGCACATATTCTAAGTTTTATTCAAGTGCATGCCTTGTTGCATCAAACACACCGCGAGACCATTGAGGGCCGTATTCAGGCGACGTATAAGGATTATGCGGTAGTTCGAGAGCTGGTGCTGGATATTGTTTCTGAAGGCATTGGCTTGGCAGTATCTGAAACGGTGCGGGATACGGTGAATGCTGTTGCCGCCTTGATGCGCAGTCCCGAAGATACGGTGACGATCAAAATGGTGGCTGAGCGGTTATCGTTGGATGAGAGCGCGGCGTATCGTCGTGTTCGTGCTGCCATGGAAAAGGGTTATTTGAAGAACCTGGAGCCACGCCGCGGCTGCCCTGCCAAGTTGCAGACTGCCGAGCCGTTGCCGGAAGATGCAGAGCTGCTGCCGAGCGTCGATGCGTTAAAGGCTTGCAGGGTTGCAGGTGATTCTGAAGGCTCAGACCCTGTACAGTCTTCGGGTAAACGTGCTTTGCGTCTTGAGCCTTTTCGGATTTCTCCTGAGGATCTGCGGGTGGCGGAGCAGATTGAGGCACGTGCGAAGGAAACGGACGATGCAAGATGATAAATTTCTGTGGCTTTTTACTCATATACTAAACTATTAAAAATCAAGGAAAACAGATTATGACTGTTATAATGAATAAACGATTATTGAAGACGAAAGCAGCGGCCGATTATTTGTCGATTGGGCGTTCGACCTTGTGCCTTTGGATTCGTCAAGACAAAGTCCCCTCTATAAAGGTTGGAAAGAACCGGTTATTTGATGTTGAAGAGCTGGATGCTTTTATTGAATCGTTAAAGATAGAAAAAGAAGACAAATAGGATTTGGAAAAAAGTGATCAAAGTAATATCTTGTACCGAATCAATTGCGTTTTGGCCCCCTATTTGGAAAGGGGCTGACTATGTCGGTTTATCCGAAAAAGCGTAAAGACGGAACAACGGCTTGGTATTATTATTTTTGTTATAAAGGTAAGCGATACCGAGCCGTTGGCGGCGCAACACGGACGCAAGCTCTACGGGCGGCCGATAAAGCTCGAATGCAGGTTCTCAACGATCATTATGGATTGGAGCACGAGATAGCGGAGGTATCGTTAGAGAGGTTCTCTGAGACGTTTTTAGAGCGCCGGCAGCATCTGAAGAGTATTCGTCGCGACGGTACAAGCATTCGAAATGTGTTGCGGTTTTTTGTGAATCGAATGCTGGGGTCGATCGATCCCTCGGATATTGAGGATTACATCGTGCATCGGAAAGGCCAGGGCGTTGCCAATGGCACGATCAACCGCGAGTTGACGTGTTTGAAACGGATGTACACTCTGGCCATTCGGTGGAAGCAGGCGAAACGGAATCCTGTGCTGGATGTTGATTTTTTAAAGGAGCCTCCGGGGCGGACACGGTTTTTGTCGGCGGAGGAGGCGCGTTTGCTGTTGAAGTGTTGCAGCGCCGCGTTGTATCCCATCGTGTTTACCGCATTGAGCACGGGGATGCGATTGCAGGAGATTTTAACGTTGCAATGGAAGCTGGTTCATATCGATACGGTGGTGAATCCGTTTATCGAGTTGAATCAAACGAAAAACAATAAAAAGCGTGCGATTCCGTTGAGTGATGAGATGGTGGCGTTGTTGCAGGAACTTTGCGGTCGGCATGCGGAGTTTGTGTTTGTGGGCGAACGTGGACGTCCGCTGCAGTCGGTGCGCAAGCCGTTTGAGACGGCGTTGAAGCGGTCCGGGATTTTGGATTTTCGGTTTCATGATTTGCGGCATACGTTTGCGTCGCATTTTGTCATGCAAGGTGGAGATTTGTTGGCGTTGAAGGATATTTTGGGACATTCGTCGTTGGAGATGGTACAACGGTATGCGCATTTGGCGCATGCGCATAAGCGTCAGCAGGTGAATCAGATAAAGGGCTTGTTTTCGGTACGCCACCTTAATGCCACCTGTGGTAATGTGGTGGGGCTGGTTGGGAATTTGGGTGATGTAAGATAAGTAAGAACAGTATTTCCCCCTGTAGCTCAGAGGATAGAGCAGCGGTTTCCTAAACCGCGTGCCGCAGGTTCGAGTCCTGCCAGGGGGACTTGATCTTGTAGAAATTCGTCCGATTAGGAGCCTTGGTTTTGGAACCGGGGTTTTTTGATGTTTAATGGAGAACAACATGCAATTTGACCTTCAAGAACATCCTCATCGCCGTTACAACCCCTTAACCGGCGATTGGGTTTTGGTGTCACCGCATCGCACCAAGCGGCCGTGGCAAGGGCAGGTGGAAAAGAAGCCATCGGAAGATCGACCCGTTCACGATCCAACCTGCTTTTTGTGTCCGGGAAACACGCGGGCCAATGGCGAGAAGAATCCGGATTACGAGAACACATTTGTGTTCACCAACGATTTTGCGGCGCTGCTGCCGGATACGCCTGACGCTTCAGAAATATCAAATGAATTGCAACAATATGAAAGCGTGCAAGGCATGGGCCGCGTCCTCTGTTTTTCGCCGCGCCACGATTTGACGCTGCCTGAATTTTCAACAAAAGAGCTTTTAAATGTCATTGCTGTATGGACCGATCAGGTGAAGGAATTAAAAGATTCCTATCATTGGATTCAGGTATTCGAAAATCGTACCGCCATGATGGGCGCTTCCAGTCCGCACCCGCACGGCCAGTTGTGGGCCGGATCGAGACTGCCGAACGAAGCGCGCAAGGAGGACGAATCGCAAAAAGCATATTTCAATCGCCACGGATCAATAATGCTTCTGGATTATTACGAAATGGAAAAAGAAGCAAAGGAGCGCATTGTTGTAGAAAACGACAACTGGCTGGTAGTGGTGCCGTTTTGGGCGATTTGGCCGTATGAAACGGTGCTGCTCCCCAAACGTCACGTGTTGCATTTGCCGGATTTGAACGACCAGGAAAAGCTGGATCTGGCAGATATTCTAAAGCGCTTTCTTGCAAAATATGACAACTTGTTCGAGGTCACCTTTCCCTATTCTATGGGTTGGCATGGCCAGCCGTTCGATGGCACGGATAGATCGCACTGGCAATTGCACGCGCATTTTTATCCGCCGTTGTTGCGCTCGGCTACGATTCGCAAGTTTATGGTCGGGTATGAATTGCTATCCGAAGCCCAGCGTGACATTTCTGCGGAAAAAGCGGCGGTGACGTTGCGGGGATTGTCGGAGGTGCATTATCAAAACAAAATGAAATAACTTGGAAAATTCAATTGTCACCAAAACTCAAGATGGCAAAAATTGACTAATCTGTTGTAGAAACACAGCAAAACCAATTACATGAAACAGAAAAGAAAAATAGTTATTGACGAATCCATTCAGGATGGTCAACTAGAAAAAATCATTGAATTATTAAAAAGAAAAGGTATTAACAGTTCCGATTTTCTTTTTATCACAAAAGAGCATCCAGGAATGCCGGATTATCAGATCATCCATTTTCTGCTCCATGAATTCACTATTTTCTTTACGAACGATCGGCCACTTCATAATACGGTTCTCGCTAAAGGCTACAAATCGTTTTATATCGATGGAGAAAAAATTACAGCAAAGCGATTAAAGGGAATCCGCACGATAAAGCTTCCCAATACCGTTAAAAAAGATTTACAGCCAAAAGATAATTACCATGAGCCCAAAACAGAAATACGCCACTTGCTGCTGCCAGTATCCAGCAAAAGTTTAAAAAAGCTGCAAACCAAACGTCGCCGAATCAGGAACTATTTTGGCGGCACGGATAATATGTCTTTGGCTGCAATAACCGTCTCATACAAGCCGCTTGGCTCCTCCATTCTGATAGGGACACGTATTAAAATTTCCTCAGATACAGGCGTAAAAGCTTTGGATGCCAGCGAAAGTTATATTGAAGAAAAGGTGGATTTTAAGGACAGCGAAC
>CAYPZM010000296.1:0-6792 GCA_964414825.1 uncultured Cytophagia bacterium | reverse complement strand
TCGACACTGGGGACACCACGGCCATCGAGAAAGGCGCTCAAGTCGCGATAGTGATGCCATTGATTGTCTTCCACCTCGCGAAAATCCAAAAAGACGTGATATTTGAACGCGTCCAAATCAATGAACATGCCCTGATCGTGAATTTGTTTATTACCGCGAATGTATTCGAGCCCGGTGATGGAATCGCGAAAGATGCAGTAATAGTTGTCGTCGTAGCGCAATCCGAGGCCTTCGCCTACCGATTTTTGAATAATTTTGCGCTCGTCTTTGCCGGTTTTTACAGAAAATCCGGCCGACATTTTGATGCTGCCTTTGGCTTGGGAAAATTTATTGTTGTAAAATACCAGACCGCATTCGTCGCCGATTCGATTCGAGCACGCAAATACATCCTCATTCACATAACCTTCTGGCGAGTGGACGTCGTAGAGTAAAAAATTATCCACATTGGCAAACAGATAGCGCTTGCGCAGCAGCGGAAAAATTTCGCGGCGATGGCGTTCGATCAAGTGCTGGTCGGATTTCTCATCCCAATAGGCGCGGCGGAACTCCATACCGTACTTTTCAGTAAATCCTTCAATTTGGCCGTGGCCAAACATGGGCAAGCCGGGCATGGTGGAGAGCAGCACGGTTACGCCAAAATATTTATCATCTTTGCCAAATTGCGCAATGGCGGTCTCTTCATCGGGATTGTTCATAAAATTGACGTAACGTTTGAGGATCTCCGGATCAAATTGAACGGTATTTTTTATGACATTGCGGTAGTTTTGGTTATCTTCTTTTTTTAGCATGTTCATAAACGCGCTGTTGTAGACGCGATGCATGCCGAGCGTACGTACAAAATAGCCTTCCAGCATCCAAAAGGCTTCGGCGAGCAAAAGCGTGTCCGGCGCCTCTTTGGCGACACGATCCACAACCTCACGCCAGAATTCGTTCGGGATGGCTTTATCAAAATCTGCTTTGGTGAGCCCGTGCTCGGCGCGTGAGGCAATGGCGCCGCCGGTTCCGGGTTCGGGAAACCAGAGACGTTGAATGTGGCGTTTGGCCAGGGTCATGGCCGCATCAAAGCGAATAACAGGAAATTGTCGCGCTACGTGCAAAATGACCTGAATGACAGCTTCGCGCGCTTCGGCATTTAAAAAATTGACTTGTGCCGTATCGTTCCACGGCATGCTGGTGCCGTCATTACCGTGATAAATATATTTGGTGCTGCCGGTATGCATGTCGACGCGCTTGAACACCACAGCCGCATCAGAGCGGGTGTAATAATGATCTTCGAGAAAAATGCCGACGCGCTCGTCATCGGAAAGATTGGGGCCGTCAAATGTATAGGACGGGAACGGACTGTAATCCAGCGATAAAAAGCGGTCCGGATTTTCAATGACCCATTTACCGTCAATACCCACATGATTCGGTACCATATCGCCGGCCATACGGATGCCGCGCTGCCAGGCGCGATCTTTTAAATCATTATAGGCCGCTTCTCCGCCGAGATCATGCGCAATTTGATAGTCGTAGAGCGAATAGGCCGACGCCACCGCATCCGGATTGCCGCACATTTGTTTGATGCGCTTGGACGCACGACTGCGTTCCCACAAACCAATGAGCCAGAGCGCAGTAAAGCCGTAATTCGCGAGTTCGTCGAGCTCTTCATCGGGAATTTGATCCAACCGTTCCACCGTGCGATTGTATTTTTTTGCCAGTTGATCCAGCCACACATAGGTGTTTTTTGCCAGCATGACGACTTTGGGCATCCAGTCAGCATCGCGGCTAAAGCGTTCTTCTTCGGTCTCGAGTCCGCCAAATTCGTACACCAAACTCGGTCCCGGGCCCATAAACGAGACTTTGGCTTCTTCTTTTAAAAAATCGAGACTGCTGAGCAAGAGATAAAGATAACGGCCGAGGAAGGATCCCCAACGTTTGCGAATATAGTCCAATTGATCGAACAGGGAATAGGGATGTGCAATTGCTGGACTGCGCAACAGGTCGATGAGTTGTTCGTCATCCGGCCCAAATTTGGGCTGGGTATCAAAAAACGCATCCAATTCTTGAATAACGTCTTTGTATTTGGTTTCCTTTTCAAGTCGGGTATCATCAAATAGCTCGATATAGGGAGAAAAGGCAGGATTGGCATTGGCAATCCACAACATTATTAATTCTTCCAAAGCGACCTGACGATGAGGTATGCCTTCGCTTTCGCCTTGCAAATAGGTTTTAGCATCCATTTCATCGCTGTATACGGCAGAGGGCGGGAACTCGTTAACAAACTTTACCAACGTCGCATCCAGCTTTTCGCGGCCGACACGATCTTCGAGCCACTCGATTGCCAGTTTCATGACCAGCGGGCTTTTATCTTTGCGGTACAGATCGATAACCACATGCAGGATTTCATCGATCAGACCCATCGCGTTAATTTCTCCGGCTTGTACGGCGTGTTCGGGATAATGAATGAGGTCGCGTTTTTCATTTATTTTTTGCGCAAACTGACGGCTGGCATAAAAATTGGCAAAAATAACATTGCCGGTTTTCGAAAACAGGACTTTGTCGAATCGATACAAATCGCGCGCATGTCTTGAGACATGAAATTCAAAAGTTGGGTGTGTGGGAATTGATTTCATAAAAGCTGTCCATTTCCAAAGGTTATTAATAACATTATTTAGTATGAATTGTATGCGGGCACATCACCCTATTATATTGTTCTGTTTTTTATTTCCAAGCATTAATTGGATGGATTGAAAAATTATTTTCAACCGCATAATCTAAGGTGATATGCAAGTCCTATCTTGTCAAGAATTTACTTTATCAACAAAATGATTAGACCGGTTAATCCGAAAGGATTGATTATTCGAGCCTTATCGGGAAGGAGTTTTAATGGCTGGTTTTAACAGGTTGGTTGGCCCCCTGAAAAGAGCCGGTGCTTTGTTTCAGCACCGAGCTCTTATTTTAACTTGCCCCCCGCAAGTTACCAGATTAAAAGTGACATGTATAGGCTAGAATCTCTCAAACAAAGATAAATTTTTTAAAAAATATCTGATGCGCAAGGAGGCAAGGGCCTATGCTGGAAGCTGTCAAAATACAAAATCTTTTTTCCTTTCAATGGTTCGTGCGTGTTCGTAAATGACGTGCCTGGCGTGCCGAGCGCTGTCCAGGATCGCCGCACGGTCCTCACCCGTATCGCCCGACAACTCCAGAATGAACGTGCCGCTAAACTGCACATGCATCAATTTTTCGACAAGCGTTCGCCAATCAATACGGCCTTTGCCTGGCGGTAAATGATCATCGCGGTTGCCATTATTGTCCGCGGCATGGATCATTCCGAGGTGGCCGGAGAGTTTGTACATCACCGAATATAAATCGCCTGAGAGAAACGCATGCCCGGTATCCAGACAAATGCCCACGTCGGTTTCCTCCATAGCGCCCAAGAGATAGAGAATGTCGCTGGTGTGGCCGAAGAGCAAATGCGGCAGCATGTTCTCCAACATGAGAAACGAATTGTGCTCGCGGCAATATTGCGCCACTATATTGAGCGCCTGGCTGGCTTTTTCCAGTCGTTGGAAATGCTCTTCTTGTGGCGGACGCCCTTCTCGCTCCGGTCCGGGGTGAATGACAAAATAGGCGGCGTGTAACTCCATGGCCGCCTGAGCTGCCTGCAGAATTTCATTTAGCGAAAACTTCCATTGCTCCTCATTCGGAGATGTGATATCGATATCATCGGCAAACGGCGCGTGAAATGAAAGGGGCTCCAACCCCATATCCTGTATTTGTTTCGAGACCTTGCGCACGAGGTCCATGTTATGATAATCGAGGTGATCGGGAAAGGAGCAGATTTCGATAATAGACATGCCGCTGTGTTGAATATCTTCCAATACATCCAGAATCGGCGTTTTATAAAAGCAGCCTGTTGAAAGGCCGACAGCCCAGTTGTTCATGTTTTCTCCTGTTCAATAATGATTGTTTGAATGGATATAAATAGCAATCCGCATGCGAAGCGATGCCTTTTTCCCGAGTAGAGACAGAATTGAAATCGACGAGGTCATCTCGCCCCACAGCAAACAGACCGGTGAACAGACGCACGTAAAAATCGGCGCGCAAGGCCGCATCGTACTCGTACCAGTAATTTCCCCAACCGTAATTTCGTTCGTATTTTGAGCGTATAAATCCGGCAATATGCCGCGGATGCCAGCCCAAGGCCAACAACGTTCGGGTCAGCAATTGAATGCAGCCCGGCTTTTGCAGCGTGTCGTTGGGATTTTGACACAATTGCGCTACGCAGGTTGGTAAACTGTCATAGGCAAAAACATCGTACGTCTCCGCCCAATCCGCTGCTTCATGTTGTTCTTGGCTGTAAAACCATTGGTGAAACTCAAAGAGATTCGATTTGGCATAATCTTGGATCAATTGCCTGGTCCCATCAATGAGTGTGGGGATTTTTATCGACTGCTGTTGTGCGGCATGCAAAATTTGCTGCTCGTCTTGCATTCGATTTACCGCATCGATGAGCGAGCCTGTTTGCACGGGTAGCATAAACAGTGCAGGTAGCTGCTCCGGGCTCATAACGCCACGAATGTGATGCTGAACCGATGTCTTGAGATAGGGCGAAAACGGCACACGAATCATGCGCGTGTGCAGCGGATCACCGTATTCGGAAATATCGATGGAAATCATTTCTCGACCGCGTTGACCCGGGCCCACATTCACGGCGGTTATTTCGACTGGTACCTCGGATTGAGGCGCAGCCTTTTCTTTGATGAGGTGGGCCAAATACTCCATGACCAATGCTTGTCCCGAGTAAGCTTTGGCCAACTGTTCGGAAATGGAGGCATTCGAGTCCACATAAACTGACGCATAACGTTTTTCAAGATTTGATGAGACGTGTGCCCACTCCACAAGCTGTTGAGTTTCTGGGCTCTCCAACGGAATCTGCCAGATGAAATGATAACCGCGACCGCTCATCAATTGCAACGCTTGAATATCAAAACGCGCCAAAATGTCGCGAACCACTTGAATGACCGGCTCTTGCAGGGCAAAGGAGCGTTGCAAATCCAGATAAGGTTCGGCCAAATAATCAAAATTGACATATTCGATATCCAAATGAAATAACAAAAGATCGCGATCCCACAACGAACGGCCCAAATCCCAGCCGTTTTCAAAAAAGCGATTAAATTCAGTGGGGGAGAAGAAGGTCGGCTGGACATCACAGCGCGAAATATAGGCGCAGGTCACAGTCTCCGGCGACGCGCCACCGCAGTATTCGTAAATCCGTTGTTGTATATGTTTATGTTGATATAGATGATGTGCTATACATTCCTCCCGTCAAGATTGATGAATGATTTTTTTGAATGTTTTCTCGTTTATGATTTTCGCGTCTTCCTCCTTGGCGTTGTCGAATTTGCTGCCTGGATTTTCGCCGACCACCACATAATCGGTGTTGCCGCTAACGCTGGAGGTGGCGCGGCCGGCAAGGCGTTCTACCGCTTCTTTTGCTTCGTCGCGGCTAAGATCGTCGAGTTCGCCGGTGAACACAAACGTCACGCCTTCCAATTCATTTTTCTGTTTGCCTTTTACCTTCTTGACTTTGACGCCGGCATCCAGAAGCCGGTTTATGATTTTTTGATTTTCCTTTTCCTGAAAAAAGTGGTACACACTTGCAGCGATTTCCGGCCCGATTTCCGGTGTGTCCTCGAGGTCGCTTAATTTCGCATGGCGCAGGTTGTCCAGGCTCTGAAATTTTCGCGCCAATACCCGCGCAATGTGTTTGCCAACATGCCGGATTCCCAAAGCGTACAGGAACGTATCCAACGACGGTTTTTTAGAATCTTGAATCGCATCGATCAGCTTTTTCGATGATTTTTTCGCAAAGCCTTCCAGTTGGATTACATCGTCTTTTTGCAGATGATACAAATCGGCCAAATCCTTGATCATCTCGCGATCCACCAATTGCTGCACGATTTTTTCACCCAGATTTTTTATTTCCATGGCATCGCTGGAAACATAGTGAATGATATGACCGACAAGCTGCGCTTTGCAGGACAAACCGGCCGGACAAATATAATACGCCCCTTCCTTAATCACCTTGGTATCGCAGACCGGGCACTTGGACGGCATGGAAAATTCCTTGCCGCGTTCCTTGCCGCGTTCTTTGACGCGTTCGGCGATTTCCGGAATCACATCCCCGGCACGAATGACGCGCACTTTGTCGCCGGGCCGCACATCTTTTTTTGCACTTCGTCTTCGTTGTGCAGCGTGGCGCGGCTGACTGTGACGCCGCCAATGTCCACTGGATCGAGGAGCGCCACCGGGGTTAACATACCGGTGCGGCCGATCTGCACCACAATATCGCGCAAACGCGTCACCTCTTTTTTAGGCGGGAATTTCCACGCCATGGCCCAACGCGGATTGCGTTCGCGCGTGCCCAGCTTTTCTCGCTGTTCAAAATTATTCACCTTGACGACAATGCCGTCGATTTCGTAATCCAAATCGTCCCGTTCATCCGTCAGCTTTTTGTGATATTTTTCCACCTCTTTGAATTTTCCCGCTTTTTTATTGAGAGAATGAACTTTTAATCCCCATTTGTGAAACTGCTCCATAACCTGCCAATGCTCCTCCGGCTGCCAATCGTTTGCCTGCAAAAGATCGTAGAAAAAAATCGTCAGCGGCTTGTCCGCCACCTGTTTGGGATCAAGCTGCCGCACCGTTCCGGCCGCGGCATTGCGGGGATTGGCAAACGGTTCTTTGCCCTCGTTGACACGTTTTTTATTCATCTCCTGAAACCCGGAGCGCGACATCAACACCTCG
>CAYPZM010000295.1:0-6804 GCA_964414825.1 uncultured Cytophagia bacterium | reverse complement strand
AGTCCAGTCTCGGTCGAGCTCTACAACATCTTGGGGCAACGCGTGGCTAAAATCGTCAACACATCAGTCCCGGGCAGCAAAGGCACGCCCGTATTTTGGGATGGTTTGCTCCATTCCGGCAAAACACTACCCAACGGCGTGTATCTGTACACGGTTCGTATTGGCTCGTACAGCAAGACCGGCAAAATCACAATATTACAATAATCTATGGCGGATGCAAAAGCATCCGTCCTTTCAAATATGCAGATTTTCACAAAGGAGAAGACCCTGGTCTTTAAACGATCCATAGCGCTGGCGCTCGGCGGTGGCGGTGCCCGAGGCTTTGCGCATATTGGTGTGTTGCGCGTGCTGGAGCAACAACATATTCCGGTGAAACTGATCGCCGGTACCAGCATGGGCGCCATAATCGGCGCACTCTATGCACAACTGTTAGATTCTTTTAAGGTTGAAGAAAAAATCAAGGAGTTTTTAAAGTCCCCCCTGTTTCAAAAATCACGTGAAGCCCATCCGAGCCAAACCGGCCCGGGTTCCTGGATGGAACATCTCTCCACGCAACTTGCGGAACAAATCCAGAATCCGCAGCAAGCCGCCGAACACATGGCAGCAACAGATGCCGAGATGCTCGACGCGCTGTATATGTTGCTCGACGATACCGACATTCGCAACACCCGTCTTCCCTTTGTGGCGGTCGCATCGGATTTGCGCACCGGCAGCGAAGTTATTCTCAAACAAGGCTCAATCATCCAGGCTGTTTTAGCCAGCTCGGCCATGCCCGGAATTTTGTCCCCCGTTGAAATAGACGATTACGTGCTCAGCGACGGCGCTGCCACCTCTGCCGTGCCTATTCGTGCCGCGCGCAGCGTTTCCCCCAAAGCGCATGTCATAGCCGTTGACGTCTCTTCCCAGCTCTCACCTTACACATCGACGAATAACCCGCTCAACACCATCTTGAGAAACAGTGCCATCACCGGACTTTGTTATCACAAAGAGCTTGTCAAAGAAGCAGACATTCTCATTCAGCCACATGTCAAGCTGTTCAGTTGGTCCGACTTTGAACACGTTGAAGATTTTATTGCCGAAGGAGAATTGGCGACCTTGAACAAAATACGCTCCATTAAAAAATTGGCCAGAATCATTTAAAGGAGTCGATATGAACGTTTTAAAATGGGGGTTAATTGGATGCGGCGATATTTCGAAAAGCCGAGTTGCACCCGCACTTCGAGATCTGAGCAATTGTGACTTTGTTGCTGTAAACCGCAAAAATTACGAGTTGGCCGAATCGTTTGCACGAGAATTTGGCGCCCGCAAGTGGTACAAAGACTGGCAGGAGCTGATTGATGATTCGGAGATCGATGCCGTCTATATTGCCACGCCCGTAAATTTGCATGCCGAACAAACTATTGCCGCAGCAAAGGCCGGAAAACACATTTTGTGCGAAAAACCCATGGCGATGAACGCGGATGAATGCGATGCCATGATTCAGGCGGCGCAAGAAAATAATGTCAAGCTGGGCGTTGCGTATTATCGGCATTTTTATCCCGTGGTAAATCGGATGAAAGAACTGCTGAATTCCAAAGAGATCGGCAAAGTTGTTATGATGCAAATCAACTCCTCCATGCAATTTAATCCGCTGCCCGGTCAACCGCGAGACTGGTTGATTAAAAAAGAGCAATCCGGCGGCGGCCCCATGATGGATTTTGGGTGTCATCGCATTGAGGTCATGCTAAACCTGCTCGGCTCCATAAAACAGGTCAAAAGCCTGGTCAATACGCTTTATTTTGAACGGAACGTTGAAGATACAGCCACCGCGCTGTTTGAATTTGAAAATGGAGCACACGGATTTTTATCGGCTGTGCATTCGGCCTTTGAACCCAAAGATACAGTGGAGATTTACGGCACCAAGGGCAGCTTGTATGTTGAACGCCTAAACGAAGGCACGCTGCGAGTCGTGACCAAAGAAGCCGAACGCACCGAAAACTTGCCGCCGCACCGCAATGTGCACCAACCGCATATTGACGATTTCACGCAGGCGGTGCTCGAAGACCAAGCCCCAAAGGTTGATGCGCATAAGGGCAAAGAGGTTACGGTTGTGCTCGACAAAATTTATGGAAATTAACTCACGGTTGCAGATTGATCTTGTTTTGGGAATGTCTTACCCGGTTCTCAAGTTTAACAACATGCCACGACTAACCCAGGAGACTTTATGGATGTTCCGCAATGGCTAAAATGGGCGCGGGAAATTCAGGCGCTCAGCCAAACCGGATTAACGTTTGCCCATAATGAATATGATGTCGAACGCAACCAACGTTTGGCCGAAATTGCGGCGGACATTATCGATCACTACTCCAACTATGACAAGGAAGAGCTGCTCGACGATTTTAAATCCCAACCCGGTTATGCCACGCCAAAAGTCGATGTGCGCGGTGCAGTGACTCGCGATGGCGAAATTCTTTTGGTCAAAGAGCGCATGGATGGCAAATGGTGCATGCCCGGCGGTTGGGTAGATGTTGGTGAAGCGCCGGCAGCCGCAGTGGCGCGTGAAGTGTGGGAAGAAAGCGGTTTTGAAGTTAAACCGACCAAATTAATTGCCGTAATGGACGCCAATCGCGGTGGCCGCCCGCTGCAGCTCTACCATGCTTACAAGTTGATCTTTTTGTGCCACATCACGGGAGGATCCGCCAAACCGAGCTTTGAAACATTGGATGTCGACTTTTTTAGCTTTGATCAGTTGCCGGAACTCTCCCCTAATCGCACCAATCAAACGCATTTGCAGCACGTGCAAGACCATCTTTTGGACGACAATCGTCCAACATTTTTCGATTAAGTTCCAATCCCACCTTAACACACTTTTCAATAATACTTAACCCTCCATTCATCTCTCCCTAATTTTTGCGCGCTAAATTTACGCGAATTTTAAGGAGATGTCTATGCTTAAAGCCATTTATCAAAACGTTAACGCGTGGGACAGCTCGTTGTGTATTAAAATATTTAATCTCAACGGGCGCAAGGCTTTGGATGGAATTATGCACGGGCTGTCTCGATTAGGGGACGGCTATTTTTATGCCCTGGTCGGTATTTTCCTCTTTGTAATTGATTTTGACCTGGCATTAAAAACCGTTCCCGCAGGGCTCATCGCGTTTGGGTTGGAAGTTGCGGCCTACAAGTTTCTAAAAACCAAAACCAAGCGCAATCGTCCGTTCGAAAAAGTACCGGGCATCAATTACCTTATGCCGCCGCCGGATAAATTCAGCTTTCCGTCGGGTCACACCAGCGCTGCGTTCGTTATGGCCACTTTATTTGGCACGGTTATTCCGGTGCTGCTTATTCCATTGGCTATTCTAGCGGCATTAATTGGATTTTCACGAATTTACAACGGTCTACATTTTCCCAGCGACGTCTTGGCGGGCATGACGATTGGGATCACATGCGCAAAAATTGGCATGGCCATCGCAGCTTAGGAGCAAAATTATGAAGATAGCGTATTTTACCGAAAGCCTTCCCCCCAATACCGATGGGGTGGTCAAAACTCTGGTCAAATTAATTGGCACTTTGGAAGAAGAAAACATCGATTTTCGATTCTTTTCCCCGGTTAAACCGGACACCCACTACTCCTGGACGGACAAGGTCACAAAAGTAAAGTCCGTACCATTTTTTCTGTACAAATATTATCACATGGGCGTGCCTTTTTTTGAAGGCATTTCGCGGCAGCTCGATGAATTCAAGCCAGACCTCATTCACCTGTGCGCTCCCACACTTTTGGGGGTTTATGGGTTGAATTATGCCCATCGTCACGATCTGCCGGTGGTGACAAGTTACCACACTCATTTTGTGGATTATTTTTCCTATTTTGGTTTGACCTGGCTGGAGCCAACCGGCTGGGCCTATTTGCAGTGGTTTCATAACAAGTGCAACATGACCTATGCGCCATCGCCTAGTGCCGTAAACGAGCTGCATGCGCGCGGCATTCGCGATGTCAATCTCTGGCAACGTGGAATTGAACTGGATTTGTTTTCGCCCACCTTGCGCAATTACGATTTACGCCGCTCAGTTGGCGCGGAAGACAAACCGATTTTATTGTTTGTTGGCCGATTAATTAACCACAAAGACTTGGATGATCTGGTTGATGCCGACCGTATCCTGAAAAGTCGTGGCCGCGATTTTAAAATCGTTATCGTAGGCGACGGTCCCATGCGCCCCGAACTCGAGGTACAATTGCCGGATGCACACTTTACCGGTTTTTTGTACGGCGCCGAGCTGGCAGAGTGGTACGCCAGCGCGGATATGTTTAGTTTTCCCTCCACAACCGAAACCTTTGGCAATGTAATTTTGGAAGCGTTTGCATCGGGCATTCCTGCGGTTGGCGTGGCAGCCGGTGGAGTGGGCGATATAATTAATCACGAAAAAGACGGACTGATTGCCAGGCCGAAAAATCCTCAAGATTTTGCCGCCCAGCTCGATCGCTTAATAACGCAACCAGAATATGCTCGTCGTCTCGGCTTTCAGGCACGCATATCAGCACAACAGTACAGTTGGAGCAAAATCAACAAACGGCTGCTCGACAGTTATCACGAATTTATCACCCGTTCTCAAGCGAAAAAGCTGAGCACCGCTTTGGCAGCATAAACGACAAGTTGGATACTAACATGATACAATACGGTTCACACATCGATCTGCATGTCCATACGCATCATTCGCGTACGGCCGGGAACTGGCTTTTGGACCAAATCCAGATTAACGAATGCTATACCGAATCTATGGACGTCTATCGCATCGCCAAAAGCCGCGGCATGGACTTTATCACCATCACGGATCACGATAAAATCAGTGGTGCTTTAGAAATAGCGCACATGCCCGATTTTTTTATTAGTGAAGAAATTTCCGCATTTTTTCCCGACCAAGCCAAAGTGCATGTTTTGGCTTATGATATAAATGAAGCGCAGCACGAGGAGATTCAAAAGCTGCGATTTAATATTTATGATCTCGTAAATTACCTGAACAAACAAGACATTGTGCACGCACTGGCGCATCCTTATTTCAAAATGGGCCCGGTGTTGAGTATGAAACATATCGAACAGATGCTGCTGCTATTTAATGTTTTTGAAGTTAAAAACGGTGGCAAGCAGATGGTGCCGGATAATTTGTTCGAGAAAATTCTCAACAACCTGACTCTGGAAACCATCGAGCGTCTGGCCAACAAGCACAATCTGGAGCCCGTCGGCAGTACACCGTGGCAAAAATCCATTATAGCCGGCTCGGATGACCATGGCGGCATTATGATTTCTTCGCCACACACGATAACGCCGCGCGCAGCATCCGCACAGGAATTGTTGCAGTTTATAACGTCGGGAAAAAGTCAAACCGCCGGATTTGGCGGCACACCATTGGCCGTGGCGCATGGAGCCATGGCTGTGGCATTCAAGTACGCGCGTACGAAAAAATCATCGTTTGATGTGTTACACAACGAGCTTGCGTGGCGATTATTGGAAAATATTTTTGATGAGCCGCAGCATCACAGCATTATTTCCCTCGGAATGGCATTCGCGCAGCAAAAGTCAAAGCAGCTCTTTTCGCCACGCAAGAAAAAATCGTCATCCAAAGCAGTTATCAAACATATCTCTCGCCGTTTAAAACAAGATATGGAATTGTTGTCTTTTTTAAAGGGCGAGCGACCGTTCGATCATCTCAATGGCATCAAGTTCTTTAACATCGCCAACACCATTGTAAATGAGCATCTCGTTGTTTTGTTAGGCTCTAGCAAAGGCGGGAGCTTGTTTGATAGGTTGTCGAATATCGTCATTTTGAAAAATATGCTGCCACTGGTGGTGCCCTATCTTGTGTCATTTAAAACCGAACATGCGGATCGCCCGCTGATGCGTGAATCCGCGGAAGCGCTTCTTCCTGTTGATCAACAAATGGATAAGCGCCTGGCCGTGTTTTCGGATACCGATACAGCAACGCTTTTGGGTAATGATGAACTGGATGATATTCTGCAACAGGAAATTATCGAGGACTATGACCTCATATACTTTTCCTTATCGGCTGAAGATTCTCAAATTGATGAATTCTTCACCTATTCGCCCATTGCAAAGGTGAGCGAAACGAATTATGCCGTGCCGCCATTTTTAAAAGTGGCCTATGATTTTACAATGGCCGGCTGCGATAAAATTTATGTCGATACGCTAGGACCTATGGGTATTTTGGGTGTCTTGCTGGGCAAATTGGTGGATGTGCCGGTTCTCGCCACGTTTCATGAAACCGAAATTCAGGCGTTGGCAACTCGCAGTGGGGGACAAACGAGCAAGTTTTTTAAAGCACTGTTATCCTATTTTTATTCATTGGTCAGCGAAATTCGCTTGCTCGATACACCGACACCCTTTGAGTTTGAGATATTGCAAAAATCAAAAACACAGGTTACGGTGCTGGGTGATGAGATTTTGTTTAAAGAGGCCGAATTTCCGGTTATTCCGGCTTGTGATGTTTTTTAAGCTCTCGTTTTAATGTTATGCCACAAGACTCCAAGACACAAAGTTAGAACCTCTAAAACGCGGTACAGGCTCTAAAATGTGTATAGAAGCGTTAAGCGTTCGATAGGGCAAAGATTGATTATTATTATTCTTCCGGTCTTTGCGTCTTGTGGCACCCAAGTTTTTCAGAAAATAATCATAAAAACAGATAACCTTGGTAAACATGCGAAGACGATACCTTTTATGCTAATTTGCGACCTCACTCAGGCGTATACCGAAACCAGCGGCGGCATTCGGACATTTATCCACGAAAAGCAACATTTTATTCTTCAGCACACGG
>CAYPZM010000294.1:0-6818 GCA_964414825.1 uncultured Cytophagia bacterium | reverse complement strand
AGTCAATGAAATTCTATTCGGATGTATTGTCTTTCGAAAAAATATCCGATGTAAAAGTCTGGGGCGAGCCATACGAAAAGCTGGTCGGGATTTTTGGCGTTCGGTTAAAAATCGTCAAGATGCGAATCGGTAACATTTCGTTTTCATGGTTATCGGTTCTCTTGCTTTTTATTCACTGTGGTTGAAAGAACGCCGAATCCTTTCCGGTTTTTTTTATTGTTATCGGCAATCAGTTCGCACTATATCGGTTCGAAAAATTATTTTGCATTGAATTAGAGCAAGCGCGTAAGGAATCGCCGTTTTGTTCGTCCTATACAGTGCTTTATATCATCAGTATTCGTTTTTTTAAAGAAAGGATAATAAATATGAAATACAATCTGCTTTTTCTAACGGGGATTCTCGTCGCTATTTTTGCAGGATTATCAACGGCACAAGACAAGCGTCCGGCTATTAATTCTGAGACAATTCCCAATTCTCCATCGAAAATTTGTCCTCTCCTGGTGGGTGAACACACACCTTCTGTCACGCTAAAAACACTTGACGGCCAAAACATTGACTTGAAAACCGCGGTCTCCCAAAAACCCACTCTGTTGATTTTTTACCGCGGCGGCTGGTGTCCGTACTGCAACCTGCATCTGGCGGAGCTGCAACAGATCGAACCTGAATTGCTCGAGCTGGGCTATCAGATCATTGCCGTTTCCATTGATCGTTTTGAAAAACTGGCGCCGACCCTGGAAAAACAAAACCTCAATTACACGCTTTTGGCGGATGATCAAGCTCTCGCGACAAAAGCCTTTGGCCTGGCTTATCGGGTCAGCGACGCCGACGTGCAGCGATTAAAAGGATTTGGCATGGATATCGAAGACGCCTCCGGCCAAACGCACCATATCCTGCCGGTTCCCGCCGCTTTTATCATTGGAACCGACGGTTTTATCAAATTTTCGTATGTCAATCCCGACTATAAAACGCGAGTCAATGGCAGCGTCATTCTGGCGGCCGCCAAAGCGGAATTGGAAACAAATGAAAAATGAGAATGCGGATTTGACAGATAACGGAATTCGTCTGATTTTTCAGACAGCCAAGTATGTGCCGGCCGCTCTCTCGCGTTTTGGTATGCAGCAGCCTGGCGCCGGTTTTAAAATCAAGCCGTTTGAATTTGCCTTGTTTGACAAAAATACAGGAATTTGACCATGCACTCTTTCTATGCAAATGACAATTTACGTATTCGCGCCGTCACCACGGAACAGATGCGCGAGGTTGACCGCATTGCCGTGCAGGAGACCGGCCCCAATCTTTACCAAATGATGGAAAACGCCGGCCGCAGCCTCGCGCTGATGGCTATGGAGATGATGCAGGAAAAATGGCGCCATGCGACCTTTGTGGTGCTCGCCGGGTCCGGCGGCAACGGCGGCGGCGGCGTCTGTGCGGCCCGGCACCTGGCCAACCGCGGACTGGATGTTAGAGTTTGTCTTGCCAATCCGGATCATCTCTTCGAGGTGACGGCCTGGCAGCGTCATGTTTTTCTCGCCGCCGGAGGTCAGGAAATGACGATAAAAGAGTTGACGACCGTCAATGCGGATATCATTCTCGATGCGGTTATCGGATACAGCCTCAAGGCCGCGCCGCATAGCGCTGCACTAAATTTGATCCGCTGGGCCAATCAAACAAAAGCGTTAAAACTTTCACTTGATGTTCCCTCCGGCATCGATGCAACCACTGGTGAGCATCCGGGTGAATATGTTCAGGCTGATCGTACTCTGACACTCGCCTTGCCCAAAACCGGTCTGCTGCCGGCGCTTACCGGCGAACTTTATCTCGCTGATATCGGCATCCCGTCGGCAGTTTATGCAAAAATAGTTGTACCCTATTCATCACCCTTTGGCAAAGAATTTTGCGTGCCACTGCGCTCGATGACGGAGTGAACTCGATGATAGATATCTCAATAATAATTCCGGTACTGGACGAACAGTCCCACATCAACGCCTGTCTCGACCATCTGATGCGTCAACAGTCAAATTTGGCAGTTGAAATCATTGTTGTTGACGGCGATCCGACAGGATCTACTCTTAACGTCATCACCCAACCGGAGGTGATAAAATTACAGTCACCCAAAGGCCGGGCAAAACAGATGAAATGTGGTGCGGCGCAAGCCCGCGGATCAGCGTTGCTTTTTCTGCACGCTGATACGCAGTTGCCGCCGACCGGTTTGCAGGATGTTTTGAAGACGTTGGAAAAATATCCCGCAGGCGCTTTTGACGTCACCTTTGGCCGCCGGTTCTATTTTCAACTGGTGACACTTTTTGTTTTTTGGCGCTCGCACCTGACGCGAATTCCCTACGGCGACCAGGCCATTTTTCTGCGCTCCAGTTATTTTAGGACGCTCGGCGGTTATGCCGACATCCCGATCATGGAAGACGTCGATCTCATGATGCGCATCAAAAAACACGGCGATTGCATCGGTTTTGTCAGAAAACGGGCTGAAACGTCACCGCGCCGATGGCAAAACGAGGGCTTTTTGTTTACAACCGCTCGCAATATTTTCCTGTCGACGCTCTTTTATCTCGGCGTGCCGGCGGAGAAATTGGTCAACTATTACAAAAGCGGAAAACGGGTTTATCGGAAAAATGAATAACAATAACGGCATCCTGTTTTTTGTCAAATATCCCGAGCCGGGACAGGTAAAGACGCGCCTCGCAGCTCGTATCGGCACTACCCATGCTGTCGAATTGTACCAATGTTTTCTGGACGACCTGTCCGCGACGCTGGCGAACACGGAGCATGATGTGATTGTCTGCTATTCACCGGATACAACAACGGCCAAAGCGTGGGCGCAACGCCGTTTTCCGTTCGCTGCTTCGTTCTGTGCCCAGCGCGGCTCAAACCTGGGCGAACGCATGGTCAATGCTTTTCAATTTGGCTTTCGCGCGTATCAAAAACTGCTGCTCATCGGCAGCGATTCGCCGCATTTGCCGCTCCACATCCTTAACCAGGCCTTTGACGCCCTCGATGAATATGATGCCGCCATCGGCCCCAGCACGGACGGCGGCTACTATTTGATCGGCTTCCGAAACCGTATTTTATCCAGCGCATTTCAAGATATTGACTGGAGCACAAATCGTGTCTTGTCACAAACCCAAAACGCCCTGGCATCAGAAAATAAATATGTCCATCTGCTGCCGGAAATGCTCGATATCGATGATGACAACGATCTAAAACTTTTTTACTCAACGGCGGATAAATCATTTAAAAGTAACCAATATATCATCAACCATCACATTTTTTAGGAGGTTACATGTCACAATTCTATTTTGAAAAAAAAGATTTGGCCGCGTTCTCGCACGTGAACGAGGTCGCAAAACCACAGGGCGATAAATTTTTCGAGTATTATGGTATTTCTACGGAAGAAGGCTTGCTCTCCAAACGCGAAAAAGCGCTCATCGCGCTGGCCGTGGCCACCGTGGAAAAATGTCCGTATTGCATGGATGCCTACACCAATACGTGTCTATCGATCGGTATTACCGAAGATGAGATGTTGGAAGCCATTCACGTTGGCGCCGCCATGCAAGCGGGAATCACGCTGGCGCATGCTGCTCAGGTTCGTCGAATTGTCAAACAAAAGGAAATGTAATATGGATGCATCTGAACAAATAAAAACGCTCAATACCTTGAACATCGCTTCGTTTCATCAGCAGATGAAAAAGAGACTCGACTCGGGTTTGCGCGCCAGAGATATTGAAATATTTCAAATGAATGTCGGTTATTTGTGCAACCTCGAGTGCAAACACTGCCATGTAAACGCCGGCCCGTTACGCAAAGAGGTGATGAGCAAAGAGACGCTGCAGGCGTGCATCGATGTCATCAAAAAGCATCGATTTCCGACCGTTGATCTGACTGGCGGCGCGCCCGAACTGCTGCCCGATCTCGGCTGGTTCATCTCGGAAATCGCCGGCAGCGTTGATCGCATCATCGTGCGCTCCAATCTGACGTTGTTGATTATGAACCGCTATCGGCCGCTGCTCGATGCGTTCGTCAAATATAAAGTCAATATCGTTTCCTCACTTCCGGACGTGACCGAGCAGCGCACCAACAAACAGCGCGGCAAACAGGTCTTTGAAAAAAGTATTAAAGCGCTGCAACTGCTCAATTCGCTCGGTTATGGCAAAGAAGGTTCTGAGCTGCAGCTCGATCTGGTGCACAATCCCGTTGGCGCTTATTTGCCCGGGCCGCAGCAGTCTATCGAACAGATGTATAAAAAACATCTTGCCGATGACTTTGGCATCGAATTTAACAATCTCTATGTCATTGCCAATATGCCGGTCAGCCGCTTTTTGCACTTTTTGCAGCAGCGCGATATGCTCGACGATTATATGACCGATCTTTATTACGCCTTTAATCCGGCCACGGTCGAAAATCTCATGTGCCGCAACACCATCTCGGTTGGCTGGGACGGTACACTCTACGATTGCGATTTTAATCAAATGCTCAACCTGCCGGTCGGCGTTGAGGCAAACACCATAAATAATTTTGATAAAAACCAACTGACAAACCGCCGAATCGTCGTCAACAACCATTGTTATGGCTGTACAGCGGGATCCGGCTCATCGTGTCAAGGAGCGACCATTGCTTAAAATCATCTATGCATCTCTGCTTTTAACATTTCTAAACGCCAATATTTTGCCGGCGTTGTCGTCTCTGGACGAAACCTGGTCTGCACTATTACAAAATAACGTATCACCCGGTTCAATAGACGGTGTGGCTCTCAACCTGGTGGATTATGACAATCTTAAAAACAATGCCGAGTTTCGCCAGGTGGTGCAGAGCATCGAGCAAACTGATCCGGAACAACTTGTTGGAAACAATGAAAAAATGGCCTTCTGGATCAATGTCTACAACATCGCGGCGATTAAAATGATCCTCGACAACCAGCCAGTCGAAAGCATTCGCGATATCGGCTCGCTGTTTTCCCCGGTATGGGACAAGGACGCCATCACCATCAACGGCACAACCTACTCGCTGGGTCACATCGAGCACGAGATTCTTCGGCCCATGGGCGATGCGCGAATTCATTTTGCCATTGTCTGCGCCTCGGTCTCCTGTCCCGATCTGCGCCGGGAAAGTTATACGGCCGAACAACTCGATGCCCAGCTCGATGAGCAAACTCGCAAATTTTTGCACAATGAAGTGAAAGGTTTGGCGCTTGACCGCGACAAACAGGTTGTACATATCTCGTCGATTTTTAAATGGTTCAAAGAAGATTTTGACAACGAAGAGGGCATCCTGAATTTTTTGTCGCGCCACAGCGGCGCGGATGTTTCAGGATACAAAATCAAATATTTGCCCTATAACTGGAACCTGAACAACAAATGAAAGCAGGACAATGAAATACGATTATCACCTTTTCGTTTTGGGCGCCGGCAGCGCGGGATTGACCGTCGCTGCCGGGTCATCCACTATGGGCGCCAAAGTGGCGCTGATTGAAAAAGCAAAAATGGGCGGCGACTGCCTCAATTATGGCTGCGTGCCCAGCAAGTCTTTTTTACGCTCCGCGCATCTGGCGCACGACATCAAAAATGCCGACGATTTTGGCCTCTCCGCTCAACTCGGCGACACGGATTTAAAAAAGGTCATGCAACGCGTCGCCGGCGTCATTGCCGAGATTGAGCCGCACGACTCCAAAGAACGTTTCGAATCCCTGGACGTTGATGTGTTTCTCGATGACGCTACGGTTGTTGATGCGCACACGGTCACCCTGAATGGCAAAACCATGACGGCTAAAAATCTCGTCATCGCCACCGGATCGGAACCTTATATCCCTGACATCCCCGGACTCGATCAGGTGAACTATCACACCAACAAGACCATTTTTGCTGAAGAACGAATTCCGAAACACCTGCTCGTACTTGGCGGCGGTCCTATCGGCGTTGAGCTGGGACAGGGATTCCGCCATCTCGGCGCCAATGTTACGATCATCGAAAAAGCCGACTCGCTCTTCCGCAAGGATGAACCGGAAGTTTGGCCGCTGATGCAGCGCGTTCTGCAAAACGACGGCATCGACATAGAGTTATCCACAAAAGTGGTCGGCGCGCGCCAGGAAGCGGATGTAATCACCTTGACGCTGGAACGCTACGGTGAACAATCCGACATCACCGGCGACATGCTGCTCGTGGCCGCCGGCCGAACGCCCAACTCGCGCGGCTTTGGCCTGGAACAGCTCGGCATCGACATGGACGACCGCGGCTATATACGCACCAACGCCCGCATGCAGACCCATGTGAAAAATATTTTTGCCGCTGGCGATGTCACCGGCCCTTATCTCTTTACTCACATGGCCGGGTATCAGGGCGGCAAGGTCATTCCCAATGCCATTTTAAAAATTCCGCAAAAAGCCGTCTATTCGCAGGTGCCGTGGACGACCTACACCAAACCCGAAGTCGCGCACATTGGCTATACCGAAGCGCAGGCCAAAACCGACGGTCTCTTTGGCGAACAGCTTTTTCTCGACCTCGCCGACAATGACCGCGCCAAGGCTGAATCCGATAAACAGGGATTCCTCAAACTCGTTCTCGACAAAAAAGGCCGCGTTATCGGCGCCACCCTGGTCGGCAACAAAGCCGGCGACATGATCCCGGTGGCCTCATTGGTGATTGCGAAAAAATTAAAGGTCGGCGCCTTTGCATCGATTATCTATTCCTACCCGACCGAAGCGGAAATTTTTCAACGCGCCGCGTTAAACAAGATGAAAGATTCCTTTAAACCGTGGATGAAGACGTTGATCAAGAAATTGTTTTTGTAAACATTTGCAGTACACCTTCAAGGTG
>CAYPZM010000293.1:0-6821 GCA_964414825.1 uncultured Cytophagia bacterium | reverse complement strand
AAAAACGCCGGCATGAAATACATGCTCATCACCGCCAAGCACCACGACGGCTTTGCCCTGTGGCCGAGTGAGGTCTCGGATTACAACGTGGTGGATGCGACGCCGTTTGGCCGGGATATTTTGGGCGAGCTGCGCCGGGCCTGCGACAAGCACGGCATCCGTCTGGGATTCTATTATTCGCACTGGCAGGACTGGCATCACCCGGGCGGTGTGCGGCCGCCGTGGCCGGAGTACAGTGATCTGCCGCTGCTGCAACAGCCCAGCGAGGAGGAGTTTGAAGACTATTGGCAGGAAAAATGTCTGCCGCAGGTGCGCGAATTGATCCAAAATTACAATCCGGCGTTTTTGTGGTTCGACACCTGGACCGATGCGCTGTACATCAACGAGGCGCGGCTGGACGAATTGATCAATCTGGTTCGCGACCTCGACCCCAATTGTTTGATCAACAGTCGCATCGGCACCACCTGGGGCCACAGCAAAGGTGATGAACGGGTCGATTTTCTGTCCATGGGCGACAATAGTTTTCCGAACCGCACCATCGAGCGGCCGTGGGAAACCTCCGGCACCATGAACCGCTCCTGGGGCTACCACCGCCTGGACCATGCCTGGAAGCCGCATTTTGAAATGCTGCGCTATCTGATCACCAACGCCTCGCGCGGCGGCAATTACCAGCTCAACGTCGGCCCCAAAGGCGATGGTTCATTTCCACTTGCTTCCATCAAACGACTGCGGCAAATCGGCGCCTGGCTGGCCGTCAATGGTGATGCGGTTTATGGTACAACGCACAGTCCGTTGCCGGAACACGACTGGGGCCAGATCACCTATCGGCCGCTCCCGGACGGCAAATCCCGCTTGTATCTGCATATTTTCAAATGGCCGGAGGACGGCATGCTGCCGGTTCACGGTCTGCGGCATCTGCCGGAATCCGCCCGGGTTCTGGAAACCGGCCAAACCGTGCAATGTCTGGCGGATCACAACGGCATCGTCGTCAATCTGCCGGTGCAGCCCTCGGATAAAGATATCTATGTCGTCGTCCTGGATGTGGATACAGAGCTTGAATAATTTAATTATAGAGTCCATTCACTGTGTGAATGGCTGACGGCAAAGCCGTCATTTTGAAAAGCACAACGCAGGATGTATCGTTGATTTGGGGTGATTTTTATTTTCTCTACTCGCTCAATCTTTACAACCAACTGGGGCCGCGGATGCCGGCATCGGTTGAGGATGAATTATCGGCATCGCATCCAGCGGGTTTTATTCTGATTGAAAATTTCCCCAATCCGTTCAACAGCGGCACCACAATTCAATTCGAGATTTCCTCCTCCCAAAACCTGAAAATCGAATTGTTTGATATCCGCGGCCGTCGAGTGCGTTCCTGGCCTAAAACACAATTTTCACCCGAAAGGCACCAGATTTTCTGGGACGGCGCGGATGCATCTGGCCATCCTGCCGCCAGCGGCTTGTATTTTATTAAAATATCGTCCGATGCGTTGCATGCCAATCATCGGCTCATCTTGCTCCGATAACCACGAGGTATAACCATGAACCGTATTTTTCTATTATTGATGTTACTTTCCACACTGTTGTTCTCTCAAACTCATCCGAGACTGTTTTTCGGTCCGGAAGATATCCAGGCTCTTCGGGAAAAACTCGACCAATCCCCGTTCGACGAGATCGCCGCCAACATTGAATATCAGGCGAAAAATGAAACCGAAGGCAGCGAATGGTATCAGCATAGTTACCGCGCCGTCAACAGCGGATTTATGTATATTCTGACCGGCGACACCACCTGGGCCGCGAAATCCCGCGAACACGTCACCGCCATTATCAATAACGGCGAATGGGCGGACAGCGGCGTCAAAGGCCTGGCGCTGTACATGTACGAAAAGGGCGTTGCCATATCCTATGATTTGTGTTACGATGCCTGGCCGGAGGATTACCGCGACTGGGTAGCGCAAAAACTCGTCGAGAATGCTGATGTGATTGTCAACCACGGCGGCAGATCTCAGAATAAAAATCCCGCCAGCAACTGGCAGGGGAACCGGTTCTCCTCGGCCGGGCTCGGTTATTTGGCCACGGATGCAGACTATGATGCAGCCAATCTCTCCACATGCTGGGATAAGGTTGTGACCTATTACCGCGAAAACGTCGGCGACGACCCGGAAAGCCGCGGCTGGAACATCGAAGGACTCGGTTACACCACATATCCGTACGGCAATTTCATCGGCCCCTTCGGCGTTGCCATGCAGCGTAACAACCCACGTCTGGACATCCGCGACACCATGGTCGGCGCCGCCTGGATGCCGTGGACGGTTTACGCCAACGGCTGCCGTGTCCTGCGTTCAAACGGCAAATACGGTCTGCACCCGGACTGGGGTGATGACAATCCGCATCTGAACGGCGAAGGCACCCTCGGTCTGGCGTTCTGGCAAAGCCCGGATGAATTGGCGCCGGGACTAAAATATTGGTACAACCGCCTCGTCGGTTTGCAGGGCGACGAAAGTTTTGACGACTCGCGCAACGGCGCAATTTACAGCTATCTGTTTTATCCCGCTGATATCGCCGAAAAGGATCCGATGAGCATCGACCTGTGGCTGGACGGTTTTGTCGACAACGGCGGCAACGGCTATTACACCTACCGCAATCAGTACAAGGATTCCACCGACCTGGTGGCGCAGCTTTACATCAAACGCCGCGGCAACAAGGGCCACAGCGGTCCGGATGCGTTGTCGTTTCGCGTTTTCGGTTATGACACGCCCTGGGCGGTCGGCGGCGGACGTTACGGTCCGAAAATAAACGGACATGATGCGTACTGGAGTTCGATGAACACCCTGTATCCCCGCGATCCGGAATCCGCCGAGCTCGACACCTATAACACCTCCGGCCGGGTGGTCGGCGAACCATTCCTGGCGCCGGACGGCTCCGGGCATGTCATTTCGGAAATCCGCCAAAACAACGTCGGTGTCATGGGGCACAAGCGCTGGTTCGTCAGCAGTTATTCGAACGACATTGGCTGCGAAGCGGTGTATGTCATTGGCGATGAATCGTCCACCGGGACCTATTGGCAAATCTGCACCCTGGTTTCCCAGGCCATCACTTTTGATGCCGACGCCAATACCTTTATAATCGAGGGCGAAAACGGCAGCAGCATGAAGGGGTGGATTTTATATCAAAAAGGCGAAAATTATATGACCAGCGGCGCCCGCATTCGCGGCAGCAGTTACTGGTACCACGACACCGAATACAACCAGAACAACTATTTGCATTTCGGCAGCGACAACGGCGATTATCTGGTGGTGCTCACGGTTGCCACGGATGGCCAGGAACATCCACAGCCGAAACTGACGGGCGAATGGCCGGGCACCGCCAGCATCGATATTAACGACTGGCGGGTAACACTGCATGAAGACAGCGTCAGTTATGCCAATACCACGCGGGTTGGTTCGCAGCCGGCGCTGCCGGATGAATTTTTAACCGTCCGCAATTATCCAAACCCGTTCAATCCGGAAACCACCATCGTTTGCACGCTGCAGCAACGAGCCGATCTCAATGTGCAAATCATCAACATGCAGGGACAGGTCGTGCGGCGCATGTATAGCGGTCAGGCCGCGGCTGGTGAGCATCAATTTCATTGGAACGGTCAAACCGATGCGGGCACAGATGCCGCGTCCGGCGTGTATTTTTGCCGGGCGCAGTCGAATGGTTTAATCAAAAAAACTCGTATGTTATTGTTGCGATAACGGCAGCCCCGGGGTTACCGGACATGGCTTTGCGTTAATTTGAAAGGATATCAATGAAAAAAATAATCATTCTTGTGCTTTTCAGTGTTCTGTTTCTTTCTTGCAGCGGAACAACCCAATACGATCTGGTGATCTATGGCGGCACATCCGCCGGCATCATTGCGGCTGTGCAGGCGGACCGCCTCGGAAAATCCGCGGTGCTGATCGAGCCGGGCGATCATCTCGGCGGCCTTACAAGCGGCGGTTTGGGCCGAACCGACACCGGCAACAAAACCGTCATCGGCGGCATGTCGCGCGAGTTTTACCAGCGGCTGAAACAGTATTACGACGATCCGGAACACTGGACTTACGAGACAAAGGACGAGTATTCCGGTTATCAGGCCGATGCCGACGCCATTTGGGGATTTGAGCCGCACGTGGCGGAATTAATTTACGAGCAGATGTTGGCCGAGACGGATGTTGTGGTGGTGAAAAATGAACGCCTGGATTTGCAAGATGGCGTCAGTGTGCAAGACGGCCGCATTCAATCCATCACCATGGAAAGCGGCAAAACCTTTCACGGCCGCATGTTTATCGATGCCGCGTATGAAGGCGATTTGATGGCCAAGGCCGGCGTGTCGTACACGGTCGGACGGGAATCCAATGCCAAATACGGTGAAACCTTGAACGGCGTGCAAAAGCGGCTCTCCACCAATCATCAACTATACCCCGGCGTTGATCCGTACATCATCCCCGGCGATCCGTCCAGCGGCATTTTGCCGAATGTGCACCCCGGCGATCCGGGCGACGACGGCGAGGGTGACCACCGCGTTCAGGCCTACTGCTTTCGCATGTGCCTCACCGATGTGCCGGAAAACCGTCTGCCTTATCCCAAGCCGGATGACTATGACGAGGTGGAATATGAGCTGCTATTCCGCAATTTTGAAGCGGGTGAAAATTCCCTCCCCTGGCTGCCCGGCATGATGCCGAATCGGAAAACCGACACCAACAACCGCACCGGATTTTCCACCGATTACATTGGCAAAAATTATGACTATCCCGAAGCGGATTACGCCACCCGCGACAGCATTATTGCGGCCCACGAGCGCTATCAAAAAGGGCTGATGTGGACGTTGGCCAATCATCCCCGGGTGCCGCAACAAATCCGCGATGAAATTTCAAAATGGGGGCTGGCCAGGGATGAATTTGTCGATAACTCCAACTGGCCGCATCAATTGTACATCCGCGAAGCGCGACGCCTGCTGGGCGAGTACGTGGTGACTGAACACGACTGCAAGCGCAAGCGGATTGTTGAGGATCCCATTGGCCTCGGTTCCTACAACATGGACTCGCACAATTGCCAGCGCTACATCACCAGTGAAGGCCATGTTCGCAACGAAGGCAACATCGAGGTGTCGCCGCGCGGCGCCTATCTTATTAGTTATAGGGCAATCACTCCCAAAACCGACGAGGTGAAAAATCTGCTGGCGCCGGTGTGCCTGTCCGCATCGCACATCGCTTATGGATCGATCCGTATGGAACCGGTGTTTATGATTCTCGGTCAATCCGCGGCCACAGCCGCCGCCATGGCGATCGACAATAATAGCGCCGTGCAGCAGGTTGACTATTCTGAATTGCGTGAACAGTTATTGCAAGACAAGCAAGTCTTGGATTTGCCGCCCGGTGATCTTCCGCACCCGGACGTAAACGCGGAAGAGTTGGACGGCATTGTCATTGATGATGCAGATGCCCATGTTCGCGGCAGTTGGCGGGCTTTGCACGCCAAAACGCCCTATGTGAACGGCAATTATCTGCACGACCAAAACGGCGGCAAAGGCAGTCGCTGGGCAACATTTTCGGCGCTCCTGCCCAAATCCGGCAAATACGAGGTGCGCCTGGCCTATACGGCCGATCCCAACCGCGCCATCAACGTGCCGGTGCAAATCGACCATGCAGACGGCAGCACCACAATCATGGTTGATCAGAGCCAATCACCCGACATTAATAATCTGTTCGAATCGCTGGGCACGTTTCGGTTCAACGCGGATGAACCGGCAACCGTATTCATCACCAATAAAAACACGGATGGCCATGTCATTTTGGACGCCGTGCAATTTTTACCCGAATTTTAAGGAGGACGCCATGCAACCCTATTCCCGCCGTAATTTCATGCAAACATCCACATTCGCTCTCGGCGCGAGCTGGGGACTGGCCCGCGCCCTCCGTGGTCAAAAAACCATCGAGGGTGAAGAATGGCGCGCCATGGACGACGGCGCCCGCGGCTATGATCCGCAACGCGACAGTCACGTGGTGCGCGGCGCCCGTGATTCCATAAAAAAAATCCGGCAAGCGGATGTGGAAATTCGCCTGGTGGACCACCACGGCGAGCCGGTGCGCAACCAAACCATTTCGATCGAACAGCAAAAAAACGTCTTTCCGTTTGGTGACAATCTATGGCAGCTCGACCGGTTGTACCGCTTTAACGAACACAATACCGACCGGGGATTTTACTGGCGGCATCGTTTTAAAAACGTCCTCAACGCCGCCAACGCCCTGTGCTACTGGACCGAACGCCCGCGCAACGATGGCTCGAAAACCGAGGACATCCAGGGCCGGCAAAAACTGGACGGTTTTCGCTACTGCGTCGATTGGGCCAATTCCCAGGGGCTGATGGCCAAGGGCCATCCGTTGTTCTGGTCGATTCCCAAATGCTGGCCACAGTGGCTCAATCGCTACGATCTGGAAACCCAGATGAAATTTGCCGAAATCCGCGTGCGGGATATTGTGGCGCGATTTCGCGGCCGCGTCAAAATGTACGATGCGGTGAACGAATCCATGTGGGAACCGGCGCCGAAAAATCTGCCGAACCGACACTGGCCGCACATCGAGCCGATTTCCGATATTGCCGATTACGTGCAAAAGGTGCTCGGCTGGGTCCGCGACGAAGACCCGGACGCCAAATATCTGATCAACGATTACGGCCTGGCGCAGGACCCGCAAAGCGGCCCGCGCATCGACAAGGGCGGCAACAAAATCACCGCCCGCAGTCAACGTCTACGTTACATCAATCTGGTGCGTGAACTTGCCGACCGCGATGCCTCG
>CAYPZM010000292.1:0-6821 GCA_964414825.1 uncultured Cytophagia bacterium | reverse complement strand
TGGAAGAACAAAAAAGAAGAAAACAAGTTTAATAAACACAAGAACCACAAGCTAACCATTCACCAAAACAGAGGAGAAACATCGTGAAAACATTGGCGGATCTCCGGGCCATCAAAGAAAAGGCAAAAAAAGAGATGGCCGCGAGGGAGCAATCGGCAAAGTACCGCATTTCGGTTGCTATGGGTACATGCGGGATTGCGGCCGGCGCTCGAAACGTCATGAGTGCCATTCTAGACGAGATGAACAAACGCAACATCGAAGAGGCCACAGTGTCGCAAACCGGCTGTATCGGCTATTGCGATCAAGAGCCCATGGTGCAGGTCACTGGCGCCAACAATACAACCATCACCTACGGTAAAGTTACGCCGGAAATTGCCCGTCGAATTATTACCGAGCATGTCGGAAACGACCGCGTGGTTTCTGACTATGTCTTTAAATAATAACCACTTTCGAGAAGTCATGATTAACAGGAGGAACTGATGCAAGATCTATCTCGAGTAGATGAGATCGTCCAAAGTTATGCGGACGTTAAAACTCCACTCATCTATATCCTCAAAGATGTGCAAAAGGAGTACGGATATTTATCCGATACGGTGCTGACCCAAGTTGCCAAGCAGACCAAAATTCCGCTAAGCGAAATTTATGGCGTAGCAACGTTTTACAGCCTGTTTACAACCAAACCCAAAGGCAAATATATTGTACGTTGCTGCAATAATGCGCCGTGTCATGTCAATGGTTCCAAAGAGGTTCTCGATAAAATCAAAGAATACCTCAATTTGGACATGAACGGGACTACGGAAGATGGCACATTCACTTTGGAATTTACCAGTTGTCTGGGACTTTGTGCCGTGGCGCCCGTTATGATGATTAATGACGACGTGTATGGTAATCTCACTCCCGAAAAAGCTGTTGCCATTCTAAAAGACTACAAACTAAAGGGGGTGTCGAATGTATAGAAATCACGTTCTAATTGCCATGGATGCGCATACCATTGCGCAAGGTGCCCGTTCGGTTCGCGATGCGCTAAATCGCGAATTGGAAATGGCATCGCTGAGTAATGAAGTTAAAGTGGTTGAAACCGGAAGTCTCGGCATCTACAACAAGGGCGTTGTTCTGGTTACGTTTCCAGATGGCGTCTATTACGCTGGCGTTAAAGTGGAAGATGTGTCGGAAATCATTTCCGAGCACTTTATCAAAGGTCGACCGGTTGAGCGACTGCGCTACACTGACATTCCAACCCCCGAAAAAGCAAAAGAAACCGGGGAAATCCCAAGATTTGGCAAACAGGTGCGCGTGGTGCTGAAAAATGCCGGTGTGATCGATCCGGAAAGCATTGACGAATACATTGCCCGGGACGGTTATGAAGCATTGGGCAAAGCGCTTACTGAGATGACTCCTGAACAAGTCATTGAAGAAGTGAAAAAATCCGGAATGCAAGGACGCGGCGGTGCATTTTTCCCCACCGGCCTAAAGTGGAGCTTTGCCGCTGCCGAAGACAAGCCGGAAAAATATATTGTCTGTAATGCGGACGAAGGCGAACCGGGAACATTCAAAGACCGCCTTATTTTAGAGGGCGATCCGCATTCGATTATCGAAGCCATGGCTCTTGCCGGATATGCCGTCGGTGCATCCACAGGTTACGTCTATATTCGCGGCGAATACAAAATGTCCATCGACCGCTTGAATCGTGCGATTTCTCAGGCTCGCGAAAACGGCTTGTTGGGCGAAAACCTGTTTGGCACGGATTTTAGCTTTGACCTCCAAGTTCGTGAAGGCGCCGGCGCTTATATTTGTGGCGAAGAAACCGCTCTTATCGAATCCATCGAAGGCAAACGCGGCGAACCGCGCGATAAACCGCCATTTCCGCCGTCCGAAGGATTGTGGGGTCAGCCGACGATCGTCAATAATGTCGAAACGTTGGCTAATGTGCCGCAAATTATTCTCCAAGGCGCGGATTGGTTTCGCTCCGTTGGTACTGAAAAAAGCCCGGGTACCAAAGTGTTCACCATGGTGGGCAACATCAACAATCCAGGCCTAATTGAAGTGCCCATGGGCATTACACTGCGCGAAATCATTTACGACATTGGTCATGGCATTCCCAAGGGCAAAGGCTTCAAGCTGGCGCAAATGGGCGGTACGACCGGTGGAATTTTGACGGAAGAACACCTCGACTTGCCGATGACTGTGGAAACGCTACGCGAAATCGGCGCGGGTCTCGGATCCGGTGCATTGCTGGTGGTGGATGACACTCAAGATGTTGTGGATCTCGTTGCCAACTTTGTCGAATTCTTCGATCACGAATCCTGTGGCAAATGCACCATGTGTCGTGAAGGCAACGGCCGTTTACTCGAGCTGCTGGAGCGCATCAATGATGGCAAAGGCAAAGTCGAAGACCTCGACTTGATGCAAGAGCTCGCCGAAACCATGATGAAAGGTGCGTTTTGCGGACTGGGACAGGCAGCGCCGATCCCAATTTTGGGCTGTCTAAAATATTTCCGCGATGATTTTGTGAAAAAGATTGAAACCACTCAAGCGGCTCAGGCTGCATGAGTTTTGAACTGAATTATCGAAAAGTGACTTAGGGCTCAGGTTAAGGCTAAAGAGAGCGGTTCGAGCGCTCCTGTAGCTAAGACTTAGGCTGATGTATAAATTCAAGACATCTGAGGTGAGGGTACGGAATTCCCTAGCTTTAGCCTCAGCCTTAAACAAGGAAAAACGTTTTGCGATATATGGAGGTTTCTCGTGGATAACGTAACGGTAACCATTGACGGCATCCAGGTAACGGTTCCCAAGGGAACAACCGTGCTGGAAGCTGCAGAACATGCAAAAATTAAAGTTCCACGACTATGTTATCATCCGGACCTGCCACCGGTTTCGGCATGCCGGTTGTGCGTTGTGGAAATTGAAGGAGATCGATTACTACGAACATCCTGCTCCTGGAAATGCCAGGACGGGATGAAAATTAATACAAAATCCGAAATGGTGCGTAAATCGCGCAAAATGGCGCTGGAACTGATTTTATCGCGCCATCCCATGCTATGCACGGAATGTGTGCGCAACGGTAGCTGTGAATTGCAAGAAGTTGCCGATCAAATGGGCATTCGCGATGTGCGCTTTGACTATCATTCACGTCCGGGGGGCATTGACAATTCCAGTGCCGTGTTGGTGCGCGATCCGTCCAAATGCATTTTGTGCCGTCGTTGCATCCAAACGTGCGAGCTGGTGCAAAGCGTCAGCGCCATCGGTTTGGAAGGCCGCGGTTATGACGTGTGGGTCGACACCCCGTTCAACAAAGGCTTGGATGACATCGCTTGTGTGTCGTGCGGCCAATGTATCAACCGTTGCCCGGTTGGCGCCTTGTACGAGCAAGATCACATCTCGCGCATCTGGCAGGCATTGGATGACCCAACGAAACACGTTGTTGTACAAACCGCTCCGGCCGTTCGCGCTGCCATCGGAGAAGAGTTTGGCATGCCGGCTGGCTCGTTGGTCACCGACAAAATGGTGACCGGTCTGCGCATGCTCGGTTTCGACAAAGTATTCGACACCGATTTTACCGCGGACTTGACCATTATGGAAGAAGGCACCGAGCTGCTGGGTCGCATTAAAAATGGCGGTACGCTGCCATTATTGACCAGTTGCTCGCCGGGCTGGATCAACTTTATCGAGCATTTTTATCCGCAATTGCTGCCGCATGTGTCGTCATGTAAATCGCCGCAGCAAATGTTTGGCGCTTTGGCGAAAACGTACTATGCGGAAAAATTCGGCATTGATCCCAAGGACATTTACTCGGTTTCAATCATGCCGTGTACCGCCAAAAAATACGAATGCCAGCGCCTGGAAATGAGCGACAGCGGATTCCAGGACGTGGACGCGGTTCTCACCACACGCGAGCTCGGCAAAATGATGAAGCAAGTCGGAATCAATTTGCCGGAATTGGAATCTGGCGAATATGATGAGCCGCTCGGCATTTCCACTGGTGCGGCGGTGATCTTTGGCAACACCGGCGGCGTTATGGAAGCCGCGCTGCGTACAGTGTACGAAATTGTCACCGAGCAAACGTTGGAAGACGTGGAAATCAAGCAGGTTCGTGGTATGGAAGGCATTCGCGAAGCTGAAATTGATCTAAACGGTACCAAGGTAAAAGCTGCCGTGGCCAATGGTTTGGCCAATGCGCGCACGCTCATGGAAAAGATCGTTTCCGGCGAGGCAGATTACCACTTTGTGGAAATCATGGCGTGTCCCGGCGGTTGTATCGGTGGTGGCGGACAACCCATCCCAACCAGCGAAGACATCCGCAAAAAACGGGTCGAAGCTATCTTTGCCGCTGACCGTTCTAACACAATTCGAAAATCGCATGAAAATCCGGCAGTGTTGAAACTGTATGAAGAATTTCTTGGCGAGCCGAACGGGCACAAGGCGCACGAGCTGCTGCACACACACTATACGAAAAAAACGATTTACAAAGAAAAAGTGGCTTAAACATAGGCCCCGGTTAAACAACCGGGGCTTTTTTTCTATGCTGCTGAATCCAAGGCCCGTCTCAGCCGCTTTAGGAGAATACTGGGCTTGAGCGGTTTGTGAATAAGATCGTGTTCCAATTCGTTAACCCCCGCGCCTTCGATCACATCGGTGGGGTAACTCGACATGAGCAGCAGCGCTAACTTGGGATTGTGTTGCTTTAAAATTTTAGCCATTTCTCGGCCATTCATGCCAGGCAATATGACATCCGACAAAATCAAGTCGATGTTATCAAGATGTTTTTCCACTTTTTTAATGGCTTCATTGCCATTTGCCGCTACGGTACAGGAGTATCCATAACTCTGCAACACAAACTCGGTAAAACTGCGCACTGTTGCGTCATCATCGACAACCAGAATGTGTTCCTTGCCGCGCGGATATTCTTCATACAGGTCCATAGAAGCTTCCGAAGGCTGCTCGGATTTGGTGTCGAACGACAAATAAAACGTTGTGCCTTTGTTCACCGTACTTGAAACATCAATGCTTGCATTGTGTTGTTCCAGAATGTCTTTGACAATCGACAATCCCAGTCCGGTGCCTTTGCCACTTGCCTTTGTAGTATAGAACGGTTGGAAAATGGATTGCAACTCACCAGGCGGAATGCCGACGCCTTCATCTTCCACAGAAAGAATGATTTTTTGCAGCATCAAAGGTTCAGGGCCCTGCACCATCTCATTTTTTGTACGCAGGATAATCTTTCCGCCATGTGGCATTGCGTCGCGCGCATTAATTACCAGATTCACGATCGCCTGCTCCACAAGGCTTTGATCGGCAAGAATCGTACTTTCCTGGGCTTGCAGAAGCGTTTGGATGTGAATGTCTTCGCCAATCATCTTTTGTAAGAGTTGTTTTAACTGGGCGACTGCTTTATGAAGATCAAACAACTTGGGATGAGAGACCTTTTTGCGACCAAATGTTAAAAGCTGTTGAACCACATTGGCAGCTTGCTCGCCGGCATGAAATATTTGCGTTAAACATTCATTTAAATTGGCATCATCTTGATGTTGAATCATGGCCAATTCACAATAACCCAAAATGCCGGTTAAAATATTGTTGATTTCATGCGCAACACCCGCAGCCAGTCGTCCTACCGACTCGAGCTTGTGAGATTGCTGGAGGTGCTGCTCCATGGCTTTCAGCTCGGAAATATCCTGCACCGTGCCCAGCGCACGCACCGGGATGCCCTGATCGCTAAACAAGGTTCGGCAATGTTCATGAACATACTTTACCGTTCCATCTTTAAAAAGCAGGCGATGAACAATATCAAACGGTTGCTGATTTCTAAGCGAATTGATAAATGCTTCATTTACACTATTGCGGTCCTCGGGATGCACAAATTCCAAAAAGGCTTCATAGGTGGAGCTAAACTTGTCCGGTTGAATGTTAAAAATACGGTAAATCTCTTCCGACCAAAACAGTTCGTCTTCAATGAGATCGAGTTCCCAAAAGCCGATTTTGGCCAGTTTTTGCGCCTCGTCAAGCCTGTACTCTGTTTTGCGCTGAATCGCTTCAAGACATCGCAGTTTTGCTTGTAAGGTTTCAATTTGACTTGCAGCAGGGTCAAGTCGTTGGTCAAGCTGGTGTTCCATGAGGACTGCCTCCCGGGGTAGAGGTGAAAAATCGTCTGAACCGTATTCGTTAAAACCTCATCTTGGCCACCTCTATGCAGTAGTATAGGAATTTTCTGAATTCATGTCAACAAAAAGCTTTTCTCCGAGATTGTGCTGCTCAATCAAATGGTGAACTAAAATGTTTGACAAGATGATTCTCGTTTCTTACTTTACCGCACTTGTTTAATATAGCAAAGGAACTGAATAAATGCGGATTTCTCTTTTTCTTTACGCAATCTGTTTGGTGATGCTGTTTTCCGTACATTTATTTTCGCAAAATTGGCAACTGGTTTGGTCGGACGAATTTGATGGTGCCAATCTGGATAGCACAAAATGGGACATACAACTCGGCGATGGCACCGAGTTTGGCCTGCCTTCGGGCTGGGGCAACAACGAGCGACAATATTATCGCAAAGAAAACATCGAGTTAAAGAATGGCAATCTGATTATAACGGCGAAAAAGGAAAAATATGAGGAACACGAATACACGTCGGCGCGCATTCGAACGAAAAATAAAGGCGACTGGACCTACGGCAAATTTGAAATTCGCGCCAAAATGCCGATTGGCCAGGGCATATGGCCGGCCATTTGGATGTTGCCAACGGACAATGTGTATGGCGGCTGGGCTGCTAGTGGCGAAATTGATATTGTGGAATACCTTGGCCACGATGCGGATCAAGTTCATGGCAC
>CAYPZM010000291.1:0-6863 GCA_964414825.1 uncultured Cytophagia bacterium | reverse complement strand
AAAAGGGATTACAAAACGATCGGACGATTATTCTCGCTGGTATTTGGATGTCATTGCAGCCGCAGATTTGGCCGAGCACTCTGCTGTGCGCGGCTGTATGGTAATTAAACCCACGGGATACGCGTTGTGGGAAAATATTCAGGCGCAGCTAGACCGCATGTTCAAGGAAACCGGTCACGAAAACGCCTACTTCCCGCTGTTTATCCCCGAAAGTTTTATGCAGAGAGAAGCCGAGCACGTGGAAGGATTTGCGCCCGAATGCGCGGTTGTGACCCACGGCGGCGGCAAGGTGTTGGAGGAAAAATTGTACGTGCGACCGACCTCCGAGACCATTATTTGGTCGTCGTACCAAAAATGGATTCAGTCGTACCGCGATCTGCCGATTTTAATCAACCAGTGGGCCAACGTAGTGCGTTGGGAAATGCGCACGCGGCTGTTTTTGCGCACTATGGAGTTTTTGTGGCAAGAAGGCCATACCGCGCACGCCACGCGCGAAGAGGCCATTGAAGAAACCAAACTGATGATCGATGTTTACCGTCGATTTGCCGAAGACTATTTGGCCGCGCCCGTGTTTGTAGGCGTTAAAACTCCGGCGGAACGCTTTGCCGGTGCTCTCGATACCTATTGTATTGAGGCCATGATGCAAGATCGCAAGGCGCTGCAAGCCGGTACATCGCATTTTCTCGGTCAAAATTTTGCCAAAGCGTTTGATGTGACGTTTCAGGATGAAAACGGCGATCTACAACATGTGTGGGCCACCAGTTGGGGCGTGTCCACGCGTCTGATCGGCGCGTTGATTATGACGCACAGCGACGATAATGGACTGGTCGTTCCGCCCAAATTGGCGCCGACCAAAGTGGTGTTTATTCCGATTTGGAAAGAAGATTCACAAATTGATATGATGAAGACAAAGCTCAACGAACTGACCGAATCCTGGAAAGGGCGCCTCAATTTTAAAATTGATGATCGCGATCAATATCGGCCCGGCTACAAATTTAACGAATGGGAGAAAAAAGGTGTGCCCGTTCGTGTGGAAATGGGGCCGCGCGATATCGAAAACAACCAGGTGGTGTTGGTGCGTCGCGATACGAACGAAAAGATGACTGTATCGCAAGATGGTTTGTTGGAACGCGTTGAAGCGCTTCTTGATGATATTCAAGCAAACTTGTATCACCGAGCAAAGGCATTTCGTGATGCTAATACGTTTGACGTTGATGACTATGCCGATTTTAAAAAACGGATCGAAGATCCCGGCGGCTTTTTCTGGGTGCACTGGTGCGGCAGCGAAACCTGTGAAAATCGCTTTCAGGAAACCAGCAAAGCTACCATTCGAGTCGTTCCGGTGGACGATTCAAAAACCGAGCAAGGCAAATGTATTGTATGCGGCAAGAGCTCATCGCAACGAGTTCTGGTTGCCAAGGCGTATTAACAATAACCCGCTACTATGGGTTGAAACACTCCAAAGCTTTTAGGAGAGTGTACGATGAAAAATAAGAAAAAAGAAATTGTTGAACTCGAGATTCCCTCGCGCACTATTCGTATTAAAAAGGCCATGTGCGAACACGGACATAGTTTAATGGACCCGGATCATCTCATTGATGGCAATGCATCGATTGCGGTTTTGGCAAAATATGAGGATCGGGAAGGGCTCATTTATCTCGATCCCGTGTACGGCAGTTTTAAAAATGTGTGGGAGATCGATGTGCCCGAAGGCGAATGTGTGGAATTGTTTTGCCCGCATTGCCACGTCTCGCTTTCCGAGCACGGGCAAATTTGCGACGAGTGTCTGGCGCCCATGTTTGCGGTTTATCTGCCGCACGGCGGCATGGTTGCGGCCTGCTTGCGTAACGGCTGTCATTATCACACCCTCAAATTCACCGATTCCGAAGAAATCGGCAAAAAACTGCTCGAAGAGCATTATTTTGATGATATGTTTTAAGCTTTGCAGCGGCATCAGAACAAGGGATCGCTGAATAAGTTTATGATTTTTTATGCAAGCAATATTCGTACAGAATTGCGACATTTTTTAATCTATGAAGCTACCCCTTGTTGGGAATTAACCATTATCTCATGATCCTTTCAGGCTGTTTTTTATGAACCCATCCCAAGAACAATTCAAATCCGGATATGTTGCGGTCATCGGCCAGCCGAATGTGGGCAAGTCTACGCTTACTAACGCCATCCTGCAGTTTCCACTATCCATCACCACGCCCAAGCCACAAACCACCCGGCATCGTATTTTGGGGATTTACAGCCAGGAGAATACGCAGATAGTTTTTCTCGACACACCCGGATTGATAGAACCAAAATACAAGCTGCAAGATCGTATGATGCGCGCCGCGCAGTCCGCCATTCAGGACGCGGACGTCAATTTATTTTTAATTGAAGCTTCCGCAAAGCCGAATAATAAAGATGTGGATATCCTGCAGCAGCTCGCTGCTGTTGGCACGCCCATTATTTTGGTGATCAACAAAGTCGATGTGGTGCAAAAAGAGATCCTGCTGCCGCTCATCGACGAATATCGAAACATGTATGCGTTTGCCGAAATTGTGCCCATTTCGGCATTAAAGCAAGAAAACATCGATGAACTGATGCGGAGCGTGTTGAACTACATCCCTTACGGTCCCCCCTTTTATCCGACCGATATGATCACCGAACACCCCGAGCGCTTTTTTGTCAGTGAACTCATTCGCGAGCAGATTTTTCAGCAATATAGCGAAGAAATCCCGTTTTCCACAGCCGTGGTCATTGATGAATTTCGTGAGCAAGAGGGGCGCAAGGATTTTATCAAAGCGCGTATTGTAGTGGAGCGCGATTCGCAGAAAAAGATCATCATCGGCAAAAAAGGCCAGGCTATTCGCAAAGTGGGGCAACTTGCTCGGCAGGCGATCGAAAACTTTTTGCAGCGACCGGTGTACCTCGAGCTATTTGTGGCCGTGCGCGAAAAATGGCGCAAAAAGGATGTGTTTCTCAGAGAATTTGGCTACGATTAAGTTGAATTTTTGCGTTGCAGTGATTCTTCGCTCAAGCAAAGGCGCCGAGCCGCATACGATCGCACCGGAAATCCTGTGCGGAAAATGGAACCCGGACATTCGTCCGAGTGGCGTCTAATTGTTCTGGGACAACATCCCAGAGCAGTACCCATCCGGGATGAATATCCCGGACGATCGTAAATTTCAAACAAAGAATCGTCGGAGTCTCTCGTGCTAAAACGGCTTTTTAAAAGAACCAGTGCCTACCTCCTATTTTTAATTCTAGTGTCGCTACTGTTTTCCTGCTCCACCATGCGACTGCGACCGTTTGTCTCCAGCCCGGTCATCCGCGTTGGCATTGTGCTGGATGCCGATGAAATCTCCTTTGAACCCAACGAAGGCATGCTCATCACCACAAAAGAGCAGGGACAGCGTTACCGATCCGAGCAAACAGAACTCTGGTCGGTCCGCGTTGGGGAATCGGTGCAGCCGGTCAAGTATCGCCTTTTGGTGCTGGAAACCGAACAGGAAAAACAGGCCAAAAAAGCGGCTGCCCGCTATAACGATGACGGGATTCAAACGGAAATATTACAAATCGGTGACGTTCTGTCCATTGACGGCAAAACGATTGCCGGAACACCGCGCTATCAAGTGGTCCTTCAACAAATTTATGATAATCGAGAGGATGCCGAGCTCAGCAAAGCTACTAGAAAATTGACGGATGCTAAAATAATTTCGGATACCAGCGTGTCCGGGGATATCATTTTAACCTCGCCCAAAGGCGATGATCTCGTGGTCAAAGATGCGGTTCGATTATCCGGACCTGAATTTACCATTCACAACATTCGTGTGGGTGAGGGCTTTCACTGGTCGCGACAAGAAACGCGTACCTATCGCGGCGAGCTGGAATTCCGTATTTCTCGTTCTGGTAAACTAGTTGCCATCAATGTGTTGCCGTTGCAGGAATATTTAATGGGCGTGGTGCCTGGTGAAATGTCCCCCTCTTTTCCGATGGAAGCGCTCAAAGCGCAGGCCATTGCCGCACGAACTTTTTTTCTTTATAATTTTGGCCGCGTGCATCGCGATGATCCTTTTGATGTCTGTGCCGATGTGCATTGCCAGGCGTATGTGGGGACGAAAAATCAAAACGACAAGGTCGCGCGTGCTGTGCAAGAAACCGAAGGACTGGTGCTGCAACACAATGGCGAATTGTGCACCACACCGTTCTCCGCCATGTGCGGCGGCCATACCGAGCACTCGCATAATGTCTGGAATGGTGATCCGTTACCCTGTTTGGCCGGCGTGTTTGATGTGCTCAAACCGGAAATGGTGCAAGCTAAATTTGACCTCTCTTTGGAAGACAATGCTCGTACGTGGATCGAATCGAGTCCGGATGTGTTTTGTAATATCGACAAAGGCGGAAATCCCTCTTATGCGCAATACGCGAAAAAGTTTTTTCGCTGGCAGGAGACGTTCACGCGGCAAGAGCTTGAACGCAATATTCACCGCTACACCGGCACGGAATTTGGCTCGTTGATCGATCTGCAGCCCGTGTCACGCGGTGTTTCCGGCCGGTTAATCGAGCTGCGCATTGTGGGTACGACCAACACTTTTACCATCGGCAAAGAATTGCGAATTCGCAAGGCAATGACGCCAAAGACTCTGTACAGCGCTTGCTTTGTCATCGACAAGGTAGGCAGCGGCAACATGCCGGACAAATTTGTATTGACCGGTGCCGGCTGGGGGCACGGCGTTGGCATGTGCCAAATCGGTGCTGCGCTTATGGCCGAAGGCGGAAAAAAGGCCGATGATATTTTGCGCCACTATTTTACCGGCGCTAAAATTAAAGCATTGTACTAATCCAACCTTGATTTTTGACCTCCATGCCTAGCTTGCTCGAACATGTTTTACTGCTTTTTGTTGACGGTTTGGGAATTGGCCAGCAACACGAATCCAACCCATGCACCTCCTCGCCTTTTTATTTCAACCATTTTTTGCACGAGTCTTTCCCCAAACCAATTGAACCATACGGATATGCGCTCGGTTTGGATGCCAATTTAGATGTTGATGGACTTCCGCAAAGCGCCACTGGCCAAACGGCGCTGCTCACCGGCGCTAATGCTTCACAATTGCTCGGTCGACATTTGCAGGGATTCCCCAACGCGAAATTGCGACAGGTTATCTCCGAATATTCCATTTTGAAATGGTTTGCCGATCGCGGCTACATGTCCGCGTTTCTCAACACCTTTCGTCCGCCGTTTTTTGATTACGATCCATTTGAACTCATAAACATGCTCTCGGTGACCAGCGTTTCCAATTTGTATGCCGGCTTGGATTTTTTCGGCATTGATGATCTCAAAGCCGGGCGCTCGGTTTATCAGGACATCCTGGGTGAAGATTTGCGCAAGCGGGGTTTTGATGTGCCAATTTTTACACCGGAGCAGGCAGGCGAAATAATCGGAAAACAATCGCAGCATTATCACTTTTCGTTGTTTGAATATTTCCAAACCGACCGGGCCGGACATTCGCAAAATCAAAAACGCGCTATCGAGGTCCTCGATATTTTGGAGCGCTTTTTAAACTCGGTTCTTTTTCACATTGACCTGCAAAATACACTCGTCATCCTCACCAGCGATCACGGCAACATCGAAGATTTGTCATTCCGCGGCCACACCCGCAATCCTGTAATGACACTGCTATTTGGTGCCAGTGCTGAAACGGCTGTTTCCCGCCTCAAAAGTATCCTCGATGTTTATCCGCTCATACTTTCCTTTTTTGAATAATTTGCCATTTCAGTCTGTTTTAACCTGTAGTTGATGTGTGTTCCCCTCCTCCAGGTTTATAAAAGAATCGTTTCTCCACGACCCTCCTTCAACGCATCGACGATCATAGATTTGGTATTAATTCAAGGAGGAGACCATGACTGTCCGAGTTGGCTTTGCTATTTTAGGTTTATTTTTATTAACAGCCTGCAACCATAATACACCGCGAGTGTGCGGTACGTGGCGTATGGTAAAAGGCACGTACGAAGGCCCTGATTTTACCGTGCAGACCAACGAAGAAAATCGTATCTGCTACAAGATTCTGGGTGAGCGCCATTTTTCAGTCGTTGAAATGTACCCCGATAATCCCGACTCCAACTTTTTTGCCGCCGTTGGCACATACAGCCTGAGCGATTCCTTCTATACCGAGCGCTATGAGGCCTCCAATATTCCCAGCAAAATGGGTGAAAAAATTGTCTTTAACTCTCAAGTCGACGGTAAAACCTGGAAAATCTTTTTACAATCCGAGGATTTGACTTTGGAGGAGACTTGGGTATGTGTGAGTGAGTTGCCGGTGCGATGATGAAATTTTCATGCTGTCAAATCCGAAAATGAATAAAAATCGGTCATTCGCGAGCATTATGCTTTTCCGTCCCAATATTTTATGGAATTGACTGTCTCCAAGTTCCCTCACGATTTCCTTGTTTTCCCACCTGAAATTTTGTATAATGGCGCGCTCAAATATTAAACGAAATTGTCCACGCTCGTTCAGGGCTCTATTCCTGCACGAAAAATATAATCGGGCTGTATGCTCAAAGTTTCTGCATAATTACACACTGTAAATAACGAATTGGGACCCATTATGAAACTGTTAGGCGCGTTGGGACTTGGCGACAAGGGGATTTGGCGGGATTTTCTCTTTATAATTATCGGCGCAGCACTTATGGGGCTGGGGATCGGCGTGTTTTTGGTCGATGCCAAAGTAGTGCCCGGCGGCGTGAGCGGTTTGTCCATGACCGTCCACTATCTCAGCGGCGGCAGTATTCCTGTCGGCGTAATGATGTGGATTTTTATCGAAAAGGCATCTCTCTTAAGCTCCGCGATTTTGACCGCCATCCGGGAAGACTGC
>CAYPZM010000290.1:2652-6905 GCA_964414825.1 uncultured Cytophagia bacterium | reverse complement strand
GCCGACTGGAGAGTAAAATGTGCCCGTCGGAATCGATATCCACAGCATTCATGTGCGGAAAGCGAATATAGCCGCCGGTGAGATCGTTTTCGCCGGGCACATAGGTGTCGGCAATATCAAAATGGTCCCAGGCGCGCCATTCAAAAATCAACTCATGTTCGGCAGTGTACTCTTGAATGCAGGTTTCTCGAACCGTGGCGTCTTTACGTCCGCCCGGTACATGCTGACTCATATCAACTTTGTCTTCGCGTCGCCCCATCAACAAATAGTGACCGTTTTCCAAAATCTGGATGCCGTGCTCATCTGAGCTATACCCGTTAGTGGCATGGAACGAATCGACAACCGCATATTGGTCATCCAGCTCGATATACCCGGTGCCAAACGGATAGCCGCTGCGCACCAGCATGGAGAGATTGCCATTGTCCTGCACTTTAAAATCGCGCCGGTTATCCGGGGTTTTCATGTACCAAATGGGCGAGCCATCATTTTCCAGAATCATGTTGTATTTGGGTTCGCCATCTCGATTCACAATAAAAATATATCCCGGCGCCGGATTGGTATTGGTCAGCACATTCACGAACGGAAAATCGCCCGGTACGGACACGCCGTTTGGCATAATGCGGGCCATATCAGCGGCTGTTTTGCTCAGAGATGGCGACATTTTCTGCCCGTCCAGTTCCGCATCCGAAACCGTGATGGTTTGGCCGTCGGTAGTGGATGTGGTTTGAAACGAGTATTGCACATTTGTCCCGAGCGATCCGCTTCCGCCTTTTAAATGGATTGTCACAGTTACGGTTTCATTGGGGGCAAAGGGCGAGTCGGGCTGGAAAATGACCGTACGATCATCCGATGCAATTGTGATATTTCCTTTTATTTCGCCAGTTGTAGAGCCTGTAACCAATATCCCGTGCTGCAGATTGCTGATCTCGCGCGGCAAAATCTGATTTAAACGGAACATAATCTGCGATTGGCACGGCACCAAAATGGCATTCGGTTTGGGAAAGAGATATTCAAAATGTTGAAGTGGAGCGGAAAAAAGCGATATGCTGAAAAACAGAGCAAAAAGGGTCAGATTGGTTACAACTTTCATAACGAGGTCCTTGATAGAATTCCGGTTTTAGTTTATCGAATCACAAGGTACAAAAAATAAACGATTCACAAAACCTTTTCTCAAGTATCCCTTTTGTGCTTTTCTTACTGTTGGTGGTGCAAAAGGTAAAATGCGGCAATGGCTGACAGCAAGGTCAGTAGCGAAGAGATTTGGTGCAGACGATTAATACCCATGGGCAACGCTTTTTCCGTGCTCAGCAAACCGCCGGAAATGATGGCGACAAGAAAGAAAAGTCCCGCAATAATACTAAAAGTCAGCAGCATTGATCCCAGTCCCATGTTTTGGTTCAAGCGGTATAAAAAAACGGACAGAAAGGAAATCGAGGAGCAAAAATGAAACATGTAGCACTGACTTTGATCGTATTAATGCTAGGTGCAGTCCTGCTCGCACAAACACCGGAAGCGCTATCATCGACGGTGAGATCGATTCGGTTTGGCAAAACGCCGCACACCTGGACGCTGGAAAACAACGAATTCATCGCCACGGACAATCCGGCTTGGCAGGACAGTGTGGAAGCGAGAATCCCAAGCTGGATACTCTACTCCAATCCGGGTTACCAGCCGTTTTTCCATTTCAGCAAAAAGAACGGCTATCTGCAATTCTATGAAACCGCCACCATCCAGTTCAACACCTGGACGCATCCGGCAACCGACACGCCGTTTATGGACGCCGACGGCAATCCATTAACGCTGGAACAATGGCGCGCGTACATCAAAACCCTGGGTACCACGGATGTGAAATCGACGTTGCCGTTAAAATTCGAGTTGGGCAATTATCCCAATCCATTCAATCCCGGCACCCACATTCAATTTACCTTGCCGGAACCGCAGCAAGTTAAAATTACCATTTATAATGCGTTGGGGCGAGAGATTCGAGTGTTGCTGGATAAACCGATACAGGCCGGTACCTGGGAACACTATTGGGACGGTCGTGATCAAAATAACATGCCGGTCGCAAGTGGATTGTACTTTTACGAGTTGACATCCGAGCATCATCACCACACCGTGCCGTGCCTGCTGGTTAAATAGCTCCTTTCATGCTCTTCCTTGTAAAGCGTGCTAGCCTTTGGGCTATCACGCTTTTTTTAGTTCCACAAATGCCCACAATTTTCCACTCATCTCTTTGAGCTCTCTTGTAATTTTTGTATTTTAGAGCATCTCAAACCCTACAATACAGGAGAGTCTCATGAAAGCTCTTTTCACACTGGCTATTGTTTTGACAACAACTTGTCCTCTTTTCGCCAAATCGTCTCTCGACTATGTTGATCCCATGATCGGCACCACCAAACTCGGCAATACCTATCCGGCCGTATGCACCCCGTTTGGATTGTGCAAGTGGACACCGCAAACGCGCGCTGGCGAGACCAAGGGCGACAAGCCGTATGATTACCAGGACGACCGTATTCAAGGTATTCGCTGGACCAATTTTATCAGCGGCTCGGCCGTGCCGGAATATGCCAGCCATACCATTTCGGCCATGACAGGGCAATTTAAAATCGATTCGGCGGAACGGTCATCAGCGTTTTCACATGAGAACGAAACCAGCACGCCGTATTACTATTCCGTGCATTTGGATGATTATGACATCGATATCGAACTCACTTCTACGACTCGCGCCGGCTATTTTCGCTTTACCTTTCCCCGAGCTAAAGACGCCAAAATTATTTTGCAGCCCAACAATATGCCGCGCGCGCCGCATACCAAAGGTCAGGCCTATGTTGAAGTGCTTCCCGAGCGGAATGAGATCGTCGGCTACAATCCGGCGTACCGCTATTATATTTCCACGGGGCAGCCTGCCGGATTTTCCGGCTATTTTGTCGCCCGATTTGATGAGCCCATCACCACGTATCAGGTCTTTGAAGGCGAATCGCTGGTGTCGGGAAAATCGGCCAAAGGTCAGCCCGGCGTTTATGTGGAATTTGACACGCCCCGCAAAACCACCATCGAAGTTAAAATGGGTTGCTCGTTCACCAGTATCGAACAGGCGCGCAAAAATCTGGATGCGGAATTGCCCAGGTGGAAATTCAATCAAACCAGGAACGAGACCAGGGATAAATGGCGGGAGGCGCTGGAACGCATCCAGGTCGATGGTTCTAACGAAAACGACAAGATCAAATTTTATACAGCGCTGTATCATTCGCTGCTGCTGCCGCGTGTGTTTAATGATGTCGATGGTGCCTATCCGGGATTTGCCGGGACCGGACCGCAGCAGTCCACCGAGTTTACGTATTATGAAGATTATTCCATGTGGGATACGTATCGTGCACTGCACCCGCTGTTGCTGCTCATTCAGCCGGAACGAATTGACGACATGATCGCATCGCTGCTCGCCAAAGCCGATGCCGGCGGATGGCTACCCATTTTCCCATCCTGGAACAGCTATACCACCGAGATGATTGGCGACCATGTGATCTCCATGGTTACCGATGCCTATGTGAAGGGTTATGACAATTTTGATACAGAAAAGGCTTTTGTCTATATGAAACAAAATGCCACGGAAACGCCGGAAACCTATGCCGAGTATGAAGATGGCAAGGGTCGCCGCGCCGTGTTGGTGCAACGCAAGCTGGGTTATGTGCCGCTCGAGCATCCGGTGAAGGAGGCGTTTCATCAACAAGAGCAGGTGTCGCGCACGCTGGAATATGCGTATGACGATTTTTGCCTCTCCGAGTTTGCGCAAATGCTGGGCAAGGAAACGGATGCCGCGGATTTTCGTGAGCAAGCGTTTAACTATGAAAATGTGTTCGACGCCTCGGTCGGTTTTGTGCGTGGCCGCAGCATCGACGGCTATTGGCATGAGCCGTTTGATCCGGGCGAGCATTACAAATACATTTGCGAAGCCACGCCGTGGGTCTATACATGGTATGTGCCGCACGACATGCAGGGTCTGATTAATAAAATAGGCGGCGCGAAAAAGTTTATCTACAAACTGGATACGTTTTTTACAGAAGGATTTTACGCACACGATAACGAGCCGAGTCACCAAATTACCTATTTGTACAATTACGCCGGAGCGCCATGGAAAACGCAAGAACGCGTTCGTGATGCCATGCGCGACAATTACACCACATTGTCAGGCGGCTTGACCGGCAATGACGATGCCGGCCAAATGAGCGCCTGGTATATTTTGAGTGCCATGGGAT
>CAYPZM010000290.1:0-2642 GCA_964414825.1 uncultured Cytophagia bacterium | reverse complement strand
CTGGAGTTCAGAGTGTGCTCTTCCGATCTCCGGTCTGTCCGGGTACGGAACAATACATCATCGGCAGTCCGATTTTTAAAGAGGTCAAACTGCATCTTTATCCGCCACGATACAGTGAGGGAACTGTTTTAATGATCAAAGCCAATAACGTATCCGAGGAAAACATATACATCCAGTCCATGACGTTGAATGGCCAGCCTTGGAACAAACCTTGGTTTTCGCATTCCCATATCGAAAACGGCGGCGAAATGGTGTTTGAAATGGGGTCCACGCCGAATGAGAATTGGGGAGCAGCGTTGGAAAATGCGCCATACTCCATGTCAAAGCCGGAGTAATAAAAGAAGCAGGGACAAGGGAGAAAGGAACAGGCAGTGGGAAACGTGCATCTCATATCTCGAATCTCGTATGCCTAACCGCATAACAACGCTGCCGTGGTTTCCCGATAAATCACGGCAAACAACAATAGCAATCCCACCAGCACGCCCAGCACCATCCAGCGGTTCAGGCGCTCTTTGGCGATGAGTGTGGTCAAGGCAACGCCGGCGGTGAGCGAGGTGCCCTGGGTGATCGGGAAGACCGCGGCTGCCGGCAAACTCATGGCCGTAAGAAATAAAATGGTTCCAATAGACATAAGCAGTCCGCCCATGGCCCCGGCCTTCCATTCGTCTTTGGCAATATCGAGTCGGCCGCTCTGGCGCTGGATCATCACCAGGGTGATGAGAGCGCTGACCAGATAAAACACGGTCGGCAAGGCGGAAGTGTTGGCCTGGCTCCAAAAGGTATACTTTAATTTGCTAGCAAACGCCACCAAACCGTTGGTCAAAAACACGCCGAGAAGCGTTAAAAGGTGCAGAAATGTGTGCGAAACCGGCTTGGACGTGCCGGATTCTGCGCGCATGCCACGGACAAACAGATACAGGGTCAAGCCGAAAATTGCCAGGTTGATTGGATCAACGCATAGCAGTCGTTCTCTGAGCACAATGGCGGACAAAAAAATGGCGAGAAGAAACGAGACATTGACCACCGTCCAACTGGAAGAAACCGGCCCCAACCGATTGGCGGTCATAAGCACAAAAATTCCCGCTACAATAACAATTCCCATTACCGCACCGAGGCCCCATAGCAGGGGATCGCTCCATTTTGATGTCTCGGTTAACGACTTGAAGAATGTCACTCCCGCTGCGCTCAAAGATAGAGCAAACGTAAATTGCGCCGAACGACACTTTTTCAGGTTTGCATATTTATAGGCGAGCGATAAAATCCCGAACATCATTCCAGCGGTTATTGCCAGAATAATCGCCACGTTCATCATTGTCTGACCTCCAGAAAGAAAAAAAGTGGCACGGTGCTAAATTCGTTTCAAGTCTAGTCTGTGCATTTGTCCGGCTTTTAACTCGTATCGAACAAAAGAGTCGACAGATTCGATGCGCGGAAGGTCCAGCCTTTCATCGGCTGGCACCACCAGCTCGCCGGCACAGCCATCCGGCAGAGCAATAGTTATCTCACGCTCGCCGATTTTGCCCATAGACTTGAAATCAATATCACCTTTGGGCGTAAAACAGGACAATTCCAGGCGGGACAAATCCGCGACTTGCGGCCGGATTTCGACACGCTCAAATCCTGGAGCTAATGGACGAATGCCGGCCAGATTCATGTACATCACATAAAGGGGGGCGACCGGTGCATGGCACCATTGCGAATGCGAATCAGGCTCCAGCTCGAACCATTCGCCGAGCGTATTATTTTGCGCGACCGAAGGCATGTCGAACCAGCGATCACGCAAGTCCTGCAAAATTTTATCCGTGCGACCGGCTTTGGCCAACGCCCACATCAGCCAGCCGGCATTCGGTGGGTAAGAGAGATGCAAGTTTTTGGGCTGTTCCACCAACGTTTGAATGGATGCAGCGTTATCGCCGTTTGGAGACAAATCGAACAAAATGGCCGTTGCCAAGGTGCGATCGTGCAATTGAACGGAGCCTTCATCATCCAGCCACGGCAAATTACTGACGAATAGTCGATGTTGTGGACTCCAAAAATGTTTGATTGTATGTTTCAGCAAAATATCGCTAAACTGCTCCGCATCTTTGGCCCATTGCGGCTTGTCAAAAACGCGGCACAAGGGCGCCAGCGCGTGTTTTAGCATGGCAGCCGTATACAGGTTGAATGAACATTGAATATGCCGCTTGGACACGCCGTGCTCAATCCATACTGTGGGTGTGCCCAAATCTTCGGTGGGCAGTAATCCGTTTTTTTGCTGCAGGTGGGTCAAATAGAGGAAAAAGCGTTGCAACCGCGGAAACACTTCGCGCAGTGCTTCAATATCGCCGGTGTACATGTAATAATAATAGCAATCGAAATTAAAGCCGACGCCATGATCGACCAGTGGCCCCCAACGCGTGAGATCGAGCTGGCGCTGGGCAATGCGGTTAAGGCGGTCATAAGCCGGCCAACAGTCCATAAAATAACCATCCTTGGTCAAGCCCTGACCGTAAGTGTTGATGTAGCGCGCCGCCTGTTGCACGGCTCCGCGTCCCAAAATTGTGGCCTGCAGCATGTGCCCAATATCGCCGCTGTATTGCTGACGCTCGCGCGCCATGCCATCCACAATAATATCCTGCCCGGAGTTGTTGACGGTATTTATT
>CAYPZM010000289.1:0-6931 GCA_964414825.1 uncultured Cytophagia bacterium | reverse complement strand
GACGATTGCCTTTGCCGATCCGGGCAAGCTGGGGCCCAGAATTAACAAAATCGCGCGCAACCCGGAGCTAGCCCTGCGTGCAGGCGAACCTTCCCTCAATAAAACAGGCGCAACCGTTACTGTGGATGTGGTCGTAACCTTCACCGGCAATCCGGAAACAATCCGCGCCACGGGTAGCAAAATATTATGTCAACGCGGTGACATTGCGGTCGTGCGGATTCCGATTCAGCAATTGGAAACGGTCGCCGAATTGCCTTCTGTCGTTTATATTCAAGCACCGCTGCCGGATCGCGCTTTTCTCGATAAAAGTACGGCAAAAATCAATGCCATCCAGGCGCGCAACTTGCGCGGCCTTACTGGCAAAGATGTGATCGTTGGTATTATTGATTCGGGAATCGATTGGGGGCACCCCGATTTTTTAAATCCAAATGGCGCCACTCGCATAAAATATTTGCTGGATTTGAGTGAATCCGGCAACGTATACGGCGGCACCGTATATACGGAAGCGGAGATAAATGCAGCACTGGACGGCCTTGGATTTGTGGATCAGCTCGACTTTAGCGGTCACGGCACCCATGTCGCTGGAATCGCTGCCGGCGACGGCTCTGTAATTGCAGGATTTGGATTGTATGCCGGCGTGGCACCGGAGGCGGATTTGGTGATCGTTAAAGCCACGCGGGATGAAGGCAGCCGCGAGTTTTTAACCGTAGATCAGCTCTTTGCACTGACATTTATCGACAGCATAGCCGCTGTCCTCGGCAAACCCTATGTGGCCAATTTAAGCCTTGGCGGCCACAGCGGTGCGCACGATGGCACGTCGCCGACCGAACGCTTTATCGACAACTTGGTTGGCTTGGGCATTTCCGGCAAAGCCGTTGTGACCGTAGCTGGCAATGACGGTGATGTATATATCCACGCCAAAACCTCGCTCAATTCGGGATCAAATAACGCCAATATGTCGTTTATCATCGACACCTATCAGCCGCTTCCGGATCGCAATAATGATACGGTCGTGCTCAACGGCTGGTATGACGGCACGCAAAAAATTGGCGTCACGCTGGTTTCACCCATGGGAAATGAGTACGGCCCCGTGCTTCCCAGCCAGGTCAAGGAATGGCAAACGGAGGAGGGCGATATTTATATCTGGAACGGATTTTACGAGCAGGGCAATCAGTATCAACCTGGCGTTAATCCGCTAAATGGCGATCGGGAGTTTTATATCCAGATCTCGGACGAATCCGCGCAATCACAACCGTCATCAGGAGAGTGGACACTTCGTTATTCCGGGTCGGGCGGCACCATTGATGTATGGATTGCCAATGCCACTATGGGCGCCGAATTTTCAAAAGGTCGAACCGAAGATGGCAGTTTGGCCATTCCAGGAACATCAAAAAACGTCATAACCGTAGGCGCCTTTGTCAGCAAGCGTACGTGGGAAGATATTGATGGCAACAATCTCACTTTTGATCCGGATAATGACGTTCAAGTTGGGGATATTGCAGAGTTCTCCAGTCCAGGACCGGTGCGCAAGGGAGATTATATCAAACCGGAAATCACAGCGCCAGGGCAAATTTTGGCGAGCACACTTTCGGCGGATTCACCGGCCAACAATCCCAATAGCATTTTTTACTCCGGAAATCCGAGTTTCCCCAATGCGCTGATTAACGAGGATGGTGAGCACGGATTAAATTCCGGTACTAGCATGGCAGCTCCGCATGTGGCAGGGGCGGTTGCGCTGATTTTGCAGCAAAACCCCGACTTGACCGCACCGCAAATCAAATCCATGCTAACCGGTTCGGCCATAGCGGACAGTAGAGTGGGTTCGGTACCCAACAATCAGTGGGGCTGGGGCAAAATGGATGTGCTATCGGCGCTAGCCACGGATACTCAGGATGAAACCCCAACAACTCTGACACTGTTGGGCGCCTCTCCGAATCCGTTTGTTACCAGCACGGAAATTCGTTACACCATTCCGCTTATGGAAGATGCTCGAGCGATTGAAATCTGCATTTATAACGCTTTGGGCCAACATGTTCGCACGCTATTGAACACTCGTAGAAATGCGGGTGAATACAACATTTTTTGGGACGGGACATCCAAGCACGGGCATTCTGTAGGAAGTGGCGTTTATTTTGTCCGTATTAAAACCGGTGGTTTGATCCAAACAAAAAAAGTCGTATTTTTAGGAAGTAGGTAAGTTTCGTCAGGATTAAGAATTCGGAATGCATTGTTAACCTATAAAACTTAATTTTGGGAGGATTTATGGCATCACTATTAGACAACATTCGCGACGGACTTGAACTCGTTGTTGACAAAACCGAAGAGTACGGTAAAATTGGCAAACTCAAAGTCGATATTTTTAGCATCAAACGAAATATCGAAAAACAATTTACCGAGCTTGGCGGACGAGTTTATGAACTGGCCACCGGAGCCGTAAAAGCCAAGGTAGAAGATGACGACGAAGCGCAAAAGATCATAGAACAAATAAAGGTGCTCGAATCTCAGCTACAAGACAAAGAGGCCGAGATTGAAAAGGTAAAAGAAGAAAAAGAAAAAGAGCGCCATGATCGTCAGGAATCCCGTAAAAAAGAACAGGCAGACGTAGAAGAGGATACGTCCGTGGATATGAAAAAATCCACTGTTGAAGATGCCAATATTGTGGAAGAAAAAAATAAAAAAGAATAGATGGCTCTATACTCATTTCAGAATAGCATTGTCAGGGCATTCATATTTGCCCTGACATTTTTGCTTTTTGCGTTTCCAGTTCGGGTTCACGCTCAAGAGGAACTTGAGGAGCTGTCGCTGGTTGAAAATCCGCGACGAATTATCGATGATCGGCCGCCTTTTTATATAAAGCCTGACACACCGCTTAAAATCACTGCCGTAGGAGATTTGATGATGAGTTCCTGGATCATCGATCTCGTTCGAGAACAGGGTGTGGATTTTCCATTCGACAGCACGCGCTCGTGGGTCGAATCCGCCGATCTGGCCATTGCCAATCTCGAAGCGCCACTCACAACAAGCGACAATAAATTCCCGGACAAAACATTCACCTTTAAAGTGCCGCCGGAATTTGTCAATGGCATTGCCAATGCCGGATTTGACGTGGTGACTATGGCAAATAATCACATTGCCGATTATGGTTGCGAAGGCATTCAACATTCCATTGAAACCTTGACGGCAGCGGGAATTCAGTTTTGCGGCGCCGGCGCTACTGTGGACGATGCATGCGCGCCAGCAATTATTGAAACCAATGGGTTGCGCGTGGCGTTTGTCGGATTTTCAATGACGTATCCCGAAGATTTCTGGGCCTCAAAAACCCGTTGCGGCACCTGCTACCCCACACCGGAACGGCTTTACGAGGTGATAAATGAATGCGAAATGATAGCGGACTTGACCATCGCCAGCTTTCATTGGGGCGCTGAAAAGCATACCACGCCGCGTGAATATCAAATCCAATACGCACACATGGCCATTGATTATGGTGCGGATTTGGTGTTGGGTCATCATCCGCATGTGCTTCAAGGACTTGAGCTTTATAAAAATAAACTCATCGCCTACAGCTTGGGCAATTATGTATTTGCGTCGTATAGCAACTCGTCGCGAACCAGCATTGTCTTGCGTTGCATGATTCGCCCGGAGGGTTTGGTTTTGGCGCGAGTTGTTCCCATCAATGTTCACAATGCAACAGTAAAATTTCAACCGGTTGAGTTTAAAGGATCTTATAGAGATCGGGTCATTCAAGATCTCAATTCCATTTCAAAACCTCTGAACAACGGTGCTATCCTAATCGATGCTGAAGGATTTATTTTGCCGTCTCATCCCCAGCCGCAACGATGGACGAGCACAACAGAAGTGCTAACTCGCTAAAATTTGCATCCATTTAACGCTCAAGGGGGGCATTTATGGATAAAATTGAAGAGCCAGCGCGCGAGGGTTTTTTGTATTTTTTATGGGTTGAACGCCAGTTTGCGCCCAATACCTTGCGAACCATTGACGGACGCACAGTTGAGATTATTGAAAAAGGCGAGCGCAATTACGACGCTGGTCCCGATTTTCTCAACGCGCTCATACGTCTGGATTCGCAACTTGTGCGCGGCGATGTTGAAATTCACCCCATTGCCGGCGACTGGTATGCACACGGCCACCATCGCGATGCGCGTTACAACAATGTCATTTTGCACCTGGTCACGCTGGATTGCCCACCGGCATTTCGAACCATCCGCGCCAACGGTACTTGCGTTCCTACGCTCAACTTGGATGAATTTCTGGAAAAATCCGCGGAAGAACTAGAGCTTGAAACCGAGGTTGCCTCGCCTTCTGTAACTCAATGCATCTTATCATTACAAGATGAAGAGACCGTGCGTGGGGTGGTTGAAAAATCCGGAAACCAACGATTTCGTATAAAAAGCAGCCGTTTTAGCGAACGACGGGCCAGCGAGTCGTGGGATCAGCTCATGTATCAAGCTCTTCTCGAATCGTTGGGCTATTCGAAAAATCAAATTCCGTTCCGGCAATTGGCAGCGGCTTTGCCTGTGGAACGGTTATGGAGCTTTATCTGGAACGATCCTCCGGAAACAGCGCAAAAAAAGTGCGAGGCTTATTTGTTCGGCACTGCCGGACTTTTGCCCTCACAACGGCGCGAAAAAGATGAGTTACGTTCGCCGCAAACCCAAGCTTATATTGACGACCTGGAAACCTTGTGGAACCATTTTTCGCTTCGAACCAAGTTGGATGTTCAAAAACCGGAGGCGTGGCAATTTTTTCGCTTACGCCCGGTAAATTTTCCAACCCGCCGAATTGCTGCAGCAGCCGCTCTAATCTATCGATTTATGAACGACGGCTTTATTGGCACTTTAGAAAAAATTGTGCTAGATACTTCGTTATTTCCAAATCGAATAACGAGCGAGCTCGAAGCAGTGTTAACTCTTTCCGATGAACAGTTTTGGTCAACCCACTTTGATTTTTATGACCCCGAAGCGAACATCGTAAAATCCATGCCGGTTTTGGGCAAAGAGCGCGCTCGCGATATGGTCATCAATGTTGTTCTGCCCGCGTTGAACGCCTATGGACATGAAGCCAATGATGAACGATTAAAAAATGCAGTCTTGTCTATCTTTGCGCGCTATCCGTCAGCTAGCTCGAATGATATTACGCGCAAAATGTGCCAAAGACTTTTTGCAAAAAGCAGCCTGCCGACACTCATCAATGGTGCGCGCATGCAGCAGGGACTGTTGCATTTATACAAACAAGTCTGCAGCAGCGGCTGCGTGTGCCGAACCTGCCTGGATGCATTTAAATGATGGGCTCGACGGTGTTGAGTGGAAAGTGGATATTTACAGCCTCTTTTTGCAAAACTGCTGCATCAAAGAGGCTGTAGTGGTATTCGCGTTGTGGCGAGAATTGAGGAGATCAAATCTTCGACAGCACACTCAATATCACGGACAGGGTGAACATGGACCGGCCTTCTTCAAATGCCGGAGGCGCCGGAAGCAAATAGACATACTGGAATTTTGCCCGGATAAATGTGAGTGAACCTAATAGGGATTTGGTACCGATAGCCGCAGAAAGGGCGGGACCGGTGTAAATTTTTTCTTCTTTATAAAACTTATCGCGTTCGGCATAAAAGCCTCCGCCTAACGAGCCATACACTCCGCCTGTTGACCGTTCGTACCTACGCTGCCAGCCGCTGGCTCCGTATTGATCATACGGCGAAATATCAATCAATCTCAGCGAAAAGTTTCCCAAAAACAGTGCAGTGACCTCAAAATCATCTTCAACAAAATGTAGAGTAGCACGCGGTTCAAATTCGAACAGAAAATCTTTGGTAATATAGGCGGCCCACAATAAAATCAGCTCCATGTTGGTTTCGGATGTATCTTTAAACGAGGTGGTCCAAAAGGAAATCCCACCGCCCATTTCTTGCGATCCGTCTTTTTGTGCAAAACTGGGGCTGGCGAATCCAAGGAGGCAAATCAAAAATAGCATTTTTATCTTCAAGACGTTGTCCTTTCAGCATCATATACGAGGATTTGTGTAAAGATACAGAAAGTCAATTGATGTGCGTAATGCGGGAATAGAGGTGAAGAGAAAAGCGGGTTACAGATTTAAATTTTGATACTCGGCTCGTTGCAGCTCATCGAGGCGGGTTTCAATTTGGCTGACGAGTTCGGGAGCCTTTTGTGCCAGTTTGCTCGACTTTAATGCTTTAACGCGGATATCGCCTTCGGCATCAATCAGCAATCGAATCAGGTCTTCGCGTACATTTTCACGAATAGGCGACTCTGGGTAGCGTTGCAAAAAATCATCAAACACAGTAAAGGGTGCAGGAACCACGTCCATAATTTCTTTCCAGCGAATGCGGCTCTCTTTTGTTAATACATCTTTAATGGTGTAATTGATCTCGATACTTTGATAGCGCTTAATATAATTGGTCAAGCCTAAAAACCGCACGTATAGCTTACGTTGATAATCCAGACGCTTTTGTGGATCTTTACTGTTCTCAACAACAGAATAAAAATAAAGCACATCCTGGGTCCACTTTTTCCTCTCAAATGCCACTTCGGTCAATTTGTATTTGAGAATTAATTTCGTCCAGGAGCTAATTGCTTTTTCATCCACGATAGCTGGATTAAAGGATAGGGTGCTTACGAATTTAAAAGCGGCGGTATCCAAAACGGCATAGCCAGAGGATTCGAGGATTCGTACTTGAACGGGGCTTCCCTCTTCATTGACGAACACGCCAACAACAACATCCCCTTCAACGCGCTCAACTTGGGCGGCGAGGGGATAATCCAACTTTTGTTCTGATGCGACCTTGGCTGGCTGGAAACGACCTGTTGCACAGCCAAGGACGATCAAAACAAAAAAGCAGAGAGCGATGTGGAGGGCTCTCATCATAGGCATCTTTAGAATCGAATTGATAGTGTTC
>CAYPZM010000288.1:0-6943 GCA_964414825.1 uncultured Cytophagia bacterium | reverse complement strand
AAAGTGCGGACGCTATGCAATCCAAAAACGGCGAGCTGTTGCTCGATGTGGCGGAAATGGACGATATCTCGGGAGTGATGTTAATGACGCTGTTATTTGCCATTGTCCCGGTGCTTCGTTACAACCCGGATGCGGCGCTATTCACTTTAATTGGTAAAGAGCTGGGGCTCATCTTGCTGAAATTCATCGTCTTTGCTGGTGCCTGTGCCCTGTTTTCATTTTATGTGGAGGAACCCATTACCAATTTTGTTGATGATAAATTATCCAAACCGCACCCCATGCTGGTGATGGTGGGCATCGGATTTATCATTGCCGCAGCCGCCGGCTTGATGGGATTTTCGATTGCCATCGGCGCCTTTTTTGCCGGATTGGCATTTAGTCGCGATCCGCACAAAGTAAAAATGGACAGAACCTTTCAAAGTTTGTACGAACTGTTTGCGCCGTTTTTCTTTATCGGAATTGGCTTGAATATCGCTTTAGAATCGCTGCAAAATGCATTGGGTTTGGGCGCAGTGCTATTTGTCGTAGCTGTAATTGGAAAATTATTCGGCCATGGTCTTCCGGCACTTTGGCGCGGCGGCTGGAGTTTGTTTTTGCTACTTGGTGTCAGTCTATTACCGCGCGCGGAGATCACTATGATTATTATGGAGCGCGGCAAAAACTTTGGCTCCTGGGCCGTGACCCCGCGTATTTTTACAGCCATGGTGTTTGTCTCCATGGCCACATGTATTTTGGCGCCCATAGCCATGCAAGCACTGCTCAGAAAATGGCCGCAAACCGAAGGAGAAGCTTGAGATGACAACCGCAATTTATTGGTTTCTCTACCTCGTTATAGGGTGCGCCTTGGGTATGTTTTATTTTGGCGTGTTGTGGTTAACGGTGCGCCGCCTTCAGGAGGTTAAACACCCGATTCCCTTCACCTTGGGCAGCTTTTTTGGCCGAATAGTGATTACGGTCGCCATTTTTTATCTGCTCACCCGAGCCGGCGGCTGGCAAGGATTACTCATCAGTTTGCTCGGTTTTACAGTGATGCGATTTGTCCTGGTGCGCTATTGGGGCCCGGAGAAAAAATATGTCGAAAAAAACACAGGTCAGCGATGAATATTAGTCCGGACAGTATTATATATTGGCAGTGGGGTACGATCAAACTCAGCGCCACCATTGTGTTCACCTGGGTGGTGATGGCGCTGCTGCTTTTTATATCGTGGCTGGTGACGCGCAATCTTTCGGTAGAGACCAGGATTTCGCGCTGGCAGCACTTTTTGGAAACGTTAGTGTCCTACATCCAGAAACAAATCAAAGATGTGGTGCGGCACGATGAACGACGCTATTTGCCGTTCATCGGTTCATTATTTATGTTTATTTCACTGTCCAATTTGTTGGTGATGGTGCCGGGGTATCAACCGCCAACCGGATCACTGTACACCACCGGCGGCCTGGCGTTAACGGTATTTTTCGCCATTCCTATTTTTGGCATTTTGAAACAGGGCTGGACCGGCTATTTCAAACATTACATTCAGCCCACGCCCGTTATGCTGCCGTTTCACATCATCAGCGAGTTTTCACGCACCCTGTCCATGGCCGTGCGTTTGTTTGGAAATATTATGAGCGGCACCATGACCGTGGCGATTCTCTTGTCTGTGGCGCCGCTGTTTGCACCGGTTATTATGCAAGTTTTAGGGCTGTTGATCGGGCAAATTCAGGCCTACATTTTTGCCATTTTGGCCATGGTCTACATTGGCTCGGCCACACGCTCGCAAGAGCAAAAACAACAAAAGCAATCCGAAAAAGAGGACTAACTATGGAAAATGTCATAAGCATTGGTCACATATCGATTATCACGGCGGGCATAACTATCGCCATTGGCGCCATTGGACCGGCTATTGGTGAAGGTATTGCCCTGGCGCGGGCCCTTATGGCCATTGCGCAGCAGCCGGATGAATCCAACACCATCACCCGAACGCTGTTTGTCGGGCTCGCGATGGTGGAATCCACAGCCATTTATTGCTTTGTGATTTCAATTATTTTGATTTTCGCCAATCCGTTTTGGAATCACGTGGTGCAACAGACCGGGGGGTAATTCATGCAAATTGATTGGTTTACACTGATCGCGCAGATTGTCAATTTTCTCATTCTCCTGGTGTTGCTTAAAAAAGTGCTGTTCGATCGCATTGTCAAAGCCATGGACGAGCGGCAGGAGAAAATCTCTTCGCAGATCGAGCATGCCGAGAACAAAGAAAAAGAGGCTCAAGAAACATTAGAGTCGTACGAATCCAAAAAAGAAAATTTGGAACAAGAACGTCACGAGATTCTCAGCAAAGCCAAAAAGGAAGCACAAGAGCAAAAAGAAAAGTGGGCGCACGAGGCGCGCCAACATGTGGACGAGCAGCGTCAGCAATGGGAAAAGGCGTTGCAGCAACAGCGCGACGAGTTTATTCAAAAGCTCAAACGGCAATCGGGCGCGCAGGTTTACGAGGTCGCGCGCAAAGTGCTGACGGATATGGCCGACTTTTCTCTGGAGCAGCAAATTGTTAACGTCTTTTTACAAAAACTGCAAGCTTTGGATGAGGATGAAAAAGAGGATATCCGCGATGCATTGAGCGAAAATGGTGAGCCCATTACCATTCTGACCTCGTTCGAGCTGGAAGAGAATTTTCGCGAATATCTGAAAAAGACTATACACGATGAATTTCAAGACAGCGCTCAGGTGAATTTTGATTTAGAATCTGACATGATTTGTGGTGTCGATTTGCGGGTGGCTGACCAAAAAATAACCTGGAGCATAGATGACTATTTACAATCGCTGGAGCAGATGTTTGACGACTTGATGGAAGAGCAGCTTCGTTCAAAAGGCGGCTCGGAGCAAGAGCGAGAAGATAAGACGGAGTCAGAGTCAGAAGAGTCAGAAGAGTCAGAAAAATCCGAAAAAGCCGCAGATTCGCAAGAAGAATCAGAGTCGAATGAGAAAGAATAAAAATGGACGTATCCCTCGACATAAAATCTCTATTTCAGGACACAAAAGCGGTGCACGACAAAGTGCTCGACTCGGCGCCCGGGTTGCAAAAGCAGGAGATGGGCGTGGTGAAGTATGTCGGCGAGGGCATAGCCATGGTCTCCGGTTTGTCGGATTGCCAGGCCGATGCTCTGCTGCGCTTTCAAAATAATAAAATGGGCATTGCCTTTAATCTGGATCCGGGCCGTATTGGAGTAATTTTGCTGGACGATCACGAGGGCATTCATGTTGGCAGTGTGGTGCGCAACACGCACCGCGTTATCGATGTGCCCGTGGGCGAAGCGCTCATCGGACGGGTGCTCGATCCGCTCGGCCGGCCGCTGGATGATCGAGGGGCCCCGCAAGCGTCGGATCGACTTCCTATTGAGCGCGATGCGCCGGCAATTATGGATCGCCTGCCCGTCAAAGTGCCGCTGCAAACCGGCCTTAAAGTGGTGGATGCGCTGATTCCCGTGGGGCGAGGTCAGCGCGAACTCATTTTGGGTGACCGCCAAATCGGCAAAACCGCCATTGCGCTGGACACGATCATCAACCAGCGCGACACCGACGTCATTTGTATCTATTGCGCCATCGGCCAAAAAGGTTCAGACGTCGCCAAATTTATCTCGCAACTGGATCATCACGATGCCATGGAACACAGCATCATCATAGCGGCAAATGGCAATGACCCGCCCGGACTGCAGTTTGTGGCGCCGTACGCTGCCACCAGCATGGGCGAATTTTTTATGGAGCGCGGCCGCGATGTGCTGATCGTGTACGACGATCTCACCAAACACGCGCGCGCCTATCGCGAGTTGTCGCTGTTGCTGCGCCGTCCGCCAGCTCGCGAGGCGTATCCGGGAGATATTTTTTACATCCATTCCCGGTTGTTGGAGCGCGCCACGCATCTCAAAGAAGAGAAGGGAGGCGGCTCGTTGACCGCTTTGCCGATTGTTGAAACCCAGGCGCAAAACATTTCCGCCTATATCCCGACAAATTTGATTTCCATTACCGATGGTCAGATTTATCTGTCGCCGCAAATGTTCCGCAAAGGCATTCTACCGGCTGTGGATGTGGGCGAATCCGTATCGCGTGTCGGCGGCAAAACCCAGTTGCCAGCCTACAAGGGCATTGCCGGCGATCTACGTCTTTCCTACTCGCAATTTGAAGAGCTGGAAACGTTTGCCCGGTTCAGCTCGCGCTTGGATGAAGAGACGCGTAAAAAACTAAATCGTGGGCAACGCGTGCGCCAGGCGTTAAAACAGCCGCAATACCAACCGATTCCGGTGCCGGAACAGATCGCGGTTTTACTGTCGGTAAGCGAAGGATTGTTTGACGATTTGGATGTGGACAAGGTGATCAAAGCCTCCAAACGCATTCGCCAGGCCGTTCGCGAGCACCTTGCTGATGTTTCCGAAAGTATTTTGGATGGCAACGAGCTGGATGACAATCAAAAAGAAAACATCTTGTCCGTTGCGCGTGACGCCATCTCGGATTTAAAAGAAAGTAAAGACAACAATGGCAACGCTTGAATATTTTCGCAATAAAATAGAGCACAGCAAGGATTTGCTCTCCGTAGTGAAAACCATGAAGGCCATGGCCGCGGTAAGCATTCGGCAATACGAAGAAGCGGTAAAAGCGTTGGCCAACTATAGCCACACCATAGATATGGGATTGCAAATTCTCTTGCTACGCCAACCGCGGTTGTTAGGCGCCATGACCGAAGAACATGAAGGAGCAGTAGCCGCAGTGGTATTTGGCTCGGACTTGGGCATGTGCGGGCAATTCAATCAAGATATCGCCACGTTTGTGCAAGAGGCGACGTTTTTGCAAGAGAAACAAGAACCCGAGTTATTTTTTATCTCAATGGGCGAGCGAATTGACGCCCTATTGCGTTCCGACGGCTGGCCGGTGCGCAAAAAGTTTTGGCTGCCCGGATCGGTCAAAGGCATTACTTCGAGTGTGCAAGATATTTTATTCCAGTTGGAAGCCTGGCGCGAAGAGCACGAGCTGGCAAAAATCGTATTATTTTTTAATAAAAAACTATCCGGTTCAACCTACGAACCCAATCGTGTGCAGCTCTGGCCGTTGGACCCGGAATGGTTGAATGTACTGGCTAATAAAAAATGGCCGTCGACTTGTTTGCCCGACTTTCGTTCCGAACCGCGCGAATTATTAGCGGCGGTGGTTCAACAATTCTTTTTTGTGATGTTGTACCAGGCGTTTGCCGAATCCCTGGCCAGCGAAAATGCCAGTCGTTTGGCCGCCATGCAGGCGGCTGAAAAAAACATAAACGAACATTTGGAGGAATTGACCACGCAGTTTAATCACGAGCGCCAGAGCTCGATTACCTCCGAACTGCTCGACATTGTATCCGGGTTTGAGGCGCTAGAATCTTGAGCAGTGTTTTAAAAAATATTTGTCACAAAGGCCCTAAGACACAAAGAACAACGACATAAAAGATTCTTACTTTGAGTCTTCGCGCCTTGGTGGCATTCAAGTTTTGCAGATTTTATAGGACATAGCATGTCAGATCACGAAATTCGACAAAATAAAGCCAGCGGAGAATGGGTGATTTTTGCACCGGCGCGCGGCAAACGGCCACGCGATTTTAGTCAGCAAGCGGCAAAATCCTCGCTGCCTGAACATGAGGCCAATTGCCCGTTCTGCGTAGGCAATGACAACATGCTGCCCGGCATTTTGCTGCAAATGGACGAGCCGAACAACGGTTGGAAAACGCGCGTGGTCCCGAATAAATTTGCAGCGCTCAGTTCTACGGCGGATACACGTCGCTACGATGTAGGCATGTATACGGCCATGCCGGGTTATGGCATTCACGAAGTGATTATCGAGCATCCGCAGCACAATCAGGACATTTCCACCATGCCGCTTGATGATGTAAAATTGGTCATCGAAACCTATCACAAGCGCTATCTGCAAATCATGCAAGAGCATAAAAACATGTTGCCGCTTTTATTTCGCAATCACGGCGCGCGGGCCGGCACCTCGCTCATTCATCCCCATTCTCAGCTAATTGTAACCGGATTTGTACCCAATCACATTCGCCATCGCGAGGAAGAGGCGCAGCGTTATTACGATCAATACGGCCGCTGTGTGTTTTGTGATATGATGGAATTCGAGAAATCGGCAAATTTGCGCGTGGTGTTTGAAAACGACTCGTTTTTAGCATTTGTGCCGTTTGCTGCAGATGTGCCGTTTGAAGTGTGGATTATGCCTAAACAGCATCACGCCGATTTTGGGGAAGTGACGAAGGAACAAAAGCAAAATCTGGCTGACGCTTTACGAACTCTACTCGAGCGCATTCACAACAAACTGAACGACCCGGATTACAATTACATCATCAACACATCGGCGCGCTACAAAGCCGACGAGCCGCAATTGCACTGGTATTTACAAATTCGCCCCCGGCTTACCACTCGCGCTGGATTTGAGATTGGATCCGGTATCAGCATTAATCCGTCGCTGCCGGAGGAGGATGCGCGGTTTTTGCGGGAGTAGCTTCAATCCCTGTCGATCTTGGCGCATAACTAGAAGAAAGACCCAACAAAGGTCACTCTGGATAACTAGAAATGATTACAAGTTTGTATTTATCTAGCCAAAAAGACAATGTCTAAAATCTAAAGTGACCCCCATTCAGATTAGAAGGAAACATCTAATGGCAACTAAAAACATTCACATTGGCACTTCCGGTTACAATTACAAACATTGGCGTGGGCCGTTTTATCCGGAGGATTTGACCCAAAAAAAGTGGCTGGAATTTTATGCCGAGCGCTTTCAAACGTTGGAAATCAACAATACCTTTTATAATTTACCTGAGAAAAAGACGTTTGAAAAATGGCGCGACAGTGTGCCGCAACATTTCATTTTTGAGGTCAAAGCCAGTCGCTACATCACGCACATGAAAAAATTAAACGAGCCCAGGGATGCGCT
>CAYPZM010000287.1:0-6959 GCA_964414825.1 uncultured Cytophagia bacterium | reverse complement strand
TGGGTTACATGGGCATGAATGACAAGTCGATGTATCGAAAAATCAAACAAAATATCAAAGATTTTATCAAACGCGCCAAAGGCGAGTGGGATAATGCCCTGGGCGCACATGCCGGTTTTCGCGAGGACGAGCTGTCCGAGTTGTTGGGGGAGCACTTTCGTCGCGTAGTACCGGTGACCAAATATTACTATTCATCAAAATGGAGCAACCATGACAAGCTCTTGCACTGGATCGAAAAGCTGTCGCTTGGAAAAATTGTGGCGCCGTCCGTGTATGTGCTTGCTTTGGATTAACAGAGGGGAATTGTTATGAGGGCCTTGAACTTTAAAGATGTAAATCTGGGTGTGACCTTGAATGGATTCAAACATTCGTTTGTAAAGCAGGTAGCCAGTCCATCGAAAAAATATTGCAAATTTTTGGCGCAATCGCAGTGGTGGTCCAAACGCGCGCTGGAGCATTATCAACTTGAGGAATTAAAAAAGCTGATCACGACTGCTTATTACCACGTGCCCTATTATCGCGGCACCATGCAGGTTTTTAATGTCAAACCAGAAGATTTCGAAACCCTCGAAGACTTGAACCGCTTGCCATTTGTGGAAAAACAAATGGTACGGCGTCGGCATGCGGACTTTTTGTCCTCAAAAATCGCTTCTCCCTTTTTGCACAAATGCCACACCAGCGGCACCACAGGCACGCCGCTAACCTTGTATCGCGATCTGCGCAACATCGGTTTTGAATATGCCATGTTGTTGCGGCAGCGTCAGTGGGCCGGACTAGCGCCCGATGATCGTTATGCCACGCTAAAAGGCGAAATGTTGCCGAGCCGCCAGGTCAACCGCGGTAAATATTGGAGTTTGAATGTGGCCGAAAACAAGCTCATTATGTCTTCTTATCATTTGTCGGAAACCACCGCCGAGTCTTATGTCGAAGCTTTGGATCGGTTTCAAGTTAAAGCCATAGACGGCTATCCCTCGTCCATTTATGCGCTGGCGAAATTTATGTTACAACGCAACATCAAACTGCCGCTAAAAGCGATTTTGACCTCGTCGGAAACATTGGTGGCGGAGCAGAAATCAGTCATCGAAACCATGTTTAGCTGCAAGGTTTTCGATTATTACGGCATGGCCGAGCGCATTGCTGCGATTCACACCTGCGAGCACGGTGCGTATCATGTGGTGCCGGAATATAGTATTGTCGAATTTTTGCGTACCAGCAATTTATCGAACGATCATTATGAAATTGTTGGAACGACCCTTACCAATTTCGCCATGCCGCTCATCCGCTATCGCGTCGGTGATATTGCGCAAGTGTCGCACGACAAGTGCGCCTGCGGTCGCAACTATCCGGTCATACGCGGCATTGTGGGCCGCACAGACGATTACGTGGTGACGCCAAGCGGCAAACTGGTTGGCCGGCTCGACCATATTTTCAAAGGTGCCCGGCACCTTATTCAAGCACAGTTGTATCAGCCGGATCGCGATCGCATCATTTTACGCGTGGTTCCGGATAGTAAATTTTCGCAACGAGATGTCGATTTTATTTTGGAAAAATTAAACAGCCGACTGGGCGAAAGCATGAATTTTCAGGTCGAAAACGTCCCGTTTATCGCACGCACCGCCCGCGGAAAAATTAAATCCGTTGTATCCGACGTTAACGTGTTTAGCCATTAAGGAGGAAGTCATGACTATTTCTGTTGTCGGTTTAGGTTATGTGGGGTGCGTGTCCGCAGCGTGTTTTGCTGAAATGGGACACCAGGTCATTGGTGTGGATGTCAACCCCGGCAAAGTTCGATTGATTTCGCAAGGCATTTCGCCTATTGTTGAGGTGCGCATTAATGAATTGACCAAAGAGCAAGTGTTAACGGGCCGATTGACGGCGACCACCGATTTGAATAGCGCTGTGCAAAAATCCGATATCGTCTTTATCGCTGTGGGTACGCCCAGCAGTCCGGATGGCAGCCTCGACTTTAGTTATGTCGAACAGGTTTGCGTGCAAATTGGTACCGCCCTCAAGCACAAAAAAAAGTATACGGCCGTGGTATTGCGCAGCACCGTGCTGCCCGGAATTTCAGAAACCATCGCGGTTCCGCGCTTGGAAGAGTTTTCCGGAAAAACCGTGGGCAAAGATTTTGGCTTTGCGCTGAATCCGGAGTTTTTGCGCGAAGGCTCGGCAGTGTACGATTTTTATCACCCGCCCAAAACCGTGGTCGGCCAAATCGATGACCGCACCGGCGACATGCTTGAAGAGCTTTATGCTTCGCTGGATGCGCCGTTTGTTCGCATCGGATTGGCTGAAGCGTCCATGATCAAATATTCGGACAATTCGTTCCACGCGCTCAAAGTGGCCTTTGCCAATGAAATTGGCCGGCTATGCAAAAAATTCAATATCGATTCGCGCGTTGTAATGGACGTGTTTACGCAGGATACAAAACTCAATTTATCGCCCGTGTATTTACGGCCCGGATTTGCGTTCGGCGGCTCGTGTCTGCCCAAAGATTTGCGCGCCATTACGCGGCATGCACAGCAAGCGGACGTTAAAGTGCCGTTGCTACAAGCGGCGTTGGAGAGCAATGCAGACCATATTCAATTTGCGGCCGACATGGTGAAAAAGGATTCCGGCAAACGCGTGGGCATTCTCGGCATCAGCTTTAAAGAGGGCACCGATGATTTGCGCGAAAGCCCGGTGGTCAACCTGGTGGAGCGGCTGCTCGATGAAGGCTACAAGTTGAGTATTTACGATCATAATGTGGCAACCGCACGACGCAATGGTACCAATGCCGAATTTCTAAAATCCAAAATGCCGCACCTGGAAAAGCTGCTGGCCAATTCGGTTCAAGATGTGTTGGATGCTTCCGATATTGTGGTAATCGGAAATCGAAACAAAGAGCATGAGGTGGTTTTAGGAGAGCTAAAAAATGGACATCGAATTGTCGATTTGTCCGGATTGGCAAACGCAAACCAGGAAAATTTAACCGAGGTGAATTATGAAGGCATTTGCTGGTAGAGTTTTAATCATCGTCCAGAATTTGCCGGTGCCGTTTGACCGGCGCGTGTGGTTGGAAGCCAAAACCCTGCGTGACCATGGGCTCAAAGTTTCCGTCATTTGTCCCAAATCCAAAGAATTTAAAAAGAGCGTTGAATATATTGATGGCATTGCCGTGTATCGCTACACCATGCCCGTGGAAGCCGACGGCGTGTTTGGATATCTATTCGAATTTGCCTATGCCTGGCTGGCAACGGCGTTGTTGTCCGTTAAAGTATTGTTCCGCGAAGGCTTTGACGTCATTCAAGCCTGCAACCCGCCGGATACCTATTGGCTGTTGGGATTAATCTATAGGCTGTTTGGAAAAACCTACATTTTTGATCACCATGATTTGTCGCCGGAAATGTTCGACGCCAAATACGAAAGCAGCAAATCCGGGTTGAGAAAAATTCTGTGCTGGCTGGAACGCATGACGTTTAAATCCGCCAAGCTTGTGTTGAGCACCAATCAATCCTACAAAAAAATCGCCGTAATCCGCGGCGGCAAACATCCACGAGATGTGTATGTGGTGCGTACCGGACCGGATTTAAATCGCTTGCAACTGCGGCCAGCCGAACCGGAACTCAAGCGCGGCAAGCCCTTTATGGTTTGCTATTTGGGCGAGATGTGCCCGCAAGATGGCGTGGATTTGCTGCTCGAATCGATTGATTATTATATCAACACGTTGAACAGAACAGACACCCAGTTTATGCTGGTTGGCGGCGGGCCGGCCATGCCGCAAATGCGCCAGCTCGCTGAGGATATGGGACTAACGGACTATGTCAAATTTTCCGGCCGCGTGTCGGATGAAGACTTGTGTCGATATCTCTCCAGCGCCGATGTGTGCGTCGATCCCGATCCCTGGTCAGAATGGTCGAATCATTCTACCATGAATAAAATTCTCGAATACATGACCTTTGGCAAACCCATTGTCGCGTTCGATTTGGAGGAAAACAAACATTCGGCGCATAAAGCTGCGGTTTATGTTCAGCCTAACGACGCTCATAAATTCGCCATTGAGGTCGGCGCTTTGCTGAATTCTCAGGAGCGCCGGGAAGAAATGGGTGAGTATGGTTACAAACGCGTTCGCGGTCAACTTTCCTGGGCGCATACTCATAAAGCGCTTTTGGCTGCGTATTACCGCCTGTTCCCGAAAATGATGAGTGCGGATGAAGCAGAACAACTGCTTCTTGATATGGTGATGAACAAACTGCAGACCGAAGCGGTTGATGATCGTTTTACCGCCACCGAATCAAATGTAATTATGATGCGACCCGGCGAAACCAAAAAAATTGCCGAAATGGCAGAGGAAATTCTTCGCTAAACAGGTGCAAGTAAAACAATATGAAAGTAGTGTCATGAAACAACTGAATAGCATGTGGATAATCGCAATTCTGATTCTGATTTTAGGGTGCAGTAAAGACAATCCCGCAGGACCAGAAGGGGAGACCTCGTTTTGGCAGAACAGTAGTTCCGGCCTGCCGGAAAATACTACCGTGCAAGCTATCACCAGCAGCTCGGATGGCACTGTTGTTTACATCGGAACCTATTCGGGTGTGTACCGCTCGCAAGACAGCGGCAACACCTGGGTTCAAACCAACACAGGTTTGGAGAGCGGCGACATTTCGTGTCTCGCCGTGGCGCCGGAATCCGATCTCGTGTATGTTGGCTCATGGGGCAAGGGCGTGTTCAAATCCACAAATGGCGGTGATAGTTGGACCTCGGTTTGGAGCAGCGAGAAAAATCCGCACATAAACGCTGTGCATATCGCGTCCGATTATACTGTTTGGGTGGCTACGGAGCACGGCCTGTTTCGCAGCAAGAATGACGGGTTAACGTGGGAGCATGTTTTTGAATATGGCAAAGTTCGCACGGTGGCCGTAGCGCCAGCAAAAACGCAGACCATTTATCTTGGTGTGCGCTGGCATGGAAATTTTCGCAGCGACGATGGCGGCGAGACGTGGCAGGAGATCAACACGGGTGTGTACACGGATGGTCAAGAATTCGCTGCCGCGAATGATGTTGTGTTTGATCCGCAAAATCCACAACACATAATTATGAGTACCGGCTGGATCGATTTGTACGAATCGTTTGATGGCGGTGACTCGTGGCAGCGTGTGGCAGATAATCTGAGAGAGAAATCCGTGTTGGCTCTCGATATCGCGCATACGTTTCAGGAAATTTGGGCGGCTACGGATTCGGACGGCGTGTTCGTGAGCCGCGACAATAGCAACAATTGGATAGCAAAAAATTCAGGCATCGAAAATGTTAAAGTGAAATCATTGAGCGTGGCAAAAGAGGGAGCAGTGGTGTTTGTCGGAACGCTCGGAAAAGGGGTTTACAAATATGTGGTTAAAAAATGAGAAAAATAACAAAAAGCTGATTTTATTGGTTTTACTATTGGCTTTTGTCGTACGATTAGGGTACGTCTTGTCGCTTGGAGATCGGCTGTACTGGGTGGACGAATACGACTATATGGCCATCGCCGAGTCGGTCGCCGAAGGTCACGGTTTTTCAATAAACGGCGAGCCCACCGCGTTTCGACCGGCAGGCTATCCGCTATTCTTGGCGTTGTTTCACAAACTGGGTGTGCAATCGGAAATGGATATCCGGTTGCTGCACGTGGTGCTTGGAGTGCTTGCTATACTGTTCGTGTACCTTATTGCGCTGCACCTCATGCATCCTAATGCCGCGCTGCTTGCGGCGCTGTATGCTGCCCTCTACCCCTATTTCATTTATGTGAGCGGCACAGTCCTTGCCACCTCATGGTTTGTATTGTTGTTGACCGCATCGGTCTTTTTCACGCTAAAAGCGGCTCGTCAGCAGCAGGCAAAATTTATCATAATTGCCGGACTTTTAATGGGATTGGCCGTTCTAACCCGCACCTCCGCAGCGGTGTTGGGCGCAGCCGTTATGTTATGGATGGTAAAAAGCATGCGAGCACATTTTAAAACAGCCATTCTTTTTAGCACCCTCTTTGCCGTTTCTGCGGCGCTGGTTATTACACCGTGGATGCTTAGAAATTATCATCAATTTGGAGCACCCATGTTGTCCAGCAATGGCGGGCGCAATTTATGGCTGGGCAATAATCCCGAAAGCACTATCAACACCGGCAGCAACATCGAAATGCCGGAAGAACTGGCTTTCCGCATTGCAAACGCTTCGGAAGTGGAGGCGGATCGAATTTATACAGACGAGGCAAAACAATTTATTCGGACACATCCCAAATCATTTATCCTCTTGACCTTAAAAAAAGGCCTCAGTTTGTGGCGTTTCGATCCGTCTCCAACCACCAAAGGCTACGACGTTCTCGAATACCTGTATGAGGTGGCGAGCATTGTCAGCTATGCGCCGATCTTTTTGTTAGCCATTTTCGGCTTTTGGGTCGCCTCAAAAGAGCATCGAGACATTATGCTCATGTGGCTGCTCTTTGCCCTGTTTTTTACAGCGCTGCACGCGGTCTTTATCGTCAAAGTACGCTTTCGTTTGCCGCTCGATGTCTTTTTGATTATTATGGCTGCTTATGCGGTCAATTACATGCTGGCTCGCGTAACCCGGCTAAATCGATTTGTAAATACGTACGGATGAGAAAATGAATAGAGTTGTAATCGGATTGCTTGTTGCTCTTTTATGTACGACCGGATTTGCTGCTGAACTCGACTATACCATTGTTGAATCGACCTCGGATTATATGATAGTTGATGTTCAATTTGATTCAATCTCCATCATTCGCCAGTACGATGGCAAAACCTGGCAAACGCGCGTAACGTTTGATGGCGCCGGCTCGCTTGTGGAACCTGGCGCCCCCAACTTGCCCGTGACCAGCTTGATGTTGGGCATCCCGGCCTCCAGTCGCCCCACGCTTTCTATTGTTCAGGAAAATGTGGAAACGCGCGATATCGGCTCGGTGCCGCTTATTCAAGAGGACACTGAATCAT
>CAYPZM010000286.1:0-6972 GCA_964414825.1 uncultured Cytophagia bacterium | reverse complement strand
TGTCGTTGCTATTCTCCCACATCAACACATTGTTTCCGTACATCTTGACGCTGTCTTCAAACAACTGCACAATGGTTCGTTCAGCCACGGTGTTCTCCTTTTTTCTTTACGATAATATTATGCGGAACTTGAGGGAATTGCAATAGTGATTTTAATACTAAAAATTGCTATTTTAAAAAGGCAATAGTCACCAAGCCACAAAGACTCAAAGGAGCAAAAAGCTCGAGGGGTAAGTACTTTTCGAGTCTTGGAGTCTTTGTGGCAAATGCTCATTTTGCAGATGGGTGCGTGATTTACAATCTTATCAAGAAACGCGTAAAAAAACAAGGATTTTCTGAACAGGAGTCAGCAAGTGGCACAAATTCCGCCGGATAAAATAGACGACGTTCGATTTGCCAGCGATATTGTGGATGTGGTATCCGGCTATTTGACGCTGCGCAACCGCGGTCGCAATTATTTTGGCTTGTGCCCGTTTCACAAGGAAAAAACGCCGTCGTTTAGTGTCAATGCGGATTTGCAAATTTTCCACTGTTTTGGCTGCGGCGCCGGCGGCAATGTGTTCACGTTCATTATGCGCATGGAAGGGGTGACCTTTCCCGAGGCCGTGAAATTGCTGGCGCAGCAAGCGGGAATTGCGCTGCCCGAAGATGAGGAGAATTTTGACGAATATCGCGAAAAAGAAGCGCTGTTTTACGCCAACAATCTGGCAGCGCAGTTTTTCCAGCAAACGATTCGTACCGAAGAGGCTGCCGATGCACGAACTTATTTGCAGAGCCGCGGGATTGGCGAAGCCGAATATGAGCTCTTTGGCATTGGCTATGCGCCTAATGCCTGGGATAGATTGATCAAACATGCGACTGCAAAAACGCTGAAAACCGAAACACTGCACAAAGCCGGACTGGTAATCAAAAAAGACGACGGCGGATTTTACGACCGTTTTCGCGGACGTATTACGTTTGCCATTAAAAATTTGTCCGGACAAGTAGTGGGATTTGGTGCGCGCCGCATCGTCAACGACAACTCGCCAAAATACATCAACTCGCCGGAGACCGAAGTTTACCAAAAGCGCTTTATTTTGTACGGATTGTTCAACAGTCGCGATGAAATTCGCCGCGCCGATTCGGTTGTCATAGTCGAGGGCTATACTGATCTAACCAGTTTATATCGCATCAATGTGCGCAACGTGGTAGCCACATCCGGTACGGCGCTCACCGAAGACCACGCGCGTTTGTTGCGACGTTACACCTCGAACGCCATTTTGCTCTACGATTCCGATTCCGCTGGGGCAGCCGCTGCCTTGCGCGGCGCCGATATTTTGCTGGAAAACGGCCTTGAAGTGCAAATCTGCACCATGCCGGAAAATGTGGATCCGGATGAATTTGCGCGCCAAAACGGCGAAGAGGAAGTTCGGCGCTTGCTCACCTCGGCGGTGCCGCTGCTGGAGTTTAAAATCAATCGGTTCGAATACCAAAGCCGGTACGGATCCTCCTCGCAAAAAGCCACGTTAACGCGGGAGGTCCTGGGATCGGTTTTTAAAGTAAACGACCCCATTCGACGCTCGTTTTTGGTGCGCGATTTGGCGGAGCGGTTGCGCATCGAAGAAGCGTATTTGTGGTCCGAAGTGAATAAAATGGAGCGCCAAAACCGTTATCGCCGCAGCGACGAGAGTTCAAGTGCCCAAAGCGAAAATGCCTTTTTTTATACAGCAAAAGGCACGGCCGAGCTCGGATTGTTGGGCGTGTCGCTGCGTCATCCTGAGTTGATTGATCGAATTTTGAAAAATATAAATCTTGATCAAATCACGCATTCGGAAATTCAGTCTATTTTTGAACGCTTTAAACAGCAAAGCGTCGATCCGTTAACCTTTAAAGCTCCGGACGTTTTGACCCAGGTCCAAGACGCCACCATTGCCACGCGGCTGTCGAATTTGATGGTCATGGATGATCCGTTTCCCAAAGCGTGGGAATTTGCGCGCGAATGTCTCATCCGTTTCCACAAATCGTTGGTGGAGGAGCAGATGGGGCAGCTCAAGCGTGACATGCAATCCGAGACCAAAAGCTCGGCGGAACTTATGAATGATCTGCGAAATTTATCCATGGAACGGGAAAAAATTAAACGTGGGGAATACATCATCGAGTAGTTCGGGTTGACTCACTACAGACTATGAATCGATTACTGAAAAAACGCCTGCGGATTTTATACGAACGCATCAAGGTTCCGGGCAAGCTCATTCGTGTGCTGTTGCACATGGTGGGCTTGTACAAACGCGGATTTCGAAATGCGTTGAATGTACAGCTAAATCACCATGAATTGTTCTTTGCAGATTTACCGGAAAACTTTGATGGTTATCGGCTGTTAATTGCCACGGATTTTCACATCGACAGCGAGCTGCACCTGGTGCCACGGCTGCGAACGTTGCTCCAATCAGTCCGGGCCGATGTGCTGCTTCTGTTGGGTGATTATCGCTACTCCCTGGATCGCCCTTATGACCTCGTGCTCAAACGCATGCACCGCGTGGTGGAAGCCGCCCAGGTTAAGGACGGCATTTTTGCCATCCGCGGTAACCATGACTCCAAAGAACTGTTAACCCACATGGCCAAGATGAATTTGCGTGTGCTGGATAACGAATCCGTGGCCATTCGCCGCAATGGAGAGCAGATTTTTTTGGTCGGTGTGGATGATCCGCATTATGACCAACTGGATGATTTGCCGGCGGCATTGCGACAGGTGCCGCAATCTGCATTCAAGATTTTGCTGGCACACACGTCCGAGATTTATAAAGAAGCACAATCCCTGGGCATAAAAATCTATTTTTGTGGCCATACCCATGGCGGTCAAATTGATATAAAGCCTATCGGCCCAATCATTACCAATGCGTTTGCCCCGCGGCGTTTTGCACGCGGATTTTGGAATTACAAAGGCATGCGCGGCTACACTTCAACCGGCGTCGGCGCCAGCGCAGTGCCGGTGCGATTTAATTGTCCGCCGGAAATTGTCTTGTTCACCTTGAAAAAAGCTTGAAATGAGTTCTGAGATAAATCACGCCACAATCGCCACGGATGAAAAAGTGATTCGTCCCACTTTGGTTCAAGTTAATCTCACCCGATTGCGCGCCAATTACAAAGCTATTAAAGACCACGTAAACGGCGCCAAAATGATGCCGATTCTCAAAGCCAACGCCTACGGTCACGGATTGGTGCGTGTAGCCCATCTTGTGCAGGAGTTGGGTGCCGATTACATTGGTGTAGCGGTTTTGGAAGAGGGTATCCTGCTACGCAAATCCGGGATAACGACACCCATTCTCGTGCTCGGCGGCGTATTGGGCAACCAGGTGCCGCATTTTATCAAATATGATTTGACGATCACGGCGTCGTCCATTGACAAGCTGAAAAACATAAATGCCTCTGCGCAAAACATGGGCAAAACCGCCAAAGTGCATCTCAAAATTGATACGGGGATGGAGCGCATTGGCGTGCATTATTACAATGCCGAAAGTTTTCTTCGCGAGACCACTCGTTGCCCGCATGTTGAGATCGAGGGCATTTTTACCCATTTTGCCAACGCCGACACGGCCGATCAATCACATGTGCGACAACAATTGTCGCGTTTTCAAAATGTGCTGGATATATTCGACGAGCTGGATATCTCGCGTCCGCCTATGATTCATGCGGCTAATTCCGGCGCCATTTTGCAGCTTCCGGAGAGTTGGTTCAACATGGTGCGGCCGGGAATTTTGCTGTACGGAGTCTATCCCTCCGAAGAGGTAAAGCAGACGGTAATCGTGCAGCCTGCGCTCACCTGGAAGTCGCGCGTGGTCTATTTCAAGGTGATTACACCGGGGCATCCCGTAGGCTATGGATCGAGCTGGCAAAGCAAGGAGAATACGCGCGCCGTGACGATACCGGTGGGATATGGGGATGGCTATTTTCGGTGCATGTCCGGCAAAGCGCAGGTCATCATCCGCAATCAACGCTTTCCCGTGGTCGGCACAATTTCCATGGACCAGATTGTAGTGGATATCAACAACCACAGCGCTTACAATGGCGACGAGGTGATTTTAGTGGGTCAATCCAACGGCGCGTCGATCACTGTTGAAGAGTTGGCACAGTGGGCCGGAACCATTCCTTATGAAATTTTAACCAACATCAACACGCGCGTGCCCAGGATTTATCTTGGTGATTGATTTTCCCCAAATTGCTGCATAAATTCTTTCAACTCAAGCACAGGAATTTCTCCTTGCTTTGCCTTTTGCAATTGCGCCTCGTTGTTATATCCCCAGGCTGCCAAAATCGTGTTCACACCCGTGGGTTTTATTTTGAACAGCGTGTCCACCTGGTCATCCACAAAATAAAATTGTTGTGGCGCCACCATTCGAATGGTTAAAATCCCCTCGATAATTTGTCGTTTTGAAACATCTCCGGACGTGTCGCGGATATTGTCCCGCTGCAATTTTACATCCCAGGCCTCGAGTGTTTTATGCACAAATACCAGCTTTTTGGTGGTGATGAGGTACAAATTTTGTTTCTGAGGAAAATCATTCAAAAAATCGCGCATGCCCTCGTACAGCGGGTTCAATTCTCCCCATTTTTGGGGAAACGCCTTGGAAAAGGCAATTCGCTGATTGTACATGTGGTCAAAAAAAGTGTCCTGAAGGGTGCTATTCTCGTTTAGAAATTCATCAAACTCGTGCTGATTTTGAATGGATCGATCCTCATGCAGCGCATGCGCAATAAAGACGTAATCCTCGCCGTTGCGAATAAAATTGCGCAGCCGGCGCGCTTCCGATGCCCATTTTGAATCCAGTTCTTCGTACGATGAAATGTTTTCATCGCCGGTAAAATTAGCATAGGCATTATAGCCGCTCACCAAGCATTCCTTAATGCTATCCACAATGACGCCATCAAAATCGAGCGCCAGGATATCGGTTTGACTGTCAAACTCCAAGTAGTTCTCCACAATTTTTAGGTTACAATGTTTAACTTAAAATGAACAACAGGACGAAATAATGACTTCCAAAAATACAAACAATCTCGCTAAAAACCAAAAACCACCGCCGCAATTAGCCAAGCGTGTCGTAAAACAATGAAGCAATTTCAACGATTTTCTTGACTCAGTATACTTTATTTTTTATATTAAGCTAATCATTTCACAAAACATGGCACATTTTCCCATGAACATTATATATGCAAAAAACGAATGGTGGTTCTGGTGGCTTTGGCAAAGCTCATATAACAGTAGTGGGAACAGGTAGATAGATATACAAAAGAATGATTTTAAGGCCCGCTACTAAACATAGTGGGCCTTTTCTATTTTATAGCCGAACATCCCACCCCAATGCGATGTGGGGTCGCTTTGCATCTCAAAAAAAGATAACCAAATAATAGACTCGTTCACTCACTTGTATGGAGGAAGTTATGTCGCAAACCAAGTTTGTCCTTTCCGAACAAGATATACCTCGCCAATGGTACAACCTCGCCGCCGATTTGCCCAAACCCCCATTGCCGCCATTGGGCCCGGATGGGAATCCGATTTCGCCGGATATGCTGGCACCCGTGTTTCCCATGAACCTAATCGAGCAGGAAGTGAGCACCGACCGCTGGATTGATATCCCTGAAGAAATTTTGGAAATTTACTCCATTTGGCGCCCCTCGCCGCTGTATCGCGCAAAACGTCTCGAACAATTGCTTGGCACCCCGGCACGCATCTATTTTAAAAATGAAGGGGTAAGCCCGGCCGGTTCGCACAAACCCAATACTGCCGTCGCGCAAGCGTGGTACAACAAGCAGTTTGGCATCAAACGTCTTACCACGGAAACCGGTGCTGGCCAATGGGGCAGCGCTCTTTCGTTCGCATGTGCGCTTATTGGGCTGGAGTGCAAAGTATATATGGTGCGCATTTCATTTGATCAAAAACCGTTTCGCCGTTTGATGATGGAGACCTGGGGCGGCAAATGTATTCCCAGTCCCAGTTCCGAAACGAATGCCGGACGCGCGATTTTGGCGGAAATGCCGGATACACCGGGCAGCTTGGGCATTGCCATTAGCGAGGCCATTGAAGCAGCGGTAACCGATGAGAGCGGCGAAACCCGTTACTCCCTGGGCAGTGTGTTGAACCATGTGATGCTGCATCAAACCATCATCGGGCAGGAAACCAAAAAGCAGTTGGAATTGGCCGGTGAAAAAAATGTGGACGTGGTTATTGGTTGCGCGGGCGGCGGCTCCAATTTTGCCGGGCTGGCGTTTCCGTTTGTGCTGGATAAAATTAATGGTGCCGATATTACTATTATTCCTGTTGAACCCACATCCTGTCCGACGTTGACCCGGGCACCATTTGCTTACGATCACGGCGATGTGGCCAAAATGACGCCGCTGCTGCCCATGCATTCGCTGGGTCATGCGTTTGTGCCGCCGCCCATTCATGCCGGTGGGTTGCGCTACCACGGCATGGCGCCCATGGTCAGCCATGCTGTCGAGCTGGGACTGCTCGAACCTCGCGCGCTCGATCAGTTGGAATGTTACGAAGCCGCAGTAAAATTTGCGCGTACCGAGGGTTTTATTTCGGCACCGGAAACCAGCCATGCGGTTGCAGCAACGATTCAGGAAGCCCTAAAGGCCAAGGAAGAGGGCAAAGAAAAAGTGATCGTGTTCAACTGGAGCGGCCACGGTTTGATGGACTTGAAAGGTTACGAAATGTATTTTTCGGGACATTTGGACAATTACCCACTGCCGCAGGAAGAGATCGATCGATCCACGGCTGTGCTAAAAGGCCATCCGGTCGCTTCTATCGCTTAAATTCGTTTGATATGGCGCCTGTTTGGGCAGGCGCCTTTTTTAGGAGCTCATTATGATTCATCAATTTGATCATCTGGAAATTCGGTGCCCCAAATTGGGACATCCGCTGAATTTTTCCTATTGCCGATCTACGCAAGGAAATACGCCTTGCCCCAAAATTCAGGACTGCTGGTACCAACGC
>CAYPZM010000285.1:0-6980 GCA_964414825.1 uncultured Cytophagia bacterium | reverse complement strand
GGGGCAAAACCGCTTTTGACTGGGATAGTCCAAATCGCCATACATCAACTAGTATTGAGCAGGGCGACAATCTTGTTCGCATCGAACGGCAACTGGATGAGACGCGTTATGTTGTCGCCATCCAGTGGAACGGCGAGGCGAAATTTGCACAGCTCGACAAGCACGCCTTTCTGCTCGAGATCAACGATAAAAATCATTTTGAATTTGTCTGCCGATTTTCTCAAACCAAAGATGACGACATTGAAAATTCGGCCCAAACTTTTACCCGATCCAAAGAACATTGGAATGAATTTTGGCAGTCCGGCGGGGCGATCGAGTTGTCAAAAAGCACGGACCCGCGCGCACCCGAGTTGGAGCGCCGCATTGTGTTGTCGCAATATCTCACGGCCATTCAGTGCAGTGGCTCCAAACCGCCGCAGGAAACCGGCCTGACGGTCAATAGCTGGTACGGCAAATTCCATCTTGAAATGCACTGGTGGCACGCGACGCATTTTGTCCTGTGGGGACGCCCGGCGTTGCTGGAAAAAAGTTTGCCGTGGTACGAACGCATTCTGCCGGCCGCGCGCACCAAAGCGGAGCTGCAGGGCTACGACGGCGTGCGCTGGCCGAAAATGTCCGGGCCGTATGGCATCAGCAGTCCATCCGCGGTGGGCGAGTTTCTCATCTGGCAGCAGCCGCACCCGATCTATTTTGCCGAACTGCTGTATCGCAATTATCAGTCCCACGAGGTTTTGCAAAAATACAAAGAACTCGTCTTTCAGACTGCCGACTTTATGGCGTCCTACGCGCATTGGGATGAAAAGAACGAACGATATGTTCTGGGTCCGCCGCTCATTCCGGCGCAGGAGATTTATTCGCCATTGGAAACGATAAATCCGACTTTTGAATTGTCGTACTGGATGTTCGGTTTGCAAACGGCGCAGCGTTGGCGCGAACGCCTTGGTCTGGATCGCCATGACAAATGGGATCACGTTGTTGATTTTCTCGCCGAGCTGCCGTCGAATAACGGATTCTATCAAAACGCCGAAAATGCGCTCAACACGTTTGAGGATGAATTCCATCGCAACGATCATCCAACGCTGCTCGGCGCATACGGTATGCTGCCGAATGAAAAAATCGACGTCGATAAAATGCGGCGCACGCTCGAACAAGTAATGATCTCGTGGAACTGGCAGCGCACCTGGGGCTGGGATTATCCGCTGGTGGCCATGACCGCCGCGCGCGTCGGTCGACCGGATATGGCCATTGACGTCCTGCTGAAAGACGTGCCCAAGAACACGTACCTGAATAACGGCCATAACTGGCAATCGGATCGACTGCCGCTCTATCTGCCCGGTAATGGCGGCTTGCTAACCGCTGTCGCCATGATGGCCGCCGGCTGGGACGGCGCCCCGGACCACCACGCTCCCGGTTTTCCGCAGGACGGTAGTTGGGTCGTTGAGTTTGAAGGCTTGCAGCTATTGCCGTAAGAAAGAAAATGACAAAAATTATTGACGGGTGTGAATTTCGAACATATTTACATCTCTGAAATTGTTGAAAGAATCAGGTGTCGAATTGAATCATATATATCCAACTTTTATCGGATCGAAATCTCTTAACCACAGAATGCTTCTCATGAGCTTGTGTTTGATGCTGACATGTATCTCGGCATCTACCCAAACCGTGCGCATCAACGAGTTCATGGCTATTAATTCTTCAACGCTGATGGACAAGAACGGCGACTATTCCGATTGGATTGAACTTTATAATCCAACGGCATCGACGGTTAATCTGCAGGGCTGGTCGTTAACGGATAATGCCGCTGATCCGCGAAAATGGTTTTTCCCGGATGTGACGATAAATCCCTCAAGTTACCTCGTGCTGTTTGCTTCGGGAAAAGAGGTGTACGAGCCGTCGGAACTTCACACAAATTTCAAGCTTGATGGCGACGGCGAGTATCTGACGCTGATCGATGCGGATGGCCGGATTCTCAGCGAGTTTGCCCCGGAATTTCCGCCGCAATCCGCCGACGTCTCCAGCGCCTGGCTCGACGGCGATTATGTGAAAACGGCCACGCCAACCCCCGGCGAGGAGAATTCGTTTGATTCAGCTACGCAATTGAACCCGCCAACCTTCAGTCAAAAACGCGGATTTTATCAGACGCCATTTGCAGTTATGCTCGCTTCATCCGTCAATAATGCTGATATCTATTTCACCACAGATGGCAGCGAACCGACGCGGCAGTCAACGCGATATACCTCGCCCATTCAAATAAACACCACTACGGTTCTGCGCGCGGTGGCTGTGTCGGATGTTCTGTCCAGTGCTCCCGTAACACATACCTATATTTTTATCGAGGATGTTCTCCGACAGCCGAATGATCCGCCAGGCTATCCGGCTGAGTGGGGGCCGTACACCGCTATTCCCGGCACGGCTATCGCCGACTATGAAATGGATCCCGATATTGTCGATGATCCCCGTTATGCGCCCTGTCTTGAGGAGGCGCTGTTGTCCATTCCAACCCTGTCGTTGGTCACCAGAAAAGAAAATCTATTCTCCCATAGTGCCGATCCGGACGAGGGCGGCATTTATATTTATACCGGGCCGCCCGAGTCCGGTGAAGTTCCCGGACTCGGAGGCGGCTGGGAGCGGCCGGCATCGATCGAGTTTTTCACCCCGGATGGTTCGGAAGAGTTTCACGTCAATTGCGGTCTGCGGCTGCAGGGCGGCCATTCACGGCGTCCCGAAAAATCACCCAAACATTCCTTCCGCCTGGTATTCAAAGAAAAATACGGCCCCAAGCGCCTGAACTATCCGCTCTTTGGCCCCGATGCCGTTCGTGATTTTAACACCATCACCCTGCGCGCCGGATTTGGCAACAAGTGGATTCACTGGAGTCACGCTGAACGCGTGCGCGGGCAATACGCTCGCGACGGCTGGGCCAAGGACACGCAGCTTGATATGGGGCATTCGGCGGGACATGGCCGTTACGTGCATCTCTACATAAATGGACTGTATTGGGGGATTTATCAGCCAAACGAACGTCTTGATCGCGAGTTTGCCGAATCCTATCTCGGCGGCGACGAATCGGATTACGACGTCATCAAAGATTACACCAGCGTTGTCGATGGCAACATCACCGCATGGAATGAGATGATGACGCTGGCGAACCGCGGTTTGGCGAGCACGCAAGCCTATCACCGCATTCAGGGCAACAATCCCGACGGCACGCCGAATCCAAATTATCCCGCGTATGTCGATGTCGTCAATCTCATCGATTACATGCTGCTCAATTTTTACGGCGGCAACACGGACTGGGATCATCACAACTGGGTGGCGATGCGCAATCGCGTGAATCCCGGCACAGGTTTTCAATTTTTCAGTTGGGATGCGGAGCATATCCTCAAAAGCCAAAATGAGAATGTAACGAACGAGAACAATAATGATTGTCCCAGCGCTTTGTTTCAACGACTGGCAGAAAATGCTGATTTCCGGCGACTTGTGGCCGACCGAGCTCAGTTGCACTGTTTCAACGGCGGCGCCCTGACGCCGGACGCCAATGAGGCGCGCTGGATGAACCGGGCCAATCAAATTGAATTGGCGGTAATTGCCGAGTCGGCGCGCTGGGGCGATTATCGCCGTGATGTGCATCCCTATCAAGCACAAGGGCCCTTTGATCTTTATGATAACGACTATTGGCTGGATGAACTCGCGTATCTGCGCGAAAATTATTTCCCCACTCGAACCAACACGTTGATCTCGCAATTGCGCGCGGCCGGATTGTTTCCGAATGTTGCAGCGCCGACTTTTCGGCTCAACGGGCAACCGCCTGAACGGTCGACCATCGAGCCGGGTGATGTCCTCAGTTTAGCCGCCGCCGGATCGATTTATTATACGACGGACGGCAGCGACCCTTTGCTTTCCTCATCGTCCTCAACCGGTTCTCAATTTGTTCTTTTTGAGGAGAATGCGCCAAAACGCGCATTCGTACCCAAAAGTGATGTCGGCACGGACTGGCGGCGTTATACCAGTTTTGATGATTCCGCATGGCGCTTATCTCGCGGCGCGCCCGGCGGCGTTGGCTACGAAAACGGCTCCGGCTATGAAAACTGGATTTTACTCGATATGATTAACGATATGCGCAACGGCGCCACTCCCAATACGAGCTGTTACGTCCGTTGGGTTTTTGATGTGTCTCCAGAGCAGCTCTCGAAAATCAAAAGTTTGACGTTGAGCGTGCGCTACGATGACGGTTTTGTCGCTTACCTGAACGGCACGCGCATGGCCGAATCGAACGCGCCCGCCAGTTTGTCCTGGAACTCGAATGCGCCGGATGATCACGAAGCCACCGGACTGGAAGCCTTCGACGCCTCGCGGTTTGTTGAGTTGTTGAAAGAAGGCGAAAATCTATTGGCCATCCATGCCTTGAATCGCGCGACCAACAGCTCGGATTTTATCATCAATGCGGAATTGAGCGGCAGTGATAAAGATAATTCCGGCACCGTGTCGCCAACCGCAAACCTGTACACGGAGCCGCTCGAGTTAGCGCACAGCACACACATCAAAGCGCGGACGCTGCTGGGTGCGGAATGGAGTGCGATGAATGAAATGATGCTGGTGCTGCCGAGTGATCTGTATAATGTGCGTTTTACCGAGATTCACTACCACCCGGCGGTGGAGGATACGATTGAAAATCGATCTTTCGAGTTTCTTGAAATCAAAAATGTCGGCCCGGCGCCCATTGATATGAGCGGTCTCTTTTTTTTACAGGGTATCAGCTATACGTTTCCGGAAAAGACGATTGTGAATCCGCAGGCTTTTCTCGTGCTGGCGTCACACGCGCCGTCTTTTCTGCAGCGGTACGGCTTTTCGTCTTTTGACACCTATGACGGTTTTCTCGCCAATAACGGCGAGGTCCTGGCGCTGACAAATATGTCCGGCGATACGCTGGCCTTCCTGCACTACAATGATAAATCGCCCTGGCCGGAAGCGGCGGACGGCGGCGGCTATTCGCTTGTGCCGACGGATGTGAATCCGCTTGCGAATCAAAATGATGCCGCGTTGTGGCGCGCTTCGCTTGACATCCACGGTTCTCCGGGTCGTGATGATACGCCAAATAGCGGAATTGCGGAAGAGTTTGAGTTTCCACGCCAATTTACGCTGAAAAATTATCCCAACCCGTTTAATCCGGTGACGACCTTGTCGTACGCTATTCCGAAACGCGCGCATGTGTCGTTGACGATTTACGATATTCTCGGACGCGAAATCACCAAGCTGGTCAATGACGTTCAGGACGCGAATCACTACAATCTGCAATTTGATGCGCGTCACTTGTCCAGCGGCGTCTATTTTTATCGCCTGCGCGTGAATGGAAAAATTGTAAAAACACGCAAAATGTTACTTGTTCGATAAAGGGCAATCTGTGCACGAATTTAATGTATTGAAAAATAAAATTGCGCTGGTCACTGGCGGCGGTACCGGCCTGGGTCTGGCAATTTCCAAAAGCTCGCGAGCATCGGCATGCGGCTGGTGATTGTCGGCCGCAACGCCGACACGCTCAACGCGGCGCAACAGCAGTTGGGTGAGGACGCGTCAGTTTTTGTCTACGATCTGTCGGACATCACCGGCATTCCACATTTGGTTGAAACGATCGAAGAACAGGTTGGTCCCATTGATGTGCTGGTCAATAATTCCGGCATTCATCTCAAAAAGGATCTGTGGGAGGTGACCGACGATGAATATCAGAACGTCATTACCATCAATCAAAATGCGGTTTTTGTGCTGTCCCGCAAAGTTGGCAAGCGCATGCAGGAACGTCAATCCGACAACATCATTATGATCAGCTCCATGGCGTCATTTTATGGTATTCCTCAAGTCAGCACGTATACGGCGTCAAAAGCCGCGGTGGAAGGCATGACGCGCGCATTGGCCGTAGAGCTGTCGCCTATGGGCATTCGCGTTAATTGTGTGGCGCCGGGATTTATTAAAACGGAGATGTCGTCGAGCGCGCTGGATCGCGACCCTCAGCGCAAAGAGCGCGTCTTGTCGCGCACGCCGCTAAACCGCCTTGGCGAGCCGGAAGATATTGCCAATGCCGTGCTGTTTTTGGTGTCGGATGCGGCCAAATTCATCACCGGCGTGGTGCTGCCGGTGGACGGCGGCAATGCAATCGGCTTTTGAACCAACCACGGGATGGAATCATGATTCGTTTCTTTTTACTGGTTTGTCTTTTCGTGTCCACCGCCTGGGCGCTCGACTCACGCGACTATGTGACCAACGAACCCGCCGCCGACCGCTTTCCCCTGGTCTCGGACGGCCGCGCCGCGCCGCTGGTGATCAGCGGTGCGGATTACCAGGGCCTGCCGACCATGGCCGTCCATTTTCAAAACGACGTCCAGCGCGTTACCGGCCGCAAACCCGCGCTGCACGTTGACGAGATTCCCGCCGCCGAGTCCATTGTCATCATCGGCGCCCTCGGCAAGAGTCCGCTGGTGGATCAACTCGTTCGCGAGCGCAAGCTGGATGTTCAGGGCATCGCCGGACAGTGGGATGCGTTTCTGCTGCAAACCGTCGAACAACCGTTTCCCAACGTCGACCGGGCGCTGGTGATCGCCGGCAGCAACAAACGCGGCACCTTTTACGGGGTGTTTGATCTGTCCGAACAGATCGGCGTCTCGCCCTGGACTTGGTGGGCCGATGTGCCGGTGATGCCGCACTCCGAGCTGCACGTGCTGCCGGGCCGGCATACGGCGGGCGCGCCCAAGGTGAAATATCGCGGCATTTTTCTCAACGATGAAGAACCGGCCCTCGGCCGCTGGGCCGTGAAAAACTATGGCGGGTTTACATCCGGATTTTATGAAAAACTGTTCGAGCTGATGCTGCGCCTCAAGGCCAATTATCTGTGGCCGGCCATGTGGTGGGCGAGTTTCAACACCGACGATCCGAAAAATCCAGAGCTGGCCGATGAATACGGCATTGTCATGGGCACGCCCTCGTACATG
>CAYPZM010000284.1:0-6984 GCA_964414825.1 uncultured Cytophagia bacterium | reverse complement strand
GGTAATCAAATCGCCCAATTTCAACTCAGCATTCCAGTTTTCGGTTCGAAGAACGGTATCGCCCCATTCGTGCCGGCCCTGTTTATCGATTTGAATTAAATCCAGTCGCATGATATAATCGTCCCAGGAACGAATGGCCCACACACAGTCTCCTGTGGGCAAGGTGATGGCTTGCAAATGATCCATATCCAACGTCGAAAACGGCAAGATTTCGCTAAACACCACCTCACCATCCGGGAGCACGCGAGCGTAGGCCGGAATCGGATAGGTCATGTGTTGCACCCACACCAACCAGGCATCGTTTTCATTTCCCGGCAACAGATGAAAATCCCATAATTTAAAACGTTCCTCGGGATATTGTAAAAGATTAAAACGCTCCCACATCAGGCTCCCATCCGCAGAAATGCGTTGCGCGTACACGCCGGTTGCACCGCGCATTTGAGGAGTGATATAGCGTTCCTCGTACCAGGCCAGATAAGCACCACCAAATCCGTCTTTGATCAACAGAGGCGGCTGCGGCAAGGTATCGGAAGGTTCAATACGCAACGGGTTTTCCCAAAGAAAATTTCCCTGCCGATCCAAAGCATGACAATAAATTTCCGCAACGCCGCTGCGCTTGTCCAGCCATGCTACCATAAACGAGTCCTGCTGCCCGGTTTGCACGACAGTTGGAAACGCCTGCAAATTCGGCGCTTTGGCGATTTCCAGCCCATCGGTGGGCCACATGGGCGCTCCGTCGGCATTCAAACGCTGGCCGTAAATATCGCCAAATCCGGAGCGCCCATCCGTCCACACTGCAATGACGCCACCATCGCCATCTTTTGTCAAAGATACATTTTCTTGTTGGCCGTCCATTTGAATGACCGGCATATCGTGTTCCCAAACCGTTTCACCAAAATAGTTCAGGCGCTGCGCATAAATGTCCGTTGTGCCGTGTCGTTTATCGAGCCACACAAAAAGTGCTCCGCCCTGTTCGTCGCTCACCATTTGGGGGATAAATTGTTCACTGGGATCCATTGAAACCACAGTTGCTGTGTCAGCAGATTCCGACCACTGAGCCTGAACTCTTGGAATCAAGCTCGTCATCACACAAAGCACGATACAAAAGCCAACAGATATGCTTTTGCCAAACACATCTTTCTGTTGTTTGATCAACATGTTAATTCTCCCGCAATTGTTTTTAAAGATCAGAAAATAGACTCGGATAGATGACAGGAATAATGGAAATCGCAGTCTTGGGGAACGTCTGTATATAAAAAGATAATATCGACATTCGAGCTATGCAAATACTTTTTTTTGAACCGACTTTTGGTACAGCTTTGTTCCTGCTCTCAATCCCGGGGGATGATTTTTTTACTGTTCAGAATCCCGAAAAATAAAAAGATTGCGATTTTGTAAAGGAACTCTTATAATGAAATCGTTGATTCAAGCCACGTCAACGGGACGTACGAGTACACAAGAGCATTCCACCTCTCATTTTTGGCATGACACTACTTTTGCGATACGCGATTCTAAACGTCTTTGGGGCACGTTTTCGGCAGAGTATTTTTGTGGCTTTAATTACCAACCGCAAGTGATCTGTTTTTTGCACAAAACGCGAGAGCACACATGCACGAAACGGCAATCGCAAAAGATATCATCACCATCGTTAATGAGACGCTCAAACAACATTCGGAGCAGCGGCTTAAAACTGTATCTGTGGTTATTGGCGAAATGATTGCCATAGTACCGGACTTGTTGCAGCACGCTTATACCTCGCTTATTTCTGACACTTTTTTGCAGCATTCAACATTGGACATTACGATTGTTCCAATTTCCGGCGTGTGCCAATCGTGCAAATCCACGTTCAGTTTGGATGAATTCGAATTTCTGTGCCCATTTTGCCAATCGGATGCGATTACTGTTAAATCGGGGAATGAATTTTACATCAAAGAGTTAGAGGTCGAGTCATGTCGGTCATTACTGTAGAACGTAAAGTCTTGGAAAAGAACGACAAAGTTGCAGTGGAGCTGCGATTGTTGTTTCAAAAAAACAAAACCTTTGTCCTCAACTTGCTCAGCTCGCCCGGATCCGGAAAAACCACGCTGCTGGAAAAAACCCTGCAGCAAATAAGAGATGACCTTTCCGTTGCCGTCATTGAAGGCGACGTGCAAACGGACAATGACGCGCAGCGCATCTCCAAATATAAAATTCCGGTGGTGCAAATTGTGACCAATGGCGGCTGTCATTTGGATGCCCTGCTGGTGCGCGATGCGCTTAAAAGTCTGCTTATAAAAAGTGTTAATCTGCTTTTTATTGAGAATGTTGGCAATCTTGTGTGTCCCGCCAGCTACGATTTGGGCGAAAACAAAAAAGTGGTCATCGTCAGCACCACCGAGGGCGATGACAAGCCGCTAAAATACCCCCAGATGTTCCATGTGGCGGACGTATGTATCCTGAATAAAATTGATTTATTATCCTACGTTGATTTTGATGTATCCACGTTTCATACCAATGCCAAAAAAATCAATCCTAATTTGACGTTTATCGATGTATCTGCAAAAACCGGAGCCGGCATACCGGATTGGATTACCTGGTTAAAAAAGCAGCTAGATTAAGGAGGTGTTATGTCGTTATCGCAGTTGGATCATATAGCGTTTCGCGTGGCCGATATTCGTCCCGTTGTTGATTTTTATACCAACAAACTCGGATTCCAAGTCGTTCAAGAATTGGAACTCGATTTTGGTGGTTCGAAAGCATTTTCCAATGTCTTGCAGCTTCCGGGCAACCCGTTTTTTATTTTTGTGGATGAAGGCAGGGATGAGGACAATATTATCACAAAATGGGTGCAGACCTATGGCAACCGTCTGCATCACATGGCGTATCTGGTGGATGACATCTATCCGGCATGGGAGCAGCTAAAATCGCAGGGATTGTCATTTACAACAGATCATGTGGTGGATACCGGCGGCGGTCTCAAGCAGTTGTTCACCCATCCGAATCCTGATACCGGGTTGATCACCGAGATTATTGAGCGGTATAAAAAGAATATATTTTTTGTTCAGGGAAACGTCATAGAATTGATAAAATCTACAGAAGGGCTGGAATCCAAAAACGAATAGATATCGGAAAATCGACCTGTTTTTTAAACTTTCCAGGATTAAAACAAGCCACCAATTCTTATGGATGATACGCGGATATGCAGGCTCAAAACAAGTTTGCTAATTTAGGCAATCCGTGTTTTATCGGTGAATATTAGTGGCCGAACTTGAGCAGATAAACTCGTGAAGCAGCGGCTAAAAATTCACATTCAGGGGGCGGTTCAAGGCGTCGGATTTCGGCCGTTTATTTGGCGATTAGCGCACGAATTTCAATTAAGCGGATGGGTAAAAAATACATCTCGCGGTGTATTTATTGAGGCCGAAGGCGAAGAGGACACGTTGCGGCACTTTCTCGCGGCCATCCCGGAGCAAAAGCCGCAGCCGTCGCGGATTTATTCATTAAAACATGTTTTTGTGGATGCGGCGGGACATACAGAATTTCATATCGACCAAACTGACAACCAAGACCCGAAAAGCACCTGGATGCTGCCCGATGTCGCCACGTGTCCCGAATGTCTGCGCGATATTCAGAATCCGCAAAATCGACGTTACCGCTATCCGTTTACCAATTGCACCCATTGTGGTCCACGTTTCAGCATTATTGAAGCCTTGCCATACGATCGCCACAACACAACGATGAAAGCGTTTAAAATGTGCGCGCACTGCCAGACAGAGTATGAGAATCCGGAAAATCGTCGCTTTCACGCGCAACCCAATGCCTGTCCCGAGTGCGGCCCCGCTGTGGAATTGTGGGATGAAAAAGGACATGCATTGCAGAGCCGATTTCCCGCCATCGAACAAACAGCGCGATTTGTTTTAGACGGGCAAATTGTGGCCGTAAAAGGATTGGGCGGATTTCATTTGATGGTGGATGCAACAAACGACGATGCCGTTCGGCGATTGCGTTTGAAAAAAGCTCGCGACGAAAAACCGTTTGCCGTGATGGTGCCAAACCTTAAAGCCGCACAGCAGCTTTGCGAGATTTCCGAGCAGCACATGCGGCTGCTCACCTCGCCGGAAGCGCCGATTGTTTTGCTTGAAAAGCGAATTTCCCAAAAATCTATTTCTGATGCGGTTGCGCCACGAAATCCCATGCTCGGTGTGATGCTGCCCTATACGCCCTTGCACCACATTCTTCTCGAACTGCTGAACCGCCCGCTGGTGGCGACCAGCGGCAACCTGGCGGATGAAACCATCTGCACGGACAACTTTGAGGCGCTCTCCAGGTTGGGGCACATTGCCGACATTTTTCTCGTACACAATCGGCCCATTGCTCACCATGCCGATGATTCCATTGTGCACGTGATGTCCGGCCGGCCTGCTGTATTGCGTCGCGCACGCGGTTATGCGCCACTGCCGGTTCTGTGTTCGAATTCTCAGGAATCTATACTGGCGGTCGGCGGACATTTGAAAAATTCCATTGCGCTTAGCACCAACGGATTTGTCTTTATCAGTCAACACATTGGTGATCTCGAAACCGAAAACAGCATCACCACGTTGCAGCACACAATTTCTGACTTTGAAGAAATTTACGATATCCATCCCGATTATGTGGTGCACGATGCGCATCCCGATTATGTATCAACACGATATGCGCGCGCGTTGGGGCGGCACTCTGTGCCGATCCAGCACCATAAGGCGCACGTCCTCTCCTGCATGGCGGATAACGAGCTCGACTCGCCTGCGCTCGGCGTGGCTTGGGATGGCACCGGTTATGGCGAAGATGGCACGATTTGGGGCGGCGAGTTTTTTCTGGTCGATGAGCATCACATTCGTCGAATAGCGCACATGCGCACTTTTGCGCTGCCCGGTGGCGATACAGCAATCAAGCAGCCCTTTCGCTCTGCACTGGGACTGTTGTTCGAAATGGACTCCTCAGCCTTTCAAACATGTACGGATTTGCCGCCGTTTCAGAACATCAGGCCTGCTGAAGCGGCAACCATCAAAAAAATGCTGCAACAGAACATTAACTCGCCGCGTACCAGCAGCATTGGCCGTTTGTTTGATGCGGTGGCCTCGCTGCTGGATATTCAACACGTGAACCATTACGAGGGCCAGGCTGCCATGCAACTTGAATTTGCCGCCCGGCAAGCCAAGGCGACTCAAAATGCGTACCCCTGCTGTTTCGACTTTGATCCGGATGATGCCGCCGTGTGGAGTTTAAATTGGCAGCCGATAGTTGAAGCGATTTTATCTGATTTAAAAACGGATGTGGAAAAACCGACAATCGCCGCAACATTTCACAACACACTTGTGCAGATTATTCTTAAAGTGGCGCACTACAGCGGAGAGAAAAAAATTGCGCTGAGCGGCGGCACGTTTCAGAATAAATATTTGGTTGAAAAAGCAATCGATGCGCTAACCAGCGCCGGTTTTTCGGTCTACACGCATCAACAAGTGCCGCCGAACGACGGCGGCATTAGTCTGGGCCAAATTGCCGGCTTCAAGTATGTAAATTAACAGGTAACTTTATGTGTTTAGCCATTCCCGGAAAAATTCTCAGCATTGAACCAACCGATTCACCGATGGATCGCGTGGGCAAAGTCAGTTTTGGCGGAATTGTCAAACAAGTGCAGCTCGGTTATGTGCCGGAAGCGCAGGTCGGCGATTATGTCAATGTGCACGTCGGATTTGCTATCAGCGTGATTGATGAAAAAGAGGCGGAAGAAACGTTGCGCGCCTACAAAGAAGTGAATGAGACGTTGACAGGGCAAGCCGATTCATGAAATATGTCGATGAATATCGTGACGCCGATGCGGTCAAGCGCGTCATTGAACAGATTCATGCCGAAACCACGCAGCCCTGGAACATCATGGAAATCTGCGGTGGACAAACGCATGCCTTTTTGCGCTATGGCATTGATGAGCTCTTGCCCAAATCGATCACCTTGCTGCATGGCCCAGGTTGTCCTGTTTGTGTGACGCCCCTCGAGCAAATCGACAAAGCCATTCATCTGGCATCATTGGACAATGTCATTTTGTGCTCGTTTGGCGATATGGTGCGCGTGCCTGGAAGTCGCGAAGACTTGCTATCCGTGAAATCTCGTGGAGGTGATGTTCGCATTGTTTATTCTCCTATTGACGCTCTTAAAATCGCCGATTTGAATCCGAACAAAGACGTGGTGTTTTTTGCCATTGGATTTGAAACCACGACACCGGCCAATGCTATGGCCGTTTTAAAGGCGGAAACATCAGGCCTGGCAAATTTTTCCATTCTCTGTTCTCAAGTCCGCGTGCCCCCGGCCATGACGGCTCTGCTTTCTTCACCCCAAAATAAAATCGACGGATTTTTAGCAGCCGGACACGTTTGCTCGGTCATGGGTTATCACGAATATCTCCCGCTGGCAGAGTCGTTCGACATCCCCATTATCATCACTGGATTTGAGCCGCTTGATCTCGTGCAGGGCATTCTCGCCTGCGTACAGCAATTGGAATCGGGGCGCTTTTGTGTTGAAAACCGCTATGCGCGCTCGGTCACATTAAAAGGCAACATCCCGGCTCAAGAGGCGATCCGAAAAGTATTTGAGATCACAGATCACCAGTGGCGTGGTATCGGCGATATTCCGCAAAGCGGGCTCTCGCTGCGCGAAGCGTTTTCACAGTTCAATGCGCAAGTCAAATTCCACCTGCAGGAAATCTCCGTTGCGGAACCGCAGGATTGCATTTCCGGCCTAATTCTGCAAGGATTAAAAAAGCCCACAGATTGCGCCCAATTTGGCATTACCTGCACGCCGGAGCATCCTATGGGCGCGACCATGGTGTCTGGCGAGGGAGCGTGCGCGGCGTATTATAATTACAAATCATGAATTATGAATGATGAATTGTGATGACAAAGCAATTTAACATTCAGCATTCATCATTCATCATTCATCATTAATTAAATGGCTCAATGAAAAATCCACGAA
>CAYPZM010000283.1:0-6999 GCA_964414825.1 uncultured Cytophagia bacterium | reverse complement strand
CTTTGAAATTAAATGATTTCTGCCATCAAGGATGTTTGGAGGCTGAATAGTTACATTTTTGGAATTATAAACAGTTACAAATTAAGGATTTGTTCCAGCACCTCTTTATCATCCGTAATCAATCCCGTGCCCTGCAGCCGGCGCGTCAATTCCTTCCAGTTGGGATTTTTGTCAAATATTTCTTTCAGCATAGGCAACGCCTCTTCCAGTTTTCCGGCATTCACCAGGCCAATGGCAGTCCAGTAGGGCATTTCCACATTTTGGGGATATAGCTTTTCTGCGGCGGCATATTCTTTTAGCGCGCCGTCCAAATCGCCTTTTGTCATGAGCTCATCACCTTTGTTCATGTGTTGATAGGCGCGATGGATGGTGATGAGGCGTTTCATTTCCACAAGCGGTTCCGGGTGGTCTTCGATGCGCAAATCCACAAGTCGCTCCCAGGAGGGGCCCTCTTTGGAACCCGGCACAACCAAAATGGCGGCGGACTGTTTGCCGCGGATATCGCCGCCCTCGGTTTGCGCGGCATCCAGTGAAGCCATCAATTTGTCGAGCAAATCCCCTTCTTTGGACTCGTAAGCCGCTGCCATCGCATTCCACACCGTCTCCTTTTCCATCATGTTGGCTTGACAGGAAAAGCCGTTGCCGCTGATATGGCCGGCGGCGTGCAGGCAATTTTCGCCGGTATGTACGGCCACATTGCCCTGCGCGTCAACCATGGCGACCTGGCGAACGTCGGCATGCTCGTCCACGCTGAGCAACGCTTGCAAGGCTTGCGGCGCGGTTTTGCCGCCGCGCATCAAATCGAGTCCGAGCGGACCGTAGGAAATTTCGGTAAATGATTGCGTAGCGACCGCGCCCACGCCGGCCTCAGCCCAACTGACCACGCTGCCCACGGAAAACCAGTGCGATTGCACAGCCACGCCGAGATCTCCGGTAACGGAATCACGCGCCACGATGGAATAGGTGTGTATCGGGCGAATTTGAAGGTCTTGAGAATTAGCAGCAGTCAACATAAAAATACCAAATAGCATACAAATCCATGTTTTCACAGGTCCTCCGTTCTTCACTATCCAGATATGATATTAGACAGGATTTACTGGATTAACCGGATAATCAATCTTGTAGATCATGTCAATTTTATCAGTTTCAACACAACGAGTGATGCTTTTCAATTTTTGTCGATCGAAATCGCTGCACCTTGCTTTTCTTTGCTCGAATCCGCTGCCTCCATAAAAGCAAACATGGCGATGGTTTCTTTTTGCGGCACCGGACTGTTTCCGGTTCGGAAAAATTCGAGAATCTCGTGCATCAAAAACACATAGAGCGAACCCGTATTCGGTTCCACATTTAATACGCCGTTTTCAAAAAACAGCGTGGCGCCGTAACGTGCCTTGCCTTCGCGAATGCCGCGAAATGTACCTATACGTCCGTCCGGCCAAGTACCGACGACGAGATCGGTATCCTCCGTAAACGTACGGCTCACCGTTTGGCATTCCGCACCCATCGCGGCGAACAGGATTTCCACGCCATGAATGCCATACCACATTAAATCGGGATGGTGCGGTTCGAGCTTGGCCGGGGAATAGGCGTCGCAACCGATCACCTTGCCCAAAGATTTGTCATTAAGTGCATTTTGTAATTCCGGGAAAAAACGCAAACTCGACGCGCTAAAGCAGGGCACATTTGCCTCGTTGGCCAGACGAAAGATTTCTTTCACATCGGCCAGACTCGCGGCCATGGGCTTGTCGATGTAGACCGGTTTGCCTGCCGCAATAACGTGCCGGACCTGTTCGAGGTGCACGCGGCCATCCACGCTGGTCAAGATTACGGCATCCACTTTGTCGAGCATGGCTGGAATGTCCGGAACAATCTCGACACCATAGTCCGCGACTTGCTGCGTGAACCGCTCCACGCGCGTGGCACTGGCCTCCACGTCCGGGCTGCCGCCGGGAAACGCGCAGACAACGCGGGCGTTGGGCATAAAATGCTCGTTCGTACTGTCGTTCAACAAACGAGTGAACGCAGGCGCGTGCGACGTATCAAGACCAATCATGCCGATGCGCAATTCTTGCGGCTGGCAAAAGATGGATGCTGTGGCCATTAACATAAAAAGGAACATAAAACTTTTCATAATAACCTCGTGGATGAGTAGGGTGGGATGTATCCCACCCTACTCACTCGTGGTTAGAGGTGAACGCGAAAAAGTATTTTTCTCGTCAAAACATGGGTAATGATAAAAACGAAATGGTTAGTTGCGACTCCGTCCAAGACGGGCTTGAAGCCCGTCGTGAACTTGCTTCCAGGGATAGAATCCCTGGAAGAACTTGATTTAATAGTTCGAGTACATCTCTTCAATATTTGCTTCACCGTCGTGCACAATCACCCGATAGCGCAACACCGTCGGATCGGTTTGCGACACTCCTACCATCTCCCGGCCCGGGTAAACGGGATTTTGCATGCTGCGCTGGCTGCGTAAAATCCAGTCATTGATGGGCGGTGGATTTTGCGGATGGTTGAGAATCGCAAAGCCGGAGACGGTTTCGCCATCAAAACTGCCGAGCATGTTCATCCACGGGCCGGCAACTATGGCTTCAACCTTGGGTTGTACTTGGCCGGTGGAGCTCAAAAAGGTCAAATCCTCGGGTAGTTTGATGCGCGGCGAAAAGCCGCCGTATCCTTTCACATCGTCAGAGCCGCCAATTTTTACACCGTCTTGTAACGCCAGCAAGCGAATTTCGAAATCAATGGCACGGTAGTTTGTTGCTTTGGGATAAACGGTAATGCGCGTGTTTTCTTTTACCGCCGGTATCATCTCTCCTTTTTCATCCACAAAATCCGGCGATTTCCACAAAACAATAACGTCCAGAGTTTTGCCGCCGTTTTCGGCATCTTTTACCTCGGCCTCAGTGACATCCCATACAAAATCGCGGCATTCCCAGGCATCGCCCAGCCGCGTATCGCCCACATAAATTTGGTGCCACGTCCAGAAAATGCCGCGGTGGTGCGCGTGATCCGGCGGATAATCTTCGGTGAGCGTATCGCCGTCCAGCGACCACAGCGGGTGCACATAATTGTTGCGCGTATAGCCACCGTCAAACGATTTGGGGGCTTGCTGGTAAAACAGCACATTGGCGCCGTTTTCGGTGAACAGGACGCCCTGGTCGGTTTGGGTGAATTCTATTGTGGATTGATTGGAGCAAGCCGCAAGGAACATCAAGCTTGCAGCAAAAAATAAAAAACGTTTCATTCTTTTCTCCAGTACTAAATTAACGAGTGAGAAATACAGCCCATGACTTGCATGTGGACGCCGAATATCCAACTCAGCAAAGCGTTGTATAGAATGGCATGTTCGTCCAGGAATTCCATCCCTGGACGTTTAATAAAGCAGGGCTTCAAGCCCGTCTAGGGACTGGAAGTCCCATTCCATTGTTCGTCCAGGATGTCTAATCCTGCACGAACAATGGCCTTGTCTGAGCTAGCTGGATAATCGATCAAGTGCATGGACTGCTAAATCAATCACTCTCCATACACATACGTTCGCTCTTCCGGGACGCTGTATTTCTTTTTTAGCTCTTCCAGCCTGGCGGTCAAGCGCTCGACTTCATCGGCATAGTCGGGATTGTCATAAACACTGTTCAGCTCCAGGGGGTCGTTTTGCAGATCGTACAGTTCCCATTCGTCGAGCTCGTAAAAGTTCATCAGTTTATAGCGCCCGTCGTACACACCCTCGTGCTTGTTGACCATGTGCACGGCCGGGAATTCGTAATAGTGATAGTACACCGCATCGCGCCAGTTGGAAGGCTGTTTGCCCTTGAGAAGCGGCACGAGACTGACGCCCTGCATTTCATCCGGAATATCCACGCCGGCGATATCCAGAAACGTTTCGGCAAAATCGAGGTTGGAAACCAGGGCATCACTTTTGGTGCCAGCCGGCGTGACGCCTGGCCAACGCACGACCAGCGGCGTTTTGAACGATTCTTCGTACATGAAACGTTTGTCAAACCAGCCGTGTTCGCCCAAATAAAATCCCTGGTCCGACGAATAAATGACCACCGTATTTTCAGCCAGGCCGGACTCATCAAGGTAATCCAAAACGCGGCCGATATTGTCATCCACTGAGGCGATGCAGCGCAGATAATCTTTGATGTAGCGCTGATATTTCCAGCGCACCAGGTCCTCGCCCTCTAAATTGGCGGCGCGGAATTTATCGTTTTTCGGCTTGTAAGCGTCGTTCCAGGCCTCCAACTGCTCCGGCGTCATGCGGTTGTGGATGCGGTTGACCAGATTTTCTGTGTCCGACTTGCCAAGTACTTTTAAATCTTTGCCCAAGGTCATGTGGCGATCGATTTCCATTTCCTGCTCTTTGGCCGCCGTACCACGGCCGGAATAGTCGTCAAACAGCGTCGGCGGTTCGGGCATGTCGACGTCGTCATACGTGGTCAAATGATCCGGCCCCGGAGACCATTCGCGATGCGGCGCTTTGTGCTGCAACATCAGCATAAACGGTTTTTCCGGATTGCGTTTGGCTTGCAACCAGTCTAGTGCCTTGTCCGTGATGATATCAGTCACATACCCTTCTACGCGCACCAGGCCTTGAGGCGTGCGGAAATCGGGATTGTAATAATGTCCCTGTCCCGGCAACACTTCCCAATAATCAAAATAAGTGGGCTCGGCTTTGAGATGCCATTTTCCGACCATGGCGGTTTCGTAGCCAGCCGCGCTCATCAGCTTTGGAAAGGTCATTTGCGAGATGTCAAATTCCTGGCGATTGTCATACACGCCGTTCAAATGACTGTGCTTGCCGGTTTGAATGACGGCGCGCGACGGCGCACAAATCGAATTGGTGACGCAGCAGTTGGTAAACAGCACACCTTCGTTGGCAATGCGGTCGATGTGCGGCGTGGTATTGCGGTTCGAGCCATAGGCGCTGATGGCCTGGTAGGCGTGATCATCGGTAAAAATGAATAAAATGTTGGGGCGTTCTTTTTGTTTTGAACAGGACAAATGCGATGCTGTCATTAGCGCAGCCGCCCCCAAGGCCGTGCTTTTGAGAAATTGACGACGGTTTAAACGAGTTTCACTCATGAATGGACTCCTCTCGTTGCGATTAAGGTGAGATGCACGGTTTTCTTTTAATGGTAACAAGCAGAGAGTTTTATATCAAGCAAAAAGCGCTCGTTGCAAAAAAAAGCCGGGCAGCGCGTTGCAAGCATTCGATTAGCCGTTCGCAGCTTTCTCGCGCAACTGTTGGCGAAAATAAAAGCCGAGAACAAATCCCAGCGGGCCGGACAGAACCGAGGACACGGTTTTGAACAGATCAAAGGCGCTGGACATGTCGCTGCTGGGCGAGCGAAAGACGAGAATGAACAGATAGACAAAACACAATAAAATACTCAGAGCAAAGGTGCCAATGATAAAAATGGCAATAAAATTTCCCACTGTATCTTTGCTGGTCAACATTTGTCCTTGCCGGGTTTGAATGGCCTGTCGTGTTCCGCGTTGGTAACCTTGGACCTCAATCGGTTGAACGGGCTCCTCCTGCACAGTCGCCATATTAATCATCCTCCTCTTTCTGCTCAAACGGTAAAATTGCTTCTTTCACTTTGCCGTCCTCTCGAAACGCGCCAATAGACCAACCTTTGTTGCGTTGCTGACGCGCCCAATCGTAAAAATAGATGGCGTCGCGCAAGACTTCGGAGAAATCGCCTTCGCCATAGGCCTCTTGAAGTTTCTCGAGCTTTTCGACGAGATCATCGGAAAAACTGGCCTGAATGCGTTTTTTAGACATGTGTGCTCCATCCGTGAGTTGATGTTTATGCGGATTTTGTTTTGGTTGAAAATTTACTCAATTTTAGCTCGTTGTCAAGGAGAAAAAGGAGAAAGATTTTGGGAAAATTAAGGTGACTTGTAGCCGTTAGAGACGAATGTTCCCATCCATTTACCGGGCGGGATGGAGATCCCGCCCGGTCCTGGCTTAAGAAAAGCCTCCCGACCATTCGCGAGGCTAGAGATTATACTTCTTTTTTGCTAAAATACCAATCCGTGTACTCGTATCCTTCTTCCTTGCGTTTGGCGGCCGCGTCTTGCGTGGTCGGCGGCGGCACGATCACTTTGTCGCCGGGTTGCCAGTTCTCAGGCGTAGCGACTTTATGTTTATCCGAGGTTTGCAACGCCAAAACCACGCGGTAGATTTCCTCAATGCTGCGGCCGTTGGTCAGCGGATAATACACCATGGCGCGCATAATGCCTTTATCATCAATGACAAATACGGCGCGCACGGCAGAGGTGTCCGCGGCTTTGGGATGAACCATGCCGTAGGCTTTGGCCACTTTCATATCCAAATCGGCAATGACCGGAAATGGAATGTGTACGCCAAAATTATCTTCAATATTGCGAACCCAGGCAAGGTGCGAGAACACACTGTCGATGCTAAGGCCAATAACTTGCGTGTTAATATCTTGAAAATCCTTAAACTTTTTTGCAAATGCCATAAACTCGGTGGTGCACACCGGTGTAAAATCCGCCGGATGAGAAAACAAAACGACCCATTTGCCCTTAAAATCCGTTAACGACAGCGTGCCATGCGTAGTATTCGCGGTGAATTCTGGTGCCGGTTCGTTAATTCTCGGTAAACTGACGACGGTGTGTTGTTCTTCCATAAAGGTTCCTCCGAAATGAGTTATGTAAACAGGATTGATGGTTTCGAATGTTTCGTTAAACTCGTTTGTCTTTGCTTCAACATTAACTGTTTTGGTATTGGATGCACAGCATCAAATTGGGATTCTTAAAAGACATCTTTTTGCACACATATCTGCTCCTGTTGCTTCGGAATAGACGCGTTCAAGCTTGTGTTTTGTTGAGCGTTGGACAATTTGGCGAATCGAGCAAAAAACGACGGGCAAACCCGGCAACATCGATTCGAGAGTCTTGAAAATTGCAACAACATCCATACAAAGACTCTTCCCAAAAGACCGACGCCGAGGTGCAACACTTTTTTTC
>CAYPZM010000282.1:0-7003 GCA_964414825.1 uncultured Cytophagia bacterium | reverse complement strand
GAAGAAATTTCACAAAAAATTATGTTATAAGGTTTGTTGTGAGTAAAGAAGGTATCCCCACAATTTTAGGTCTTTTGGCCTTTGCGGCCGTGCTCATTTGGATTGGCATACTGTTCAGCAGCCTGCTGCTGTTTGGTTTTGCTGGTGTAGCGTTGCTTTTGACAATGTTTTCGATTTATTTTTTTCGCGATCCCAGACGCACGCCGCCGAAAGGCGAGACCTTGGTTGTTGCCCCGGCTGACGGCAAGGTGATCCAGATCGAAACCGTAAAAGAAGATGAGTTTATGCAAGATCGCGTCACCAAGGTGGCCATCTTTTTATCGCTTTTTGATGTCCACGTCAATTACGTGCCGTTCTCCGGCAAGGTGGATCATATCCGCTACAAGCGTGGCAAAAATTTGCGCGCCAATTCGGAAAACGCCTCGGAACGTAATGCCAATATATTTACGGGACTTTTGACGCCGTACGGCAAGCTGGCGTTCAAGCAGTCCACCGGAATGATCGCTCGCCGCCTGGTTACCTATTTGCGTTTGGGCGACGAGGTTAAAACTGGTCAAAAATTTGGCATCATAAAATTTGGCTCTCGTATGGAAGTGTTTTTACCACACAATTCAAATGTCCAGGTTCAAGTGGGCGATCGCGTACGTGCTGGCGAAAGTATAATCGCACAAGTTTATGAAACATAGCAGCTCACAGTACATGAACGTCCCCAATTTGTTCACCTCCCTTAATTTATTTAGTGGATTTCTGGCGGTCATTCTGGCCATTTCCGGACGTTACGCAAGCGCGGCCTGGCTCATCTTTATGGCCAGCGTTTTCGATGGTTTGGACGGACGTATTGCGCGCGCCTCAGGCAACCAAAGCGAGTTTGGCTTGCAAATGGACTCACTTGCCGATGTCATTTCCGCCGGCATTGCACCCTCCATTCTCCTGTATGAGGTGCATTTTAAACATCTGGGCAATCACGCTATTATTGGCGTTATGCTGGCGTTTTTGCCGTTGTTGTTTGCCACCTTTCGTTTGGCGCGCTACAACGTCATGACGCACCATCACGGCTACAAAGTTGATTATACCGGTATGCCGGCGCCCATGGCCGCTACCACGTTGGGCAGCATTGTTGTATTGCATGTGCATACGGAGTGGGAATTTTTGCTGCGATTTTTGGTGATAATGACGCCAATCGTCTCTTTGATTATGCTAAGCCACCTGCATTACGACGGCCTTCCCGACTTTAATTTGCGAAAAGGTGGGAAAAATCGCTTCAAGCTGCTGGTTATGCTGACTGGTATTGGGTTTGTGTTTATTTATCCAGAGTTTACGTTTTTCACATTTATGATGATTTACTTTCTTTCTGGCCCCTTCAAGTATGTTCGCGATTTGCTCACAAACCGAGAATCAAGCACAACCGAGTCCGCTCAAAATACGGAAGCGGTTTCCGGAGAACCTCGATCTTGAATTGCTTAACATCGCTTAAAGCGACTTGCGACAAAGACTCCTAGACACAAAGATTTACTTAAAACCTGCAATTTAATCTTCGAGTTTTTCAAATTGACACAAAGGTTAGCTTTTGATTTTCTTAGCTTTGAGTCGTTGCGCGTTTGCGGCGTCTGTCTTTTGTAAGTTGTTTTTGTATCCTTAAACTAGAATTGGATTAGTTTCACAGGAATGAATGAGACATTCAAACATAATACTTGCAATTCTGTCAAATCTGCAATATATTTGCCAGTTATAAACGTTCGGGAGGGAGAGCACGGCCTAGGCCTTAGTAAAGGAGGTTGAAGTATGTTTCCGGCAATGGGCATGCCCGAAATGCTCGTCATTATGGTTGTCGTTCTTTTGCTTTTTGGCGCCAAACGGTTACCCGAGTTGGCCCGAGGCATCGGCAAGAGTATTCGGGAATTTAAAAAAGCAGCCGAAGATGTTCGGCGTGAAATTGATATCACGGACGACAAGTAATCCCTGTTATGGAATTGTACAATAAAGGAGAATAGGTATGTTTGGTGGATTAGGCCCTCCAGAAATTATCATCATTTTTTTGGTGATTGTTCTGTTGTTTGGCGGTAAAAAATTGCCCGAGTTGGCAAAAGGACTGGGAAAGGGCATTCGAGAATTCAAGAAAGCCCAAACCGAAGTGGACGAAGAGCCTCAACAAAAAAAGCAAGTCCAAAGCAAAGAGGAAGAGTGATCTCAAAATAGCCGCCACTAACGGGCGCTGTTTCTTAAACGGCGCCCTTACGTCCGTGCGGTGATAAAAATTCATCCTGAAAACGAATGTAAGGGACGTCGTTTGGATCTTACACATATAGATTTTGTTTCACTACAAAATAAAATAAGAACCAAAGAAACGACTTGTGCTCAAGTCGTACAGCACTATCTCGACACTATAGAGAGCGCCCAGGATATAAATGCGTTCATTTCTGTATTGTCATCCCAAGCTTTGACGCAAGCCGAAGAGGTAAATGCGCGGATAACAAGCGGCTCCGCAGGGCCCTTGAGCGGTATGGTGCTGGCGATAAAGGATTTGATTGCACTCAAAGGCGCACCCGCAACGTGCGGTTCATCGATTTTGTCCAATTTTATCTCGCCTTATAATGCCACGGTTATTGAGAAATTGCTTCAAGAGGACGTGATTTTTATCGGCAAAACCAATATGGACGAGTTTGCAATGGGATCGTCCAATGAAACGTCATTTTTTGGACCGGTAAAAAATCCGAGAAATACCGAGCACGTGCCCGGAGGTTCTTCCGGCGGTTCGGCGGCAGCCGTTGCCGGTGGGTTGTGCATGGCCGCGCTGGGTAGCGATACCGGCGGCTCCATTCGCCAGCCCGCTGCATTTTGTGGTGTGGTAGGACTCAAGCCGACATACGGCCGCGTGTCGCGTTTTGGTTTGGTGGCCTATGCGTCGTCGTTGGATCAAATTGGTCCCATCACAACCACGGTGCGGGATGCCGCGTTAATTTTGAATGCCATTGCCGGGCACGATCCGCGCGACACCACCTCGGCAAATGTACCAACGGAAGATTATGCGAGTTATCTCGACAGAGATGTAAAAGGTTTGCGCATTGGCTTGCCCAAAGAATATTTTGCAGATGGACTCGATCCTCAAGTCGAAAAACCGATTCGCGATCAAATTGCCATGTTAAACGGCGCCGGTGCGGAAATTGTCGATGTCTCTCTGCCGCATACGGAATATGCTATTGCAGCCTATTACATTATCGCAACGGCTGAAGCTTCTTCCAACCTGGCGCGTTACGATGGCGCTCGTTATGGGGTACGTGCTGAAAATACGCAGGACCTCGAAACCATGTATGTGCGCAGCCGCACGCAAGGATTTGGCGAAGAGGTGAAACGCCGCATCATGTTGGGGACCTATGTATTGTCCTCCGGGTATTACGATGCCTATTATCGCAAAGCACAAAAAGTTCGCACATTAATCAAACGGGATTTTGAACGCGTTTTTGAATCTGTGGATTGCCTGCTAACACCGGTCGCTCCCACCACTGCATTCAAACTGAATGAAAAAGTCGACGATCCTTTAACCATGTACCTTTCGGATGTCTACACCGTCTCGCTTAATCTAGCGGGCTTGCCGGGCATATCCGTCCCGTGCGGAACCGATTCGAAAGGTTTACCCGTTGGATTACAATTGCTGGGAAACGCGTTTGCAGAAGGGACTATTCTGCGCGTGGCGGATTTTATTGAAAAAAATCAAACATCGTAACGGATAAATTTATGTATTATGAGCCGGTAATCGGGTTGGAAGTTCATGTTCAGCTCAAAACCAATACAAAAATATTTTGCAACTGCTCTACAACCTTTGGCGCCGAGCCAAACTCGCAGGTGTGTCCGGTCTGTTTGGGCATGCCCGGAGTATTGCCGGTTCTTAATGAACGCGTGGTGAAATTTGCCACCCGCCTGGCGTTGGCTACAGATTGCACCATCAACCCGCGCTCGATTTTGGCGCGCAAAAATTATTTTTATCCCGATCTTCCCAAGGCGTATCAAATTTCCCAATTTGAGGAGCCGTTTTGCGAACATGGCGAGCTGGAAATCCAGGTGGAAGGCCAGGAGCCCCGACGCATCGGCATCACACGCATTCATATGGAAGAAGATGCCGGAAAATTGTTGCACGCGGAATCGTTTGTCGGCAAAAACGAGTCGCTTGTCGACATTAACCGCTGCGGTGTGCCACTTTTGGAAATTGTCAGCGAGCCGGATTTTCGCTCGCCCCAGGAGGCCTACGAATATCTTGTACGTCTTCGCCAAATTGTCGTCTACCTTGGCGTTTGTGATGGAAACATGGAAGAGGGAAGTTTACGTTGCGACGCCAACATCTCCATTCGTCCGGTTGGCGAAACCAAACTGGGCACAAAAACCGAGTTAAAAAATATGAATTCGTTTCGGGCGGTCGAAAAAGCGCTGGAATATGAAATTCATCGCCAGGAAATGTTGTTGGATAGCGGTGCGCGCATTCAACAGCAAACGCTGTTGTGGGATGCGAATCGTAATGTGGCCGAAGCCATGCGCAGCAAAGAATATTCGCACGATTATCGTTATTTTCCGGATCCTGACCTGGTGCCCATTACCGTAACTAAAGAATATATCGACAGCGTGGCTCAACACATGCCCGAGCTGCCAGAAGCCAAGCGCCGTCGTTTTTTGCAGGACTTGAATTTGCCGGAATATGATGCACGCGTGCTCACGGAAACTCGCGAGCTCGCCGCGTATTTTGAGGCGGTTGCCGAAAAAGTTTCGGATAAAAAATTGGCAAGTAATTGGGTTATGGGCCCGGTGCTTCGCGCTCTGAAAGAAACGAATACGGCGATAACCGATTTTGAAATGACTCCCGAGTATTTGGCGGAAATTTTGACTCTGCTGGAAAAGCAGACCTTGAGCAACAATTCCGCTAAAACTGTGTTTGATGAATGCTTGAAAACCGGCAAAGAGCCCAATGTCATCGTTAAAGAACGAGGCCTGGTACAAATTACCGATTCGAGCGAGCTGGAATTGGCGGTAGAGAACGTTTTGGCAAAATTCCCGGATGATGTACAAGCTTATTTGAACGGTAAAGACAAAGTGCTCGGTTTTTTAATGGGTCAAATTATGCGGGCGACGTCCGGCAAAGGCAACCCAAAACAAATCAATCAAATTTTGCGTGAAAAGTTGTCCCAAATAAAATGAATTCGAATTAATGTACTTTTTCGAGGATTAGGTTAAATGGTAACGACATCCGATTTTAGGACCGGACTTATTGTAAAAATTGATGGTGATTTATATACGATCACCGAATTTCAACATGTAAAAATGGCGCGTGGCAGCGCATTTACACGTACAAAGTTGAAAAACTTGCAAACCGGGCGCGTGTTGGAGAAAACCTTTCGCGGCAGCGATAAATTGGAAGACGTTCGTGTTGAACGACGAAATATGCAATATCTTTATCGCGAAGGCGATTTGTTGGTCTGCATGGACAATGAAACGTATGAACAGTTGTCTGTCGATGCTAATCTCATGTCGCCGGGTACCGACTTTTTAAAAGAAGCCGAACAAGTCAGTTTGCTGATGAGTGGCGACACGGCTATTGCAGCGGAAATGCCGTTTTTTGTCGAGTTGAAAGTTGTTGAAACCGATCCCGGCTACAAAGGCGACACCGTCTCCGGCGCCACCAAACCGGCCACTCTGGAAACCGGCGGCAAAGTTCAAGTTCCGATGTTCATCGAAACGGGTGATGTGATTAAAGTGGATACACGTTCCTCGGAATATCTGGAACGCGTCAACAAATAAACGGGGAGATGTCATGCGGCCAAAAGAAATACAAGAACTTGTACGAATAGTTGAAAATAGCAGTATAGATGAGCTGGAAGTCACCAAATGGGGCCGAAAAATCCGTATTCGTAAGCACAAGGTTGCTGCGGTCACCGGTTCCAGTGTGGAATACATAACGCCCAGCGCGCCAAGTCCGGCGGTCCATTCCAGTCCACCTGCGGCGCCACAACCGGAAATAGAAAATATTCCCGCTGCGTCTGACAATTATGTAGAAATCAAAGCGCCCATGGTAGGCACCTTTTACCGAGCGCCGTCTCCGGATTCCGATCCCTATGTCAAGGAAGGCGATATTATTTCCAAGGGCCAGGTGTTATGTCTTATCGAAGCCATGAAATTGATGAACGAAATCGAGGCCGAAATCAGCGGTCGAATTGTCAAAATTTTAACCGATAATGCCCAACCGATTGAATACAATCAGCCACTATTCTTGATTGATCCGTCGTAAAAAATTGCGAGAGGACCGTTGTTTAAAAAAATTCTAATTGCCAACCGCGGAGAAATCGCGCTTCGGATCATTCGCGCCTGCAAGGAACTTGGTGTGGAAACCGTTGCGGTATATAGCGAAGCTGATCGTGATAGTCTGCACGTCCGCTTTGCCGATGAGGCTGTGTGCGTGGGCCCCGGACCAAGTCCCCAAAGTTATTTAAATATTCCGCATTTAATAAGCGCCGCAGAAATTACCAATGCCGACGCCATTCATCCAGGGTACGGATTTTTGGCAGAAAATGCCCATTTTGCCGAAGTGTGCGAGTCGTGCGACATGCATTTTATCGGCCCTTCCGCGGCAGTGATTACGCAAATGGGCGACAAAGCGTTTGCCAAAGAAACCATGAAAAAAGCGGGTGTGCCCACCATTCCCGGTTCGGACGGGATCGTAAAATCTGTAAAAGATGCCGGTAAAGTGGCGGAGGAGATCGGTTTTCCCGTCATCATAAAAGCAGTTGCCGGTGGTGGCGGTCGTGGCATGCGTGTGGTGAATAAAAAAGAAGAGCTGGAACGCGCCTTCAATTCCGCACAATCGGAAGCGGGCGCTGCTTTCGGTAATCCTGATCTGTATATGGAACGCTTTTTCACCAGCTCACGCCACATTGAGGTCCAGATTTTGGGTGATAATCATGGCAACGCTGTTTCCCTGGGCGAGCGCGAACATGTAATCGAGGTACTGCTGCCAGAGCGGTGC
>CAYPZM010000281.1:0-7024 GCA_964414825.1 uncultured Cytophagia bacterium | reverse complement strand
CACCGGATCCCAATTCAATTTATCAATGTTAAAAAACAGAGTTCTGGCCGCATTGGTGTAATCGGTGAAAAATCTTTTGCCCGCCGTTAATTTGTACAACAGCCAGGTATCGACTGTACCGCAATAAGCCTTGCCCTTATCAATGGCTTCGCGCACCTCCTCGACATTGTCGTACAGCCATTTGACTTTGGTGCCGGAGAAATAGGGGTCGACCACCAGGCCGGTGCGCTCGATTATGTCCGTTTCCAATGTCGTGCCCTTGATATTCTCGCAAATCTCAACCGAGCGTTTGCACTGCCACACAATAGCATTGTACAGCGGCGTCCCGTCCTTGTCCCACAATACAATGGTTTCGCGCTGGTTGGAAATGCCGCAGGTGACGATATCGTCGAGCTCGGTGCGCACGGCGCGCTGGTAAATGGAAATGCACTGCCGCACGGCCTGGAGTACATTTAGGTAAATATTTTCCGGATCCTGCTCGACAAATCCTTTTTGGGGATATAAGGATTCCAGCTCCTGTTCGCCACGCGCTAAAATTTGCGCTTTCGAGTTGAAAATGATAGCCTTGGTACCGCTGGTGCCTTGATCGATGGCTAAAATATGTTTGTCCCTCATGGTAAACCTCGATAATTATGTCAAATTAAGTGATTGCAAAATATGGGTAATTAATCCGTCCGCCGTTAGCCCGTAATGCCGAAAAATGTCCGGTTGCGCGCCAGTGACTGTATCCTCATCCGGGATGGCCAGGATTTTAAATTTGGGAACCAGCCCTGCCTGCAAAATGACCGAAGCGCACGCCTCTCCCAATCCACCAAACATGCTGTGCTCCTCGACGGTCAATACGACCTTGCACTCGCGAGCAGCAAGGCGAACCGCCTCTTCATCCAATGGTTTGAGGGTGTGCATGCTGATGACTCTGACGGAAACATCGCGTTCGTTCAATTGCCGTGCGGCCTGTAAAGCTTGAACTACGGTTTCGCCGGTGGCGATAATCGCCACATCGTTACCGTCTGATAACACATTGGCTTTGCCGATGGTGAATGAAAAATTGCCGTTGTAGAGATGCGGCAGCGGCCGTTTTCCAAAACGGAGAAACAGAGGACGTGGACAATCGACGGCGGAGCGGACAGCGGCGCGCGTTTCAGCATTGTCACCGGGAATTACGATATCAATGTTGTGGATGGCGCGGAGAGCCGCAATATCGTGCAGCGAGTGATGGGTGGAGCCCAAAGCGCCATAACTGACGCCAGCGCTGATGCCAACCAATGTAACCGGCTGATCCGAGTAAGCAATATCGTTTTTGATGTGCTCTAGTGCACGTGCGGTTAAAAAACTGGCTGGCGACACGGCAAATACTTTTTTGCCGCACGAGGCCAAACCAGCGGCAATACCAACGAGATTTTGCTCGGCAATGCCGACCTCGATGAGCTGATCCGGCAACGCTTCGCCAAAAGGCACCAATTTGCCGGAGCCGCGGGAATCGCTGGTGACGACGAGAATATCTTTATCCTGTTGTGCCAATTCCAGCAGGGTTTGGGCAAAGACTTCAAGATTGGATTTTTCGGGTTGTGCTTCCAAATCTGTTCCTTTTATATCGGCAGAGCCGCCGCGGCTGCATCCAGCTCTTGCATGGCTTGCTTGTACTCTTTATCATTGGGCACGCGGTGATGCCATTTTTTGTCATTCTCCATAAAGCTGATGCCTTTGCCTTTGATGGTGTGGGCGATGACCACGTGCGGACATTGCGATTTGGGTGGCTGCTCCAGACAGTCGATCAGCGCGGCAATATCATGTCCATCAACATGACGAACCTCCCACCCAAAAGCACTGAATTTTTCAGCGAGCGGATCGGTATTGCAGACATCGCGCGTGGCGCCGGTGATTTGCAATTGATTGTAATCCACAATCGCATTTAAATTGTTCAGTTGATAATGCGATGCCGAGAGCGCTGCCTCCCAATTGGAGCCTTCAGCCAGCTCGCCATCGCCAAGCAGACAAAACACGCGATAATTACGCTTATCCAGTTTGGCGCCCAGCGCCATACCCACTGCCACAGAAAGTCCATGTCCCAGCGCACCAGTATTTTGCTCAATACCTCGCACCTTGCGTGTGGGATGCCCAACGTACGGGGAATTGTACTGGCATAAGGTGTCGAGATCGTGTTCCGGGAAAAAGCCGCAATCGGCCAGCACCACATACAGCGCCTCTACCGAATGGCCTTTACTCTGAATATATCGATCTCTATTCGGATTCGCAATGCTTTCCGGCGAAGCATTCAGAATTTGATTGTACAGCACGTTCAAAATATCGATGCAGGACAAATCGCCGCCGGTATGACCGGCGTTGGCCCGTTTAATATAGTGCAAGAGCTGTTTGCGGTAGTGGATCGATTTGTGTTCTAGTTGTTTTATGTCCATTGGGTAAATTACAATTCTTTTTTTGTAATCCTGCTTTCTCACTGCGGCTATGTGGTTACAGTGCAAATCTGTTTAATCCGCCTTCCGCGAACTTTTGTCAATAATTACCGCCAACAAAATCACAATGCCTTTAATCACCTGCTGCCAAAACGGCGATACATTCAGCAGCACCAAGCTGTTGTTCAGCACGCCAATAATGAGCGCGCCCTGCACGGTGCCGATGATGGAACCACGCCCGCCGGAGAGCGAGGTGCCGCCAATGACCACTGCGGCAATCGAGTCGAGCTCGTAGCCCATGCCGGCGTTCGGCTGCGCGGAATCGAGTCGCGCCGTGACAATGATGCCGCCCACGGCTGACAACATCCCGGCCAGCGTGTAGACCCAAAACTTGATTTTGCGCACATTCAATCCGGACAGCTTTGATGCACGTTCATTGCCGCCAATCGCGTAAATATAGCGTCCCAGACGCTTTTTTTTCGAGACGATGGTAAATAGTGTCACCACCAGCGCGCTGATCCAAACCGGCATCGGTATACCCAAGAACCAGCCGGTGCCGAGAAAAGCAAATGTTTCGCCGAGACCAGTAATGGGAAAACCGCCGGTCCACAGCATGGTGAGCCCACGTGCCATGGTGAGCATGGCCAGTGTGGCCACAAATGGTGGCACGTTAAAGCGGGTGATGGCCACACCGTTCACCGCACCCAAACCAGCACCCATGACCAATGCGGCTGCCACGGCTCCGAGAACGGTAAACCCGATGTACAAATCCGCGGCAGGGATGGCGATACCGTTGTTGAGCAGTCCCGCCGCCACAGCGCCGGAAAACGCCAGTATTGAACCGACAGAGAGATCAATGCCGCCGGTCAAAATCACCAGGGTCATGCCCACGGAAATGCACACATTGACCGAAATTTGCCGCATGACATTCCAGGCATTGTCCACGGTGAGAAATTTGTCGGACAAAAGCATCATCACCACAATCATCAAAACAAGCGCGATGAGGGATTGGAATTTGACCAGTTTGGGTTTCAGGGATTCGAGCATAATCTTTTCTGTATATTTGTGAATTCATGTAGAGACGCGATTTATCGCGTCGCCGTTCTTCCAGGGATAAAATCTCTAAACGAACTTTAGACGCAATGCATTGCGTCTCTACGACCGCATTTGTGAAATAGCGGCTTTTAGTAATTTTTCTTCCGTTGCTTCGTTTGCTGAAAATTCGCCGGTCAATCGGCCTTGCGATAACACCAAAATGCGGTCCGCAATGGCCAGAATCTCCGGCAGTTCGGAAGAGACAAACACAATCGCCAGCCCCGATTGCGCCAGCGAATTGATGAGCTGATAAATTTCATTTTTGGCATTAATGTCAATGCCGCGCGTCGGTTCATCCAGCAGCAGTACTTTGGGATTGGTGGCCAGCCATTTGGCCAGCACTACTTTTTGTTGATTGCCGCCGCTCAAGGTTTCCACAGAGCGTTGCACGGACGGCGTTTTGATGTTTAGTGCTTTTGTAAAACGTTCGGCCAACTGGTTTTCCAAGGAGCTGTTGAGAAAGCCAAAGGATTCGGTTTGCTCAATCGTGGCCAGACTGGTATTTTCCGCCACGCTCATATTCAAGACCAGGCCTTCGGATTTTCGATCTTCAGGCACCAGTGCAATTCCGGCTTGAATTGCGTTCTGCGGCGATGATAATTTAATGGATTGATTTTCGATATAAAGTTCTCCACTGCATCTCAGAGAATGCAGGCCAAACAAACACTCCAGTAACTCTGTGCGCCCGGCGCCCATCAATCCAAACAGACCGAGTATCTCACCTTGTTTAATGTCAAATGAGACATCCTTGACCACAAAATCGCCTTGGCGTTGCGGATGCGGTAGGGACAGGTTATTCACTTGCAAGATTAGAGTTTCGGCGTTCATTTGTTCTTTTACAAAAAATTTCTCCACATCCCGCCCGACCATCATTCGCACAATGTCATCGTGCGACAATCCCACTAATGCTTTTGATGCGACCAACCGGCCATCGCGCAGCACGGTAACGCGCTCTCCGATCTCAAACAGCTCATCCAGTTTATGTGTAATGTAAATGATGGCGACGCCGCGGCGTTTCAGATCTCGAATGATCTCAAAAAGCACGTGCACTTCGCTGTCACTAATTGCCGAAGTCGGCTCATCCATAATGATGATGCGGGCGTTGAGGGAAAGGGCTTTGGCGATCTCGACAATCTGTTGCTGACCAACACGAAGTTCATCAATCGGAGTGAGAGGATCGACTTTCAGTTTGAGCTGATGCAACAAGTTGCGCGTTTCTTTGACCAAACGCGCGTCATCGATAATGCCCAGCCGGGTGCGAAACTCGCGTCCCAAAAACACATTTTCCGCAATATTGAGATGCGGAATCAAATTCAGTTCCTGGTGAATAATAGCAATGCCGTGCTCTTGCGCAGCCTTGGGATGGGCAAATGAAATCGGCTGCCCTTCCAATAGTAATCTCCCTTCGTACTCTTGATAGACGCCGGATAATATTTTCATCAACGTCGATTTTCCGGCGCCGTTTTCGCCCACAATAGCATTGACCTGACCAGCGAAAATATCCACCGATACATTCTCCAGCGCCAGGACGCCCGGAAAGGATTTTGAAATATGTTCGGCGCGAAAAACAAGGTCTGTCATCATCGGGCTCTGGGCATAATCAGTTGGGGGATTCAGGATTTAAAATGAGCCGAATCGGAACCACCGGGAGCGGATCAAGTTCGGGCGATGTTTCATGCACAGTGGTGGCGCCAAAAAAACGGAGCGTGTCTCCCACCGTCACGGAATCCAAAATGGCTGGCAGCACCTGAGTGGTAACGCCTTTGTTGATCTCGGAAGAGATCGTATTAAAATCCATGGTGCTGGGAAAATCGCTGACGCGTACCAGGCCCGAAGCATCGCGGATGTCGTTGCCGAAAATATAGTCGGTGGTGATGGAAATTCTATCAGAAGATGAGAGGGTCAGCAGCAAATGATCGTCCGCGATTTCAACGATCTCGCCTTGACCTTTTACCAAATAGGAATGCTGCTCCGATACACCCAACGTTTTTCCATACAAGCGCACCGCTGTGGACATGTCCATGCGCAACAAAGCAAGTAGTTCGGACACAGCCACCGCGTTGCCGAGCTGATTGTGCAACTCTTGCCAGAATCGATCTACATACTTGACTGGATCGAATTCGGATTGCTGTTGATGTTGCCGGCGCTCACTCAGCGGCTCGAAATAAACCGAGTGATATATAAAGACGCCAATAACAACGGCCAGAATTATATATTTGAATTTCTTCATGTTCATTCAACATTAGAACAAGGACTCGCGCCAGGGCAAGGGCGCAAAGAATTAAAGGCTAAAATTCGTGATCTTGATGTTGTCAATCATTTTTGCCATAAGCGATATACTGATCCACATTCTCCTGCGTCACCAATTCCACAGCAATTGGGATTTTTTGCTCAAAATCGCGTTTGCCGTTCAAATAGTCGTGTGCAAATTCGGCTGCTTTTTGTGCCATTACTTTGGGAAATTGCATGCCAGTGGCTTTTATCTTGCCATCGCGGATGGCATCGACCACATCTTTGGCGCCGTCAAAGCCAAATACCATTATCTCATCCGATTTTCCCGCTGCGGCGACGGCTTGATATGCGCCCATGGCCATGGCATCGTTGCCGCAAAATACGGCGTTGATATCCGAATGTGCTTGCAGAATGGACTCCATCACTTCCATGGCTTTGTTGCGATCAAAATCCGCGCTTTGCTGCGCCACCATTTTGAGGCCGGGATAATTGTCCACTACGCTGTGAAAACCCCGTGAGCGGTTCCAGGTGTTGTTGTCGCCCACCAGGCCAAGCAGCTCCACATAATTGCCCTGCTTGTTGAGCGATTTGACAAAATATTGCCCCAGCGCCACGCAGCCGCTGTAATTGTCCGAGAGAATTTGCGTTACCGCTACATCGCTAGAGTTAATTTCACGATCCATACAAAAGGTGGGAATGCCGGCTTTTTTGGCTTTTTGCACGTTGGAAATCGAGCCGTCGGCATCGGTCGGATTGAATAGAATAGCCTGATAATCCGCGGCAATAATGTTTTCAAAATGATCCGCTTCTTTGGCATTATCGTTTTGCGAATCGAAAATGACGGCTTGGTACCCTAGCTCCTCGGCACGTTCTTTGGCGGTTTCGCCGAGAACCACAAACCAGGGATTGTTTAGCGTGGAAATCACCACCGCCATTTTCGGTGGGCCGGACGTGTTGTTGCCGGAGCAAGACAGCCAGACTGTTGCGAGCAAAATGCCGATTAGCAGAAATATCAGTTGTTTTCGCATGGTCTCCTCGTAAATCTCGTTTGAACGTGCAGACTTTATCCGGGCTGGAAGCCCGATGCCATTTGGCGTCCAGGGATGGAATCCCTGGACGAGCGGTTTTATGAAATAATCAATTTAATGCCGTGCTTTTCAAAATCCTTGCGTTGTTCGTTGGTGATGCCGTCGTCGGTAATCAGATAATCGACCAGTGCGAGAGCGCCTAAACTGGCCAGCGCGTGTTTGCCGATTTTGCTGGAATCGGCAACCAGATAAGTG
>CAYPZM010000280.1:0-7046 GCA_964414825.1 uncultured Cytophagia bacterium | reverse complement strand
GTGATCGGATATGAATGAATAGGCAAGAATATCCGGCTTGAATGAATCGACTGCCGAGTCAATCTGCCGCGTGTCGAACTGTGTCACCTGCAACAATGAAGTTTGATGCCCTTCCTGTTTTAACAGGGCGGACAGCAATCCAATACCGTGGTGATAATCTACAAATATATATTTTGATGATGCCGAGGGAAAAATAAATAAGATTTTCATTATGCCTCCAAAAAATCCGCCATGCATAGCACAAGCAAACTTGATTTTCTCTTTGGAACGAAAAGCCAATTGCAATTGCACAAGATAATCTGACGGCAAAACTAGCTTGGAATACCATAAACAGCGGTACCGATGCAGAAGTGCACGCCGGATTGTACATGCAAATTGATTAGTGTTCTAGTGATTTATGATTTTGGGAGAAAAGCGTTTAAATAAGGAGGCTGCAAAAATTAATATAGAGGATGTTGATTTGTTCAGAGTTGTAAAATAATTTGGATTCTTCCTCAAAAAAGAAAGCATTCACCGCAAGATAATTGACATGTTTGGTTGATATGGCCGAACTATCCAAATCGCAAATACGTTGTTTCGATGTTTTTTGCAGGGTTTGAGGTGTACGATTGTTGGAGTTGCGATCAGATTCCGGCACGCCATCAATTTGAGAATCGGCCAATTTTAAAATAACGGTTTCATCGCCATGAGAAAGTGAAGCCCCTGAAAAGAAATCATTCATATTTATCGTATCAGCGGCAAACGCAAAGATGAAGAAATACAGGAGCAATTGTCGAACGATTTTAAAAAACTTTGTTAAAAGACGAATCATAATTCTACACCATTCTTGAAGTCGGTATTTATCTTGTTATACTACTATTGACTCGATTTGCAAGTAATTTTTTTCTGTCACCGACATTGCAAAAACTGCCTTGTAATATTCAGTTAATTATCTATTAGTAACTGGTCTGTACGAATACTCAAATAGCCCAAAAGCTCAAAGGAAAAACTTTTGGGCTGCCGTTATCCCTCCTCACTGAATTTCCAACATCCTGCCATGGAAGTTTAAAATCACCGAAAATGTTGCTCTTAAAAACTTGATGGAACCTCGTCCTTAAAAAAATCATCGACCTGGAGCGGAAAAATGGCAAATATACCCAAAAAGCAACAGAGCGTGCCGGGCCCGGAAGACAAGCGCGTCGAGCAGTTTGAAAGCGCGGACAGAGCAGCAGAAGACCCAAAAGATGTACAACAACAGGTAGAGGAGCATGAGGCCCGGCAGTCGAAAAAATTCGGAATCTTTGCCGGTGTGTTTACCCCGTCGTTGTTGACCATTCTCGGCGTCATTATGTTTTTGCGCGAGGGCAGAAAAGTCGGCAATGCAGGTCTCGCTTATATTTGATTTTGCTCATCATTATTGGCTCGCTGGTTTCCGTTGCCATTGCGGCGGTGAAAGGACCTATGGACAACCCGACTGTCTGGTAGACCTCGGGCTGGTTTGCAGGTCGCACAAAACGCGGCGAGCCGCGCAATGCCCCTTTTTTACAAGCCCATTTGCGAAACCGGTTTCACGAGTTGCAGCATCAAATTGTTATTGTTGAAGAAGAGCAGGACGACACGGATGACTATTAGCAATCCGTAAGAATCAAACTGTTTGTAAAGCACAATAATCACGAAATTGATCTGGCCGATATGGGATTTGTAAACTGGAGTCAACGATTGTTGAGTAACCGAAAACATCGAATGTTGATTAGGGGGCGGGACTTGAATTGGTTCATAGAATTAAAATCGGTAAAATTTAAATTATGGAGATTGAGGGATTGGGCTGAGCATTACCAAAACACCGAATCCGCATCAATTTCAAAAATCTTTTCAATCTTGGTCGTGTACACTGTACGGTTGTAGCCGCTGGCTTGAAACAGCATTTCGTAATAGTCGGGAATATAGCCAAACTTTTCCAGAAACAACCCTTCCAGCTCTTGTAGCGTTTCCGGTTCGGTGAAATATTTCACAATGCCGTGCGTGCCGGTTTCATGAAAACTGGTAAACATAAAAATTGTTTTGCCATCCGGGGCCGGAATTTTTCGCGCAATGCCATGGTCGATATGGTTGAATACCGGATCGCCCACTTCATGTAGTGTGATCAGCGTATCCATCTTTTCATCGTGATAGGACAAGCCATTGGGATATACGTGAAACCGAAAGTGCGAATTTCGAAATGTTTGTTCAAAAGCGCCCAACGTGTGAAATGAGCCTACAAATAACATATCCTTTTCTCGAAAATCGGAGGCTTTGACATTAGAGCCGTATTCCAGCGAATAGTCGGCTTGTGCAGTACTGAGGAGTGCCACCAGATCTGCAAAGGGCCATACGCTGTTTTTGGGAAACATGGGGTATCGGAGCTGGACATAATTTCTACGGTTAATGCTCTCGGCCTTATAGTCCTGGAATTCTTGAATGGAATTGATATCATCCCGCCGCAAAATTGTACGTTGAACCCGATCGTGCGAGTCTTTGACGAAAAAGAAATGATCACCCAGCACGATTTGTTTGGGCACACCATTTGCAAAAAAATTGTTCCAAACGGGGGAGTGCATCGCAGCTTCAGCCGACGTATTGGCTGTTAAATAAAGGCGTTGCGCAAAAAACAAATTCAAGCCGAGCAGCAAAACAATCGGCAATAACAACCAATTGAGGTGCACAGCAGCTTTTTTGCGTTCGACGGATCGAAACTCAACCCCATAGTGTCCTTTGGGAATTTCAATGCGAATGTGTTCATTTTTTCCCTCTCGCTGATAATATTGTTCCAGCTTTTTGCGCAAATTATAAACGTATACCCGCACAATCGTGTCCTGACCGGGATCAAAATCTTGTCCCTTGTGAAAAACCTCGGCGGCGATAGCAAATTCCTTGGGCGGCTTGTTGTCCAGAGAAGCTTGCACCAAATATTTAAGCAAATCCTGATACGCTTGCGAGTGCGCAAACACTTCGCTGGAAAGGATTCGCTGCAGCAGGTCGTTAATCTGTTTTTTATCTCTAGTATGGCTCATTGAATACAAAAATTATTTGACATGTCCTAAAATTAAAAATATGAAATTCTGGACAAATGCTCAATAGGTATTGTTAATTCGTGCTGTTAACAGTTAATTCACGGTTATTCACTGAATTTACGTTAGTTGATATATTATATTTTCCACATTGCAAGAAACGCGTCCGGGCAAGTTTTCATCGTCTATAACGCATTGAATACAATAATGTTCTGTTTTTCTTTGGCGCAACAAAAATCACTTAGAGTGGCCACTCAATCACTAAAATTCTATACAATTCAATAAATGTTCAATCCGTATCAAACGCGAGGAGTGCAATATGAAACGGTTTATGTTTACGATTATATTACTTGTCCCTGTTTTGTTGATGGGCCAGTGGGTGTTCAATGATTTGGACGAGGATCCCTTTTGGAATGGGCAAAGAGATGCCTATCTGGATTTGGAAACGCGAGTAATCCTGAGCTATACATCCGAAGAACGGATGTTTGGCGAAGGCGCCATGCGTCTGGCCTGGGGCGTGACCCACGACCAAAGCTGGGGCGGCGGCTCTTACTTGAACCACACCAATTTGGACTCTTTGGGCGTGTATGATGTTTCCGCGTTTGATTCGGTCCTCATTTATTACTTTAACGATATCCCATCAGACATCCCCGGCGCCGTGCATTTGCGATTTAACCTGGGCGAAGTGAGCGATTCGGAAAACGGCAACAATACCTATGATTTTGGCCAGATGGAGTACTGGTATTCCTTCCACTATATTTTGGACGATGAGCCCGGCTGGAACAAAATTGCCCTGCCCCTATCGGATATACGAGAAGACCCCAACGGCAACGGATTTGAGCGCACCGGTTGGTACGGAATTGAGGGCAACGACATGCTCGATCTCGATAAAATCAAAGGCTTTCAGTTTGAATTTTCGATCAACTCGAGTGAAGGCGACGTGGCTATGGGATCAATTCTGCTCGATCATATGATCTTTACCACCACCGAAGGCGATACGAGCGTGTTTCTCAGCCTGGATCAAGATCCGTATTGGAATAGTCAAAGAGACACTTATCTGGACCTGGAAACCAGCGTGGTGCTGAGCTATACTTCCGAGGAAGTGATGTTTGGCGAAGGCGCCATGCGTCTGGACTGGGGCGTGACCCATGATCAAAGCTGGGGCGGCGGCTCATACTTGAATCATACCCATTTGGACTCTCTCGGCGTGTATGACTTTTCCAACTATGATTCTCTGGCCATTTGGTACTTTAACGATATCCCATCAGACATCCCCGGCGCCGTGCATTTACGATTTAACTTGGGCGAAGTCAGCGATTCGGAAAACGATAACAATACCTATGATTTTGGCCAGATGGAGTACTGGTATTCGTTCCACCATATTTTGGATGAAGAGCCCGGCTGGAACAAAATTGCCCTGCCCTTATCGGACATACGAGAAGATCCCAACGGCAACGGTTTTGAGCGTACCGGCTGGTACGGTATTGAGGGCAACGATATGCTCGATCTTGATAAAATCAAAGGCTTTCAGTTTGAATTTTCCATCGCCTCCAACGAGGGGGATGTGGCCATGGGATCGATTCTGCTGGATCATATAGTGCTGTATTCGGATGATTTGACTCACGTGCAAACCATGCCTCTCGGCAATCCCCAAGAGTTTCAATTGGCGCAAAATTATCCGAATCCGTTCAATCCCACAACCACGATTCAATTCAAATTACCGCATCAATCCAATGTGACCCTGAAAGTGTTTGATCATTTGGGCCGAGAAGTAGCAACATTGATGGATGAAAGACTGCAGCCTGGGCAATATTATGTACCGTTTGATGCTTCCGAGCTCGCCAGCGGCATCTACTATTATCAAATCCATGCTGGAAACTTTTCTCAGACTCGAAAATTCACCCTACTGAAATAGCTTTGGAGATTCCTGCACTCCTACACCGACATTGTTCCTGACTTGCGATCGCTCCGGATCAAGGTGCAATGTCGGCCATTTTTTTTAGCATTCAGGAATACGTTTATTTACAGCGTGTTAAGGTGATTCCTTTGGACATCACAACTTTTTGTTTTACATTTGATATACGAATGGCCGCTGAACATATCACTGCAGCGCGTATACGTAAGCGCCTGGTGCATCACAATGTTCTTCCGCCGCTACTGTTTGATTAATTTGAGGCACCTCTCCATGCACACAAAAACTATCCCGCTGCTGTTTGTGTTGATCGGCTTTTCTCTTCCTTTCGTCAATTCTGTGTCCTATTCTCAACAATTGCAAGACGCATTTGAAAACCACTTTTTTATAGGCGCCGCTTTGGGTAGCTTTCAAATTACGGGTGAGGATACCCGTGCGATCAATCTGGTCGCAAAGCACTGCAATTCGATCACAGCGGAAAACGCCATGAAATTTGGCCCAATTCATCCGCAACCGGACACCTATTATTTTGAAATAGCAGACCGATTCGTAGAGTTTGGCGAAACGCATAAAATGTTCATCGTCGGTCACACGCTGGTGTGGCATCAACAAACTGGCCGTTGGGTGTTTCGAGATGAAGACGGCGACACGGTAGACCGAGATACGTTGTTGCAGCGCATGAAACATCACATTGACACGGTGGTGGGCCGTTACCAGGGCCGTGTAAACGCTTGGGATGTGGTAAACGAAGCGCTTAACGAAGACGGTTCGCTTCGAGAGACGCCGTGGCTGAATATTATTGGTGAGAATTATCTGGAAAAAGCCTTTGAATTTGCACGTGTTGCTGATCCGCAGGCCGAGTTGTATTACAACGATTTCAATTTATACAAACCTGAAAAACGCGACGGCACCGTACGCTTGGTGAAACGCTTGCTTGACAAAGGCGTTCAAGTGGATGGCATTGGTATGCAAGGCCATTGGGGCCTCGATTACCCGACCATCGAAGAAGCAGAAGCCAGTATTTTAGCCTTTGCCAAGCTCGGTGTCCAGGTGATGATCACCGAGCTGGATATTTCCGTGCTGCCCGATCCCGAACAGTGGCGCGGCGCCGACATTTCGGTGAATGTGGAGGCGCAACAGGCCATCAATCCCTATAGCGAGGGTTTGCCGGATTCGGTTCAACAACAATTGGCGGATCGCTATGCTGAACTATTTCAGCTTTTTCTCAAACATAGCGATAAAATTAGTCGCGTGACGTTTTGGGGCACACACGACGGTCATTCCTGGAAAAACAACTGGCCAGTGCGCGGACGCACCAATTATCCGTTGTTGTTTGATCGTGACTATCAACCCAAACCGGCGTTTTTTGCAGTTTTGAAACTTGCAAAATAATCCAAAGAGGTACACGATGAAAAACTATCTCATTTGCTTCATTTTACTTTTAGGCACGAATCACATGTTCGCACAAAACATCCACTTGAATTCCATCGGCTACTTGCCGGATGCTCCGAAAAAAGCCACCATTTCTGTCCAATGTTCCGAATTTAGCGTCACAACACCGGACGGTGAACCTGTGTTTTCCGGCAAAACCAGCGGACCGCACCATCAGGAAGATGTGGATCAAAACGTGTGGATCGCGGATTTTTCCGATTTGCAGCAAAGTGGCGTTTTTGTGCTGGAGGTGCCCAATGTCGGCTCTTCGGCTGAATTTCAGATCGCCGAGGATGTTTATCATTTCCCGTTCTACACCAGCATGCGCGCCATGTATTTGTGGCGCTGCGGGACGGCGGTCAAGGGTGAATTCAAGGGCGACGTGTTTGAACACGAGGCTTGTCATTTGAATGACGCGTACATGGATTACATTGGCGAAGACGGCGTCATCCGCGACGGCATTGGCGGTTGGCACGATGCCGGAGATTACGGCAAGTATACGGTTAATGCCGGCATTACCGTCGCCGCCATGTTTTGTGCCTGGGATCATTTTCAGGATAAATTAAAGAATTACGATTTTGATCTCCCGGAAACCGCCCCCGGTTATCCGGATTTCCTCCAGGAAATGAAATGGGAAATCGACTGGCTGTTAAAAATGCCGTTCCCGGACGGTTCCG
>CAYPZM010000279.1:0-7054 GCA_964414825.1 uncultured Cytophagia bacterium | reverse complement strand
GCTTTTTTCACTTTTGTTGTTATGGGGATGCGATTCGCCGAATGAAGTAAAGTCAGCAGATGCATCAGGCGAGTGGTTGATTCCCTCGAACGAAATTTACGATGGCGGGCCGGGTAAAGATGGAATCCCGGCGCTGACCAATCCGGATTTAATTCCGGTCTCGGCAGCCGGATATCTGCGCGATTCTGATTTGGTCGTCGGAGTTAAAGTCGGGAACGATATTCGCGCCTATCCGCATACCATTTTGGATTGGCACGAAATCATAAACGACGATATTGGTAGCGCCTCCATTGCCATCACCTACTGTCCATTGACCGGTTCGGGTATTGGATGGGATCGGTTCATAAACGGCAGCAAAACCACATTTGGCGTCTCCGGCCTGTTGTACAACAGCAATTTGATTCCGTACGATCGAGCAACCGACACCGAGTGGTCGCAAATGAAGCTGCAAGCCGTGCATGGTGAGTTGGCCGGACAAACCGTACAAACGCACCCGGTTTTGGAAACCACGTGGGCAACCTGGAAAAAAATCGCGCCCAATTCGCAAGTGGTCTCGACCAGCACCGGGTACAGCCGCTCGTATGGCACCTATCCGTACGGGGATTATCGGACGAACCACAACAATTTGATTTTTCCGGTTTCGGATCGTGATAGCCGCTTGCCGGCCAAACAGCGAGTGTTGGGTGTGCTTTTGGCGAATACGACAAAAGCCTATCCCATTGCGGCATTTGGAAACGGCGTTAGCCTGATGCAAGAATCGCTGGATAATACAGCAGTTGTGATAGCGGGCAGTCAGGAACACAATTTTGCTGTGGCGTTTGAGCGCCAGGTGAATGGCCAGGTGTTGTCGTTTGAGGCGTTAAGCGACCAGCTTCCGCTAATCATGAAGGACGAGGCCGGAAACACGTGGAATATTTGGGGCCAGGCCGTGGACGGACCCAATAAAGGCGCAACGTTGAAACCGCTAAACAGTTACATTGCCTATTGGTTTGCCTGGGCCGCTTTTTGGCCGGGAACCGATCTGTCCAAATAAAAAGTTGAGCCGGTGCACTCGTAATAAAATAAATAGGGTTGAGGAAAATTCGGGTGCGCCGGCGTTTTTTTATGCTCAGCGCCAGGAACGGACCGCGCGGACACAAGCATCATTAACCCAAATATAAGTCGCCTCGCTTTCGCCATGCCCAAAATTGGCCATCCAGGCTAACGAGTTGTGCTGCTGCCAATCGCTGCTCCAAATGCGTTGCTGGTCCTCAAACACGGGATCAATATGCAGATTTTGATGCTGCGGTTTCGGCTCCATCAGACTCATGGCTTCTTCAAGAGTGGGCAAGCGCCAGTCAAAAAATCCGGCAAACTGATTCCGATTGAGTTCATCGATATAGGCTTGAACTTGAGGGTAAATCAGCCAGGTCGACCCACCGCGCTGCCACATCAAGCAGGTTTTATAGTCCACAATATAATGATCATTATCGGAGCGATAAGCACGATAAAAATGCTCAACGCCCTTGCCGTGCGAATGGTGTTGGGCATCGAAAAAATCGAGTCTCTGCAAGGCTGCTTTTGCATACTGCTCGGTCAGGAGAGTTCCGTCCGAGCGCAGTTCAATTCCTTGATCCGGATCGAGAATAAGCTCTTTTAACTCGGTTTCTCGAGTGGCGCGCACAAACAGATCGATGGTCGCCAACAGCGATATCCACAAGGGCCGGTTAAAGGTTTTGGTGTTACTCGATTTGATCTGTTTCCACACTGAAAGAGTTTGAACAAACGACAATACGGCTTCGATCTGCTCAGCAGAATAGGCTTTTTTTGATAAAATGAGCAGCAATTTAAGATCAAACAATTGCCCCGGTTTTATGCGAAAATTTTTATCCGGGTCAAGGCGCAATGCGGTGGAATGCTGCTTTACGTGATTTGCGAGGCTGTCCTCGGCGACTCCAAGCTTTTTGGCGCATTCTGATAAGGAAAATGCTGTGTCTGCCGTAATGGTCATGGCAACAAAACCCTATTTTAAATTATGATCGTTTGCATGAATCAGGAGTTGCAAGTGGTATTTAAAAAAATCTCGGATTGATGTCTAGTATATTCACAAAAAATGAGGATGTCAAGAAAATATCTGCTTTTGTGAAGAAAATGTGTCTATTGCGCCATTGCCACAAAGATCAAGTACGAAACCTTTCGAGATATTTGAAACCGCTTAAAAAGCAGATTATCACTTTCGCCAAATTCGTAAAGTATTATAGCGTGCGGGCAGTGTAGAGACGCGATTAAGCGCGTCCCCACGCTGCGTACAGCACTTTTGGTTCTAAAGCCCCACCTTAAAACTCGTACTCGATGCCAAAAATAGGTAGCGTACCCCATTGGTAAATCGTATTGGGTTCGTTTTGCACAGTATCCCAAAAATAGGTCGAGACATTCTTGCGATTTAGCGCGTTGTACACACTGAGATAAACAACCATGTTGCTGCGGGAGAAATGGAACCGGCGATCGACGCGTATATTGAGCCAGTTAAAATCCGGATAACGCTTTTGGTTCACACGAGTTACATCCAAAATTCCGGCATTAGCTGCCCGGGAAGCGTCCATGTCAAATGGTGTAAAGGGTCGACCACCCGAATACATCCAATGCAGGCTAATTTCCCATTTGTTGTTCGGTTTATAGCCGCCTTCCACGCTGGCGAGAACACGGGAATCAAAAATGCGATCGCGCCAGACCCCGTCAAAGTCCTGGTAGCGCGAACGAAAATAGGAAAAGCTGGCGAGACCATAAACGTTTTTGGCCAATTTCTTCTGCAGCATCAGTTCCACACCTTGGGCATACGCGGCACCCGTATCCAGCAAATTTTCGTGAATAGTATAAAACATGGCATCGTAAAACGGCTCATCTATGATAAAAAATTCAGGTTGATTCGGATCCATAGGGAACGAATCATAATTTTTGCGATACACTTCAACGCTCAGTTTGGTATCCTCGCGCAGCATGTGGTCGATTCCGATAATCATGTGCTCAGCCCGAGTGCTGTTCAGTTTTTCAAACTCGGGGTTTTGCGAATAAAGCACAAGCGGCAAATTTTGATAGTATATGCCTGATGCAATATTGAACGTGGTGATCGGAGATAACTGAAAAGCGAGGGAAAACCGAGGGGCAAATGTGATATCCGGAGTGATTGTGAAATATGTCGCGCGCCCACCCAGGGTGATGGTCATTTTATTCAGCGGCCGAACAACATAGCTGGCAAACAAGGCGCTTTGAGCCGTCGACATGGAGCGAAGCACAGAAATTGCCGGAAGGAAATTGCCCGCCGGATCCAATTGTTCGCCGTAAAAATTGTCAAAATCTGCAAAGATGTATCTGGCCTCCACGCCGAACTCCAAAGCATGGCGCGCGTTGACGCGAAAATGGTTAATGTTGCGCAAATTAACATATTGATTCGTCGTTCGGTTTTTCAACAGCAACTGCTCGGTGCCGGTGTCATAGGCATCCTCTTTGAATGTATCTTGCGTGTATGCAAGCGAGGTGTTCGAATAGCCATGCTGGTTCCATAGCGCGCGCCAGTTGAGTCCGGTAGTGTTTTGGATGATATCCTGATTCATAAACGCGACCATATCATTTTCAATCGCCGTCTGTTTGTCCGCGCGATTGTGATCGTCGCTGCATACGCCGATGAGCGAGAGCTTGTGATTCGAATTGATATCGTAAACCAGCTTGCCCAGAACATCGCCGTAACGCGGTGCGATCGTATTGCCGACATCGATGGCTTTGACGAGCAGATCAAGATAACTGCGCCGCGCGGAAAACAGCCAAGAACCTTTGTTTTGCGGCAGTACACCTTCACCGACAAATCCGTACCCGGCCCAATTGAGATCGATTTGGCCGTCAAAGGGCACGTGATTTCCTTCACGCAACGTGATGTCCATGACCGATGACAAGCGATCGCCGTAAGCCGCGGAAAATCCGCCGGAGAAAAAATTGACGTCCTGAATAAATTCAACATTTAAAATTCCCAAAGCGCCGCCGGCCGAACCTTGCGTGGGAAAATGGTTGATGTTAGGAATCGGTATATTATCCACATAATATGCATTTTCGCCGGGATTGCCACCGCGCACGACAAGATTATTGGTTTGGTCCGGCGACGGCGCCACGCTGGGCAGGACGGAAATGATCCGATTGACATCGCCGTGCGACCCGGGCGAGCGGCGAATCTCCTCGTAAGAAAAATTTACCGCACTGACCGGCTGCTCCTGGGTTTCGGAAAAATAACCGCCGGTAACAACCACACCTTGCATCTCCAGCACTGCAAACGGCAGCTCGGCATGAACCGATGTGGTACGACTCGACTTGACGATGATATCGGTTTTTATCACCCTTTCATAACCAATAAAACTAAACTGTACAGCATAACTGCCCACCGGCACATTGGAAATTCGATATTTTCCTTGTTCATCCGTTGCCGCGCCCATTTGGGTTCCGAGAATCGTAACATTCACACCGGGCAAAGGGGATTGTGTGTCCTTGTCCAGCACTTGACCGGAGATAGTACCGGACACCTTTGCCTGGCCGTAAACAATTGGCACCATAAAAATAGCCAATACAAAAAGTTTGATAGCGTGTTTCATGAGTTTGCTCCAGATTAAATCCAATTCTGTACGTTTAAAAACATGATTAATTTAATGGTTCTTACGGAGCAAATCGGCCTATCCCATCGGTACGAACCTGTGGATGGCTTGAGGGCGTCCGAGCCAATCGGATCGGACATGTTGCCGGTTTATGAAAGTGTTTGGCGGTATTCGGAGGGAGTTTTACCGGTGAATTTTTTGAAAATGCTATTGAATGTGGTTTTTGAGTTGAAACCGGCATCAAACGCAAGAGCGAGAATTTTGAGGTGCTGCTGCTTCGGGTCCTTGAAACTCTCGATCACTTCGTTGACGCGGTACGAATTGACAAAATCAAAAAAGTTTTGTTCCAAGGTAGAGTTGAGCGCCTGAGACAAATTGTGAGTTGAAATTCCGAGTCGGCTTGCAAGCTGCGGCAAGGTTAAATCGCTGTCACGATAGGGTTTGTCTTCCTGCATCACGGCAAGCAGCTCATCCACATAAGCTTGCGCCGTTTCGGGCGACAGTCCGGATTTGCTGTACTTTTTATCTGTGGTTTCAAGCTGAACATTCAAGTGCGGCAGCTCTTGCATAGAGCGGGAAATTTTCGGATTTATAAAAATGTCCGATTTTCCCATGCCCAAATAGCCGATGATGTAAACACTAATAGCCACAACCGCTGAGGAGAGATTAAATTTGTCCGAAAGCTGAATGTTTATTAACAAAAGAATGTTTTCGATGAGGAAAAACGTCACGACCAAAACCATGAGCAAGGTGAGGTTGCGCAGCCAATCGAGTTGTACACGCCCGACATTGGAAAAGACCTGTTTGATATTGTATTGATAATGACGCAACAGCAGCAGTGTCAGGCTAAAATAGACAAACGTTTCGAGCAAAATCGCCCAGTTGAACAGAAGAAAGGGTAGAGGTAATTCCGTTTGTTCATTAAATGTCAAGAGATCAACGAGCCCATCCCGTGAGGCGCCACTTGCTGCGATAAAAAGAGCGAAACTTGTCGGAACGGGTAAAAAATGCAGCAGATCGCGACGTTGAAAGGATTGGCGCGAGCGGCTCAAATATTTAGCATACAGATAATGCAATGGCACCATTACAAACGGCAAGCTGAGCATAGCGATTCTCAGGTATGGCTGTTGGGCATAAAGATGCAAATCCCATACAAGCAAATCTATGATGATGAGTGAATACACAAAAATGTACAAGGCCAGAAACCGATTGGCGAACAAGGTGCCGTGGCGAAAATAGATCAAAATCGCCAAAAAAATGCCTTGCGAGGCCGCAATGATGAGAATAATGTTCAATAAAGTTAGAGGCATGGAAGTGAGCCAGAAAAATGAGTGTTCAAGTCAAAGATAAAATCTTGTGCACAAGCTGTTTTGGTATCACGACTCTGTAGCCGTAGGGTTAATGCTACCAACTCTTTGAATTTACGAAAAAATTCCCTACACTTTTTTATATTTTTCGAATAGTTTATAAAAAATCGATTGGAGATCGAAAGCATGACCGAATTGAAAAAAACGGACAGCAACTACTCGGCTTTCGGACGTTGGATCACCTACCGTTCCGAGATCAAACTCATGGACTGTACGATTCGCGACGGCGGATTGATGAACAAACATCAATTTAAAGACGACCTTGTTAAAGCTGTTTACCAAACCTGCGTTGATGCTGGAATCGATTACATGGAATTAGGGTACAAGGCATCGAGAAAAATTTTTTCGCCCGAACAATTTGGCGCCTGGAAATTTTCTTCAGAAGATGATATTCGTCGCATTGTGGGCGATAATCCTACAGAATTAAAACTCTCCGTTATGGCCGATACCGAGCGCACCGACTATCACAGCGATATATTGCCCAAACAAGACAGTGTGCTCGATATGATTCGCGTTGCGACCTATATTCACCAAATCCCGGCGGCGCTCGATAGCGACCATTTCGCGTGCTGCCTCGTCGCGCCCCACCACGCGGGCCAGGATTCGCTGCGCCTCCGCGTCGCGGCCCTGCTTGGCCAGCCACCGGGGGCTTTCCGGCACCATGAGCAGTAGACCAAAGAACAGCAGCGCCGGGAGCGACTCGGCCCCAAACATGGCCCGCCATACCTCTTCAACGAAGATCCACCGCCAGAAACCCGGCGGAACGTCCGCCAGCGCGCCCTCGCCAAGCTGCTGCAGTGCCGCGTTGGAGAAGTAAGCCACCAGGATGCCGATGGTGATCGCAAGCTGGTAGAGCGCCACCAGCCGGCCACGGAGGTGGGCCGGACTCAGCTCCGAGATGTACATAGGCGAGAGCATCGACGCGATACCCACGCCCACGCCGCCCACCAAACGGGCCACGACCAGCATCGGCACGCTCTTGGGGACCGTACAACCCAACGCCGAAATGAGAAACAGGCCCGCTGCGAGGATCAGCACCTTCTTCCGCCCGAAGCGGTCGCTCAGCGGGCCGGC
>CAYPZM010000278.1:0-7100 GCA_964414825.1 uncultured Cytophagia bacterium | reverse complement strand
GCTCGTGCATTCCAATAAAGTATTGCATAAAAAACAAAAAGTTGGGTTTTTTGGGTTTTCTTAAAAGAATCATACTCGCTTCTTCCGGAGTGCGGTTGCCCTTTTTATTATTGCAGGTAACGCAAGCGCACACCAGATTTTCCCAACTGTCTTCACCACCTCGGGTTTTCGGCTGCACGTGGTCCAAAGTGAGCGGGCCTTTTTTGGTTCCGCAATATTGGCAGCGATACGAATCCCTTCTGAGCACATTGCCCCTGTTCAACTCTACTCGTTTTTTCGGCACGCGCACATAACACGTTAGCCGAATGACACTGGGTAGTGGTAAGGCAAGGTATTGCGAGCGCACAAATTGTGCACGCGCCTCAATCATTTCTACCTTTTGCAAGTACAATAAAACTATGGCCTTTTTTGCTGTAACCACGGACATGGGCTCATAATTCTGATTGAGCAAAAGGACTTTTTTGCTCATCATGGCAAGATTTCTGCATTTGGACCACTATAAAATTTAATTGGAAATTTATACTAAAAAGGGCAAGAAAGCAAGTTATTTCTTATTCAGGCAGCTCTAACTTTTCCGCCTCATAAATAAGCATGATAGGAATGTCGTCTTCGACTCGATAACGCAAGCCAACAAACGACGTCGATTGTTTGCCGCACTCTTCATTTTGACATGCTCCAGTCTCATCCACTGGCATGCCGCATTCCGGACAATGTTGATTTAGGCAGGTTAGAGTATCGTGCTCTTTATCATATTCCAAATCTCCTTTGCATGACGGGCACGCCAAAATATCCAGCAACTCCTGACTTACCATGGTAAACCTCCGCATCCAAGTTAAACAGTTGAACTTTCTTTCCACACACCCATGTTGGAAAATTTCTCAATACGCATGTTGATTAATTTTTGCCGAGGAATTTCTGTCAGTGCCTCCAACTCTTCCAATAGCACACGTTTCAAGATCGCCGCGGCCTTGTCCCAATCGCTATGAGCGCCGCCGACCGGCTCTTCGATAATGTGATCAACAATGCCCATTTCCAGCAAATCTGCGGATGCCACTTTCATAGCTTCGGCCGCTTGCTCGGCTTTGGTGGAATCGTGAAACAGAATGGACGCGCAGCCTTCCGGCGAAATGACCGAGTACCAGGTGTTTTCGAGCATCAACACCCGGTCGCCAACGCCAATTCCCAAAGCGCCGCCGCTGCCGCCCTCGCCAATAATCACCACAACAATCGGCGTTTTCAAATGCGACATTTCGAATAAATTGCGCGCTATCGCCTCGGCCTGGCCACGTTCTTCAGCACCGATGCCAGGATACGCACCAGGGGTATCCACCAAACAAATTACCGGGCGATTGAATTTCTCGGCCAAGCGCATCACGCGTAAAGCCTTGCGGTATCCTTCAGGATGCGCCCAGCCAAAATTACGGCGCAGCTTCTCCTTCATATCGCGAGCTTTTTGCTGACCGATGATGACAACCGGACGGCCATCCAGCTTTCCTACACCGGTGACGAATGCCGGGTCGTCGCCATAACAGCGATCGCCATGCAATTCGACAAAATCCGTAAGCATACGCTCCACATAATCGAGTGTATAGGGGCGATCCGGATGGCGGGCGAGCTGCACTTTTTGCCAACGCGACAGTTTTGAATAGACGTCGCGCCGTAATTTTTGCGCTTTGGCTTCCAGGCGTTCGATTTCTTTATGTATTTCCAAATCTTCGTTGAGGGAAAATTCGCGCAGCTCGGCAATACGGCGCTCAATCTCAACGACGGGTTTTTCAAAATCCAGAACAACTTTTTGCATATTTATCTCAATTGTTTTGTTTAAATATCGATTTCATCAAAATATCCAAATCCAGAAAAGGAGAGTAATTTTTTAAATAATAGAGATGGTAGCGTTTTCGATCCTTTTCGGATAAATCCAAGTGACGATTAATCTGCTCCAGGCCGGACAGACCCGGTTTTATAGAATAGCTTGTAGGGCTCGTTTCGGGATCGACTGGCTTCAACAGCTCCCTGCCCACCAGACTTATATGTCCGCGAATAACCTGCGGCAATGCGGGCAAAAACCACCAGGCGGATGAATTTTGGAAATATTTTATTTCCACCTGTTTTCTTCGACTGACATGCACTGATTGTCTGCTTATCGGCTTTTTGCTAAAGCGCAAATAGGCGTAAACCGGCGAAAATATTAACAACGCAATGGTAGAAAACGCCACATCAAAAAAGCGCTTTATATTCTTAAATGAACCGGAATGCAAGCGATAAGTCAAATCCACAAACGGAATATCTTCAATATAATCGATCGTGGCTTTACCGATCACCACATCCAGTTGACTGGGGACCATTTTGAAACTGATTTGCGATCCCAGCGAATTGGCCACAGCGCTGAGCATCTTGTCGTACGGCAGCTTGTCGGTGGAAAAAATCACTTCTTGCGCGCGCTCGCGCTTGATGATTTCCGGCAGATCGTCGAGCACGCCTACAATCGGCACATTCAAAATCCGCTCCTGGGTAAATTCATTGTTCAGAACAACCACACCTTCTACCACATAACTCGAATTGACATCGCCGCGCAAGCGCTTGATGAGCCGCTCGCTGGTCTTTTCATCGCCAACCACCAGCGAACGCCGCCGCAGCAGATAGGTTCTTACCATTGCTGAAAAACCTGTCGTGCCTTTGGTGGCGATCGTTTTGAGGACAATACGCCACAACGGCAGCAAAACAATGTTGACGGCGCCCGCGACCAGCACCACAACCCGAGAAAAGCCGTACTGTTTGAAAAAGAAGGTCAGCGCGCTGTTGAATAACAATCCAAAAAATGCTGCGGATGCCGCTTTGCTGCTGGAGAGGTGGCTGCGCGTGTACAGTCCATGCGCCGCAAAACTCGCAAGCCACACCACGCTGTAAACTGCGTGTACCAAAAGAAACGGCGCCCAGGGAAACTCGGGTTGAAAGCGAATGAAAATCGCCAAAGCCAACGACGCGGTTAACAGCAAAAAATCGATCAACGGCCACAATAACTTTTTGAGCGCTGTTGAAATATACGACACCATTGCGCTGGCGTAAATAGCCGTAACCAAAAGCCAGGACGGCACCACAGCCGTTCCTTTTTTAAAGTGCTTTTGCACAAACAATCGCATGGCCTCGTAAAACAGCCGGCGCTGCTGAAACGGGCTTTTCTTCGAACTCTCGCCTTTAAAATGGATGATTTGCGTATCCGGCACATAATATATTTTGTGCCCGGTTTGCCGGATGCGGTAGCACCAGTCCAGGTCCTCACCGTACATAAAAAAATCTTCATCCAGGCCACCAATGTGCTCTACCAGCGAGCGCCGCACCAGCATAAACGAACCGGAAATAGCCTCAACCTCGGAGACTTGTTCCGGATCCAGATAGGTCAAATTGTAGCGGCCAAACAGGCGGCTTTTGGGAAACAGTTTCGCCAAGCCCACGATTTTCGTCAACGCCACCCACGGTGTGGGGAAACTACGCCGACACGCCAGTTGCAGCGAGCCATCCGGGTTTAGGACTTTGCACCCCACCATACCGGCATCGCTATGCTTTTCAAAAAAATCCAAGAGCACGGCAAACGTGTCTTCCTGAACAATGGTGTCCGGATTGATGAGACAAATATAGTCTGCATTTGTTTGCGCAATCGCTTGATTGTTGGCGCGCGCAAAGCCAACATTTTGATCGTTTTCAAAGAACGTGATGCCAGAAAAGCGTTTTTGCAAAAATGCCACCGTGCCATCTGAAGATGCGTTATCCACAACAAAAATCTCATGCTGAACATGTTGAAGCGCCTTTTGTAGCGACAGCAGCGCTTGCTCCAAAAACTCTCGTACATTGTAACTGACAATAATAACAGCGAGTGTCAACGTTTCCTCGGGCATCCAGTTTAGAACAACAATCTAAGAAAATTAAACAACAAAGCAAAGAATTTCTGAATACGTTTCAATTTGCAATATGCCGAATAAGCTAGTCTGCATTCGAACTGTAAATATACTCATTTTTTGGATTGAAAATAAAGTATAAACTCGGAAGCTGCTAGATTTTCGCAATTTTGGAAGCGCTTATTAATGTCGTCTTTTGCGTGCACACTAGTGTTATTAATTTACCTCTTGCAACATGGAGATGACAGGCGTAAGCCGGAATCAACAAAAGCGCACTCATCAGGAAAGCAAAGATAAAAGTCTATTGATTTATCAACATAAATTCCGAATCAACAGGATATATGTGCACGATATCCATTTCCATAGACGTTTCTTCGTACCCTTTTACTTCAATCAATATTTCAAAATATTGTGGTAAAAACGACACTCGTTCTTGAATTTGCTTTTCGAAATGCTCGAGTCGATTCGGATTCGTCAGCATCTTAATCACGGTTAACCGACCGATTTGATGAAAAGAAACAATAAATAACAATTGGCTCTGGTGCGGACCGGGTAATTTCATCAAAATCGCATAGTCTCGCACGTATTTTGTCTCCTCATCGTAAGCGTATTTATAAACATCTCGAGAAGAATCCGAATCGCTCTGATAATGGTAAACCACAAACAAAGCATCCAGTTGATTTTCAAGCGAAGCCTGAATATTATTTGTTGAAAGATATTGCTGTGCAGCCCAATTTTTATCCAGTTGCGCAATTAAACTCATATAATCCGTATTCTGACTTGGCGAATAAAAATGATCTGACTGATAAAAACGCGTCAATTTCGCAAGATTATGAAAATGCCCAACGTAGATAATGTGATTATCCTGAAAATCCGGCCAGGCTAAATTAGAAGACAGTTTTACAGCAAGAGGACGAGAGGCTCGAGAAAAAATCGACTCGATCAAACTAAAATGGTATAGCGCATATTTTGGAATGATTTCCCAGCTAGGCATCCATATATGCTCAGTGGGAATATTATACAACGCCATATATTTTGACAAATCGTCTTTGGAATTGATCAAGCGATTTCGAACGATTCGAAAACTGTTATATTCATCCTGATATTCACAATAGGCAAACACATGACCAACAACCATAAGTGCGGATTTTTCATTATCTACAAAATCTTTCCAGATAAAGCTGTTAAGTTCGGCCACAGTAGCAGGAGGAATCTTTTTGCGCATTGAATGATTTTGAATCAGAAGAACAACAACAGCAACACTCAAAACAAACACAGCAGTTGGCAAGGCTATCTTGACAAATTTATCGATTTTATTTTTTCGAGTCGATTTTTCGTACAGTTCGAGTGAATATTGACGCTTGGGAATATCAATGCGAATTTTGTCGTGTTTGCCCCTGGTTTTGTAATAGTACTCTAGCTTTTTGCGCAATTTTGATATATGAACCCGAACAGACGCATCGTATGAAGGATCAAAATCAGGACCTTTTCCAAGCGCATGTTGCGCAATGTCCGTTTCATTCGGGACGTAGTGTTTGGTGGAACATTCGGCCAAATACATTAATAGTTTTTTAGAGGCCTCGCTTTTAGCAATCGATGGATCCCTAACAATGCGTTCGATTATTGTTTCTTTATCCACTATCTTCATAAAATTAAAATAGAACTATAAAGTTTAGAATCAATAAAAACCTGACTTCCATTTCCATGTGGCTGGTAACGTTTCGTTTACGTTTCTTTACTTATGCGAGAAACAAATCATCCTTATTTTAGATTATGCCTCAAAAAATAAAAAAGAACAACAATAATGGAGGAAAACATGAAACGTTCACGCTATCATTCTGTCAGCCTTTTAGCTTATTTGATACTGCTGATTGCATTTTCAGCCTCATTCGGACAAAATTATGCGAGTGCCGGTTGGGTAGATGGCAGCGCCGAGTATCCATTGCCGGTGATTGATGGAGAAATTGACCCTATTTGGGAGGTTCAGGAAAGTTATGAACTATGGCCGGATGAAGGATTATACACGCTTAAGGAGGATACCGAAATTCCGGATGAGGATGATTATTCTATTCAGTTTCGAATCATGTGGAATGCCGAAAATCAAATGCTTTATGTGCTATTTGAAATGACGGACGACACGCTGGTGACAGACAGCAGCGGAGAATGGACGCCGGACGAGGAAGCAAGTTCCGAATGGTTCAAGGATGACGCCTGTACCATTATGCTAAGAAACTTTCAAGAACAAAACCTTGAATTCGCTTGGGTGCCGTTCACTCCATATGAACATAAAGCATTTCGGCAATATCCTGATGCTGAATTTTTCCAGGAGGACGTTGTGTCGGCATGGGCGGAAACCGAATCGGGCTATGTTCTCGAGACGATGATCTATTACGAAGTAGCAACCGGGCTGACAGTGTTGGAAAATGACGAGATTGCATTTGACGCTCAGGGCAAGGATGATGACAATGGCGAGCACTTTGACTATAAAGTTTATTTCTCGTCCAACGGTCCCAGTCCCGACGGAATATTGACAATGTTATCAAAAGAAAATAGCAATGCATTAGAACCATCCGCGGTAGTGAACTCTCGTTCTGCACTCGAATCATTTACGCTTGAGCAAAATTACCCCAATCCCTTTAATCCGACAACCGACATCAACTTTACATTGCAAAAGGCTCAAGTTATCACCTTAACGGTATATAATAATCGTGGACAAGTTGTAAAGGAACTGCTGTCGGAATACAGATCAGAGGGGCAACATCGTATCACGTTTGATGGTTCGGAACTCACCAGTGGAGTGTATTTTTACACGTTACGGGCACCATCATTTTCACAAACGCGCAAAATGATTTTGTTGCAGTAAGCCGATAAACGAATAAAAGGTTTTTTGGCAGCTTGGAAATCAGAGGCTAAACGTACGTTAAAATTCGACAGGTCAAAGATCTGTATTTGATGAGCGACCTTGCCTAACCTTCGATCTGTAACAAGCTTATAAAGCTGCAGCTTCTTATCCCGCAAATAAAAAAAGGCCGCCAATTTTGACGACCTTTTTTTTAAGCATCCCTTGAGACTGTCACATCGAACCCATTTCTTGATGATCTAAAGAAAATCTTTGATTTAAAAGAAGTTGTACCCGTAAAAATATTGAATTGGGAATTCTCCTTCCCTTGTGGTCCAGTGTGGTCTTGTTTCCGGTCTCCCGCTGCC
>CAYPZM010000277.1:0-7182 GCA_964414825.1 uncultured Cytophagia bacterium | reverse complement strand
CAACAACTCGGTGCCAATGGGGCTGTTAAACACTGCCCATTTGTGCTCGGCATTGCGGAACAGAAACGGTAAAGCCAAAACTTTGATTTTGGGGACAAAACTTTCCAGCGGACTGCTGGATACTTTGGTCATGGAGAGAATTCCAAGCTGCAACTGTTCGATGCATTCTTTTTCGTTGCCAAGTTGTTCGTTGGGGTAAATATCGATGATCAACGTACCGTTGGATTTCTCTTTAGCCTGTTCAGCCATAAATTCCATAGCTTGATGAACCGGATGGTCCTTATTCAATCCATGCCCTATTTTGAGCATACGAATTTCGTGTTTGCCTGGCGAACAGTTTGAGAACAATACAGAAACAACTATTGTCGCGAGAAGTATCTTGAGGGGGCGCATCTTCTCCTCCGATTCATGTTTAAACCGGTTCAAGTTATTGGAAAATCAATATAAAAATTCAGAATAAAAGAATCAATCTGTTTTGCAGATACTGTCGACGGATAACAAAAATGGCCGATAAAAATACCGACCATTTTGAGTGGTTTTTAAAAACAGCGATTGTTTGTTAATCGACAATAATGGCTTCGGCGGGACAAGAGTCCGCGGCTTCCTTAACATCATCTTCCATGCCATCCGGAACCGTTTCCATTTTTGCAACTGCGAGATCATCCTGCATTTCAAAAACTTCAGGACAGGTATCTACGCACAATTCACATCCAGTACAGAGATCGGGATCGACCTTGACTTTCATTTATAAACCTCCTTTGGTAGTAACAGGTTGTTTCAAATTGCGTGTTTTTCAGGCTGAAAAGTACGAAACTGAGATTAATTCTGCAAAGACTTTTTCGGATGGATGGGATTGATGATAGTATACCGTTTACAGATTCTGGTTAATAGCCAAACGCCGAAGCGCTGAAAAGACGCAGAGGATTCACTATTAGAATTAGCATGCCGAACCGGGCATGAAGCGGGGCGTAAATCTGCTTCCAAGGATGGAACTCCCGAAAGAACTCTTTTAGAATCTTTCAGCGAGCTCTACTTCTCCATGTTAAGAATTCGCCAAAAAGCCTTATTTTTCTTGCATCTGACTCTAAAAACTATAGTTTAGTGCCAAAATGGAGCACCCCCCTGTATGATGAATTATGTCTGGTTGTTTTTAATTGTTGTTGCTTTAGTCGTCGGCGCGGTTACGGGAAATATTCGCGAAGTGACTCAAAGCGCCTTTGATCTCGCCGAAACCGCGGTCGAAATTGCCATCGGTCTGATTGGAATTATGACGCTGTGGTTGGGAATTATGAAAATTGCCGAAGCCGCCGGACTGATCCGTTTGCTAGCCCGAGCCCTTACGCCCATTAGCCGGCGCTTGTTTCCAAACGTTCCGCAAGACCATCCGGCTATCGGCTCCATGATGCTCAATGTCTCGGCAAATTGGCTGGGATTGGGAAATGCGGCCACGCCGTTTGGCATCAAAGCGATGGAGCAGTTGCAAGAACTCAATGCCGACAAAGAGACAGCCAGCAATGCCATGATTATGTTTTTGGGCTTGAACACGGCCAGCATCACACTCATCCCCATGACCATTATCGGCGTACGCACCAGTATTGGATCGCAACATCCTACCGCGATAATCGGCACTACGATTTTTGCTTCGTTAATGGCCACGATAGCCGCAATTCTAGTGGTCAAGCTATTCTCCAATCTTTCTTTAGGATTTCAGGGGATTGTTGCGGCGATGTGTCGCGCCTGGAAATTTTGGCTCACTCTTCTGTTGATTGGGCTTGTGCTCGTAATCGCCAACCAAACCGGTGCATTAGCGGCGTTGGGCTCGTTGCTGCCGCCAATTTTTTTCAGCACAATCATCAGCTTTATTTCTATCTGGGCTATTCCGTTTTTGCTGTTAATTATTCCATTGCTCGCCATTTTTAAAAAAATCAAAGTATACGAAGTGTTTGTCGAAGGCGCCAAAGAAGGCTTTCAGGTCGCTGTGCGTATCATTCCATTTTTGGTTGCCATTCTTGTGGTCATTGGAATGTTCCGGGCATCCGGGGCTATGGAGTTTTTTATCGGCTTGCTAACCCCGGTCACCAACCTCATTGGCATGCCAGCGGAGATATTGCCCGCCGCTCTCATGCGTCCCTTATCCGGCAGCGGTACGTTGGGGATCATCACGGAACTGCTGGAGACTCATGGGCCGGATTCGTTTATTGGCAACCTCGCCTCAACCATTTATGGATGTACGGAAACCACATTCTACGTCATTGCGGTCTATTTTGGGGCTGTTGGCATCAAAAACACACGGTTTGCCATTCCCGCCGGCTTGATAGCCGATGCCGTAGGTGTTTTGGCTGCTGTTTATATTTGCCGGCTGGTGTTTTTATAAGGTAACTGCGCATATATTTCATAGGGCGTGCAATTTTCGCAGGGAGGTGGAGATGATTTACGACCAACCCTCGATTCTGAAATCCCATCAAAATTCATCAACTGCATCTGTTATCCGCTTTATGGGGAAATAAAAAAATCCGTTTTGATTCTATTAAACTTACCAAGGCGCTCTCGCGCAAAAATCCCAATACTGAAAAAATGAGGTGCCAGGTGAAATTAATCCCTGTTTTCACTGTTTTATTTCATGGTACATTAATTGCAATTTCCAAAATATCTTAATTCCTTGTACGTTTTTAAAAGTAAATTAGAGGAGGTTTCATGCAAGCACGTAAAATTCTATCCGGGGGGCTTGCAACGCTAATTCTTATATCGCTATTTTTTGCACCGGCTGTTTTTTCTGAATCCAAATTAACAGAACAACAGTTTGAGCGACATATGCAATTAGCATTGCGCATGTGGTACGATCAGCACTCCGAAACTGTGACGCCAACCGTCACTGCGGCCAATGGCAACGGAGCAATTGAGGGAGTAGTAAAGTCCGGCGATAGCGCTATCGAAAATGCGATGGTCTTTGGTTGGACCGTGGTGTCCGATGGTTTGGTGACACAAACCGCTAAAACGGATGCCAATGGGGCCTACAAGCTGGAAGGGCTGGTTGCCGGCGAGTACTATGTGGTGGCATCCGCCGAAGGATATGCACCGCAATTTTACGGAGATGGCTCAACGCCGGTTAATGCCAAAATGGTCGAGGTTGTTGAAGATGAGGTTACCTCGGACATTAATTTTAATTTGCGCGAACTCGAAAATGGCAAGGGCGCTATTACAGGAACGGTTTCAGCCGAAGCGGGCGGCCCAATCGAGGGCGCGTGGGTCGTTGCTGTGGGTCGCGGTAATCCGTTTATGCACCAAAACCACTTTGCGGTTACCGACGACCAAGGAAATTACAGCATAGCGGGACTTGGTAAAGGCATATATATCGTGGCAACCTATGCCAATGGCTATGTGCCTGAAATTTATGACGATGCCACATCCATATTTGATGCATCGCCTGTTATGGTGAACAATGAAACCGTAACCGGCATCGACTTTGTTTTGGCCACAGGCGGCAGCATTGCCGGAAATGTGAGTAACAGTTCCGGGGAGCCACTCGAAAATGTCAAAGTTGTAGCGCATTCGACGGATAACTCGAAAGGCATTCCAGGACTAGATCATTTTTTGCAGATGGATATCACCGATTCTCAAGGCAACTATAAAATTGATGGGCTGCAAGAAGGCGAATACAAAGTTTCGGCATCGTTTCTAAACACATCTTTTGGGGATCGAAAATATTGGAATGATCAGCCCGATCCATCAAAAGCCGATATCGTTTCGGTCGGTCAGGATGAAGATGTGACGGGTATCGACTTTACCTTTACCGAACCTACCGCCAAGATATCCGGCGTTGTTATGGATGGTGACGGAAATCCTCTAAAGGGTGTTTATGTCACATACGTTTTGGAGGACGGGCATTATCAAAACTTTGGACGTTTATGGCGGCATGCTGTTACCAATGAAAATGGTGCATACGAGCTTGCCAATTTAAAAGCAGGCACCTACTATGTCAGCGCCTGGTTTTACGATCGTCAGCATTTCAAAGGTATTTGGTATGATAATAAAGAAGAGTTTGAAAATGCCGATCCCATCGAGTTGGCCGAAGATCAACACGTTACGGACATTAATTTTACGCTGGACATAAGCACCGATTACGGCGCTATTGCCGGCACTGTAGTGTCCGATGAAGACGGTTCGCCCGTCTCCTATGCGTTGGTTCAGGCCGTTCCGGTTCATTCGAACCGATGGGGATGGGCCGGTAGAAATCATTCGGCATTTTTGAGCTATACCGATGAAAACGGTAATTACGAATTATCGCCATTGTTCAAAGGCGATTATCATGTGATCGTTCGCAAGAACGGCTATATGGAATATTACGACGATAAAACCGAAGAAGAACAAGCCGATGCTGTTACAGTAGTGACTGGCGACACCACCAAAGGTATCGACTTTGCCATTCCCGACCTGCCCGCAGAAGGCAGCGTGGTCTCCGGTGTGGTAATCGACGAGAAAACTGGCGAACCTATTGCAGGTGCTTTGGTAACCGTTTTCCCGGCCAAACGACCACGTTGGTTTGTTGGCCCGGCTCGCAAGTGGACTCGGGTGTACTATGCATCCTTTAGCGATAAAAACGGCGAGTACAAAATTGGTGGAATTCCCGAAGGTACATATCTGGCCGCGGGTTGGGCGCACGGGTATATCGCTGAATTTTTTCAAGACACGCGCAATCCTTTCAAAGCTACTCCTCTGGAATTGGATGGCAGCAATTCAATAAGTGATGTGAATTTTGATTTGATTCCGTTCACATCCAACAATGGTGTGTTCAGCGCCACCATCTCCGGCGTAGTTCAAGGTGATGACGGCAGCAGCGTCGAAAACGCTATGGTTTACGCTATGAATGCCAACGGCGACATTGTGGGTTCCGAGGTTACAGGTCCGGATGGCAATTATGCCATGAACGGTTTGGAAGATGGTGATTATAAAATTATGGTCACGCGTCCTTCGTTTGGCACCACGTATTATCCAAATGCAGACAGTGAAGAGAGTGCAGAGGCGGTTACGGTTAATACCACAACTTCCAATGAAGTGAATAACGTCAATGTTACATTATCCAGTGATTTGACTACAGACACGACATCGGAAAAGATCGGGGCGCCAACAGAATATACGCTGAGTCAAAATTATCCGAACCCGTTTAACCCAACTACGCTCATCGAATACCGGGTTCCGGAATCGGCGCATATTACATTGCAGATTTTCAACATCCAGGGTCAATTGATCAAGACGCTGGTGGATGAGCAACAACAAGCAAACGTCCATAATGTTGAATGGAATGGAACGGACCTCAATGGCGAGGTTGTGCCATCGGGTGTCTATTTCTATCAGATTCAAGCTAATGACTTTACCGATATCAAGAGTCTCGTGTTTATGAAATAACCCTCACCCGCTCTTCTTTATCCGGAAACGTGCGGCATGAAAATGTCGCACGTTTTTTTATTTTATGGAAACCTCTCTCTTGTTTGTTGCGTTATGTGTTGCAACACTTCTTTAACCCGAGATCAAAATTATGAACCTTTTCACACGATGGTGGGATGCACTAGCCCGCTTGGCGCCTGTGCCACGCGTTGTTATCAAGCTTGTGTTATTCGGTTTGGTTGTGTTGTTTGTATCGCTGCCCAATCCGGTGCTCACCGTAAAACAACTGCAAGCTTATTTGAACACAGAGGCGCTATTTGACAGCGAGTTTCCGGAAATGCAGCAGATCAATACTAAAATTGATTCTTTGCTGCCACCCGATTACACATTCGAGCAAGAGTACCGCACGGTTGTGCGTTTTGTTTACGATCACATTAAATACGAATACGATTGGGACAACTGGCTCAACTCCGAGTATTGGCCGAATGCCCACGAGGTATGGCAACGCGGTCGCGAGGATTGCGACGGCCGCGCCATTTTGGCTGTAGCCATTTTTCGCGCGCGCGGCTATGCGGATGCCAACATTGTTGGCAGCATGCGGCATTTGTGGATTCGGGTAGGCGACAACGAGCTTATGGGGCCGGACAAGGAAAAACTCGTAGTTGTGGAGGACGGCAAAAAGACGTTTCTGATGCCATCGCTAACCTATATGTTGGAAGCCATGGCCGGGCATGTGTTCACCTTTCCCACATCGCGAATGATTGCCATTTTGATGGTGTTCTTGTTGATGCTTTTGCACCCGGTTAAAAACGCAAAACTCATTTTATCGGTCTTGCTTGTGGGCGTGTTTGGCTTTTTGCTGATACTGGACTGGGCCAAGTATGTCACGTTTTATGACCGTGTAACTTTTACCGCCAGCTTTGTTTTTGGCACGTTGTTGCTGCTGGCAGCCGTTCTAATCGCCATGTTTTCTAAAAAATTATTGCGGCGTTTTGCCTAACGGCTCATCGCAACAAAATCATCCGTTTGATGCTGCTGAACTCTTTTCCGGATAATTTGTAAAAATAGATTCCCGAAGGTAATAAAGCCGCATCAAACGCAATGGTATGCAAACCTGCCGCATAGATATCTGATTGCAAAAACACACGTTTTCCGGCTGTGTTGTAAATCTCGAGCTTGAGCTCGCTTTTTTCAGCAAGTTGAAATGGAATGTGTGTTTTCGCATTAAATGGATTGGGATAATTTTGCCGCAATTCCGAAACGTTTGGCGCCGAAATATCGACATTTAGTATCGACGACCAAGAGCTTGATCCGTCGCTATCCATTTGTTGAATGCGATACTCGTAAACGCCGGATTGTTTTGCGGTGTCATCCACATATTGGTAGTGCTGCGGCTGCTGCGTAGTGCCGTGCCCCTCTACAAATCCAAGTTGCTCCCAGCGAATAAACTGATCCATTTGATTCGAAAATCGTCGATACAGGTTAAAGCCAAGATTTTTGCTTTCGCTCTGCGTGCTCCATTCGATCCATATGTTCTCATCGCAAAAGGTCGCAGAACACATGCCCCACTCCACTGGCACCACATTACCGCCCAGGTTGCCAAAGCCGTCCAGTCGTTGCGCCCAAATATCGTTTTTCCAGGCAAAACAAGCGATGGTGCCCAAACCGCCATCACATCTCAGGTTTATAGAAGTGGGTTCATCAAAAAACTTTGCACCACCCTCCTGCCAAAGCGGGGTATGAATATCCGCATATCGCTGGCAGCGCAGAGTCGAATCCAGCCAGGCGAACGAGAGGGAG
>CAYPZM010000276.1:0-7190 GCA_964414825.1 uncultured Cytophagia bacterium | reverse complement strand
GCCCGCGCTCGCCAATATCATTTTGGGGAACCAGAACGCGCTTGGTGGCGCTATCGGGTAAAATGACATTTGCATGAATAAAAGTGGAAACAACAAGTGAGGACATGCAAATAAAAAGAAAAAATGTTGAACGATAAAAAAGCATACTATCAAAAATCAGTTTTAAATATCAAAGTATTTAGAAATCTCGGGAGACTGGCAAAAAAATCAAACATGCGTCTTAACAAGGGGTCGCTTAAGGATTTTGATATTATTTTAATAGTCTGATAAATATAGGCTTATAGATTATTTCTATTATCCGGCGCGACCCCTTGTTCTGTCACCTTTATAGTTTTCCGACAGTATTGAGAGGTCTGTGACTAGCAAAATTTATTTAAGCCGGGTCATTTTTCGAACCTCGTAATACTCGCCAATCGACAGCGCATAAAGATACACGCCCGAGGCCAAATCGATGCCAGAAACATCAACCGTGTATTGTCCGGCGCTTTTGACTTCACCTACAAGCGTTCGAACCAGCCGACCACGAAGATCAAACACGCTCACATTCACGTAATTACGAGCGGGCACTGCGTATTCGATTCGAGTGCGCGGATTAAAGGGGTTCGGATAATTTTGCGCCAGACCGACCTGCTGCGGCGCTTTGGTCCTTCGTCCGACGCGGGAAACGTCATAAAAGTATCCGATAGCCGGGCCAAAGGTTTGGCTGTTAAACGCATTCGGCGGTTCGCCATTCCAATTTGCATCATCTTGATTGTATTGCGGATCCATTGCGTTCTCATCCATAACAATGGATTCGGTGTTTTGCATATCCAAGGTTACGCCGCTTTCTTTGGACACCAGTCTACTGGACCGATAATTGGGCAAATAGTCCGGATCGGCGGAGAGAATCGAATTATTAACGCTAACGGTGTAATCGTCGTTCCCGGTTTCCAGCGCCAGGGCATGGCTTTTGTTGTTGTGAAATGTGCAGTGTTCGATACTCACATCACCGGATGTCCACACGCCGGCCTGAGAGCCGGACCCGCCGGGCGACACGGCATAGCCGCCAATGCAATTGATCATTCGCGCCGGTTCATCATCCGAACCGTTTATATTCCAAAAGCGAAAATTGCGTTTGTTGCGAAAGGCAATGCAGTTTTCCAAAACGGGCGCCCTGGATTTATCATCCCAGCCGCCGTCCGCATTGTCATAAGCCTGACAATTTATATAGCGAATATGATAAGCTGTTTTTTCCGCCACAAAGCCATCGCCGTTCCAATAATCGCCGCTATCGCGGGCTTGAATATTATTTTGCGACACGCAATTACGAAACGTTATATCGTGATTTTCTTCCTTTTCCTCAATCATAAAACCGAACGGCCATTCTTGCGGCCAAACGGCATCGCCGTCATTATGGTCGGCAAACACGCCAGTTACCTCGACAAAATTAACATCGCCATCAAAGCGAATGCCGCGTTTGGTATATTTTATAAACTCACAATTAATGATTTTGGATTCGTGAAAATTTTTCAGATAAATGCCCTCACGAATCTCGCGCATAAACAGATTTTCCAGAGTAATGCCGACATTCTCGCCGCTGCCGGTGTGCACGCCGTACATCCAATGCCGTATCCGCAGATTTTTGACGGAGACATCGCTGACGCCATCCAGGCTAACAGCCGAATGCGAACCATTGGAGCTGCCCGGATCCGTTTCGGACCAGGTGCCGACAAATTCGGGCAAGCCATCGCCGGTATCGACTCCTTCAACTATCAACGGAAGCCCAAATTCACCGCTCTTGTTTACATCGATTTTTGAGAAAAAAGTTCCACTGCCAACAAAAAGTCGATCGCCAGCTTGCATGCTTTGATTTATAAAGGAGGTGATTTGTGCGTCGGCAATAGCGTTCTCCCAGTCTGATCCATTTTGATTGCCGGCGCCGGACGGAGTGGCATAAAAATCCGCAGCATGTGTTGATAAAACAAGACAAAGCAGGATAGCGAATAAACGTAAAAAAATCACTTGGCAATCTCCTATTCTTGAAATATATAAACCTTTCAATCTAATCCCTTAAAGCAGCAAAGGCTCGAAGCTTGAAAAGAAATGTATATCATTAGACTTGTGAATTTTAAAACTGGTTTCTTCGCGGCTTGATGGCTTTGCACGAGTTGTTTTTATATATTTGCGGAATGTAACTTTATAAATAATCTTTTGAGCGAATAAACACCAAAACAATGGACTGGATTACAGTCGCGAGCATGAGTGCAAGGGCCAAAACCAGAAAAATATAACTCACATATCTGGAGATAGGGTTGACCACCGCTGCAACTCCCAGGATTAAAAGCGGCTCGGCTCGAAACGCAAAACGCCATATTACGATTTCCGAGGGATCGGGAATGGCGCCGCGATGGTTGGCATAGGCGACAATAAACGGCGGCATCAGCGTAGCGAACAAGAGAACAAATAATAAAAGGTCAACCTGCCGGCTCGGCTGATCGAACGGGATAAAGAAAAAGCTGGCGATGATGAGAGCATCGACAAAGCGGTCGACTGTACCGTCCCAAAAGGCGCCAAATTTAGAAGAGAGGCCGTTGTAGCGCGCGACTTTGCCATCAATAAAATCGCACATAGCGCTGATTACAAAAAGAAAAACGGCCAGGTAAATGTGGCCGATTACGACTGTGGCAAATGCAACGAATGCAATAAGCAGCGAAATGGTCGTCCAGGTGTTTGGCGACAGAAAACTAAACGTCCGTCCCAAACCGTCTCGCAACCATGCAGCATCAAATAGTTCTTTTTGTGCCATGATCTAATCCTTGGGTAAAAGTCGATCCACAGGAATACCACATAAAAACTTGAACGGCGCATCCCCGGAATTTTTGTATTGATGCCGCATGTTTGGCGGCACCAGCACTACGTCGCCGGGTTTGAGATCGTGCCACTCGCCCTCCATCATGACCTGGCCTTTGCCTTCCACGATAAAATTTTCGTGCTCGTACGGATGCGAATGATCCGGCGAATTGCCGCCGGGAGCAATTTCGATCATGCGCAATTTATAGACCGGCGCGCCGTCGTTCTCATCAATCAACACGCGAATCGATGCCCCGGGTGCTGCGGGTCCAAACTCTTTGGCTTCAATTTCGGTATAATGTGCGATTTTGCCTTTGGCCATAATATATCTCCTGAACTACTTTTCTTCAAGCTCGAATTCAAATGTTGCGCCCACACCGCCGCGAACAAAACCGTCGCCATATTTTTCAGCAAACAGCGCAATAGCCTGCTCGCCGGTGCAATGCGTGGGAGATACTTGTTGTACCTCGAGCTGTTTTAATGTCTGGATAATATTCAAAACCTCACTTTTCGAATGCTTATTTAGATGAAAGCCGCCACAACACAGTGCAATGGGTTGATTTGGTGACAGCTCCTGCGCACGCTCCACAATCTCCACAATGCCGGGATGCGCGCAGCCGGTAACAATGACAAGACCGGCTTTGCAGGTGATTGCCAACGATTGTTCGCTAGCGCGGCCGGGCAGCTCGCCGAGGCTTTTCAAGGCATCATTGATGGAAAGCGGCTCTTTTACGCGAATAACTTGTTTGCACATGGACTCTATTTTACTCACTTCTTCCAAAGTAGCCGAGTCCGGCACATAAACTTTGGCGTCTGGAATACGCTCCAGCAGGGCATGCAATCCGCCCGTATGATCCCAATGCATATGCGAAATAATGATTTTTGAAAACGCTATTTCAACAAATCCAAGCGCGGCCAAGTTTTTTAGCAGAATATCACCATCGTTTCCGGTATCAAACAAAATTGTTTCATTTGGAAATTCCAGCACGCACGCAAATCCCCATTCGGGAGTTGCCTCTTTAACCAACGTGGTGTTATCAAACACGATGGTCACTTTTACAGCATTCATGTTCCCTCCAACTAAAAGTACAGGCAAGCACAGCAGCAGAAAGTAAAAAAACTTGCACATGGTTCCGCCCCATTATGATTGAACATTATTGTGCAGCGCTGCCATACGTCGCCGCAAGTTACGACGATGCGGTGACAGAAACGAACACATAAAAAACGCCAGAGTTGCGGTGAGTACAATGGTAGCGCCCGATGCAATATCGAGCCATGAGGATAAAGCCAAGCCGATCCAGGATGAAGCCACCCCAATACCCACAGCGTAAATCATCATGCGTTTAAAATCTACAGTAAGTTGCTGGGCAGCGGCCGCTGGTGCCACAATGAGTGCCGAAACCAGCACAATACCCACCGCTTTGATGGATATGACAATGGTGAGTGCGATAAGAGTCAACATGAGATAATTCAGAAAACCAACCGGCAGGCCTGCAACTCGGGCGGCTTCACTGTCAAACGTCAAAAATAAAAATTCTTTAAATAAAAATAAAATGATGAAAATGATAACGATAGCCACGATAATGGACATCCACACATCAAAACGGGTAACGGCGAGGATATTGCCAAAAATGTAGCCGAACAGATCGATATTGTAGCCTTTTAAAAGCCCAAGGAGCAGCACACCAAAGGCCATGGTTGAGGCGAAAAAGATGCCTACGGCCGTATCTTCGCGCACATGTTTGGATTCGCTCATAAACCCAATGCCCCAGCCTACGCCCACACAAAACAAAAGCGCGGAAAAGAACGGATCGAGGCCGGTAAACAGTCCCAGAGCCACGCCACCGAACGAGGCATGCGCAATGCCGGCGCCTATGAATGACATACTCCGCAAAACAACATAAACGCCAATCACAGCGCACAAGGCGCCGGTTACAGTGGCCATAACAAGGGCGCGTTGCATAAATTCAAATTGCAATAATTCAATCACGAGATAGTTTGTCCTTCAATTCGGGCGTGACCACCATGTGTGGCAGCTCACCATGTCCAAAAAGCATGGCATCGCAGCCGTACATATTTTCCAGCGTTTCACCGGTTAGCACTTCGGTTGGGATGCCGTGTGCCACCAATCGTCGGTTAAGACAGGCAACGGCGTTAACATAACGTGAAACAACCCCCACGTCATGCGACACCAGCACCAACGTCAAATTCAGGTTTTTGTGCATGGAATTGAGCCATTCGTAAAAGCTTTCTGCGGCATTGACATCCAGTGCGGCTGTGGGTTCATCCAATAATAAAATCTCCGGCTCCAGTGCCAAGGCTCGAGCGATAAGAACGCGTTGTCGTTGGCCGCCGGACAATCGACCGATTTGCCGATCTGCCAAATCTGCAATCTCCACCCGTTCCAGAGCGTTTTGCGTGGCTTGTTTGTCCGAGCGGCCCGGCCGTTTTCCGATGCCCATTTTTCGGCTGCGCCCCAAAAGCACTACATCGCGAACCGAAATGGGAAAATTAAAATCAATAGACGCATGCTGCGGAACATAACCGATGCGGTCGCGTTCCGCCCCCAAATTGTCCGGCGATTTACCGAACAGTTTTATGGAACCGGAAAATGGGGTAATTAATCCCAGCATGGTGCGCAACAGCGTAGTTTTGCCGGAGCCATTGGGGCCCAAAATCCCCCAGAATTGCCCTTTGCTCACCGAAAAGGTGATGTCTTCAAGAACCAGCTTGTCCTGATAATTGACAAACAAATGCTCGGCCTGAATAATCGGCTGCGTTGATGAAACCATGATCACTCCCGCATCACGTTGTTCATTTGCGCCACGTTGTAGCGCATTAATTCGACATACGACGTCATCCCCTGTGAGCCACCCAGGGGGTCCAATGGTACAACGTTGATGCCGGTTTCCTCGGCTATCATTTCAGCGACTCGACTGGGGAACTGGGCTTCAACAAAAATCGCTTTGGCGCCAATCCGCTCAACCGTGTTGATGATCTCCTGAATATCTTTTGGACTCGGTTCACTACCCGGACGCTCTTGAATTACTGCAGCCATGTGCAAGCCGTAGCGTTCGGCAAAATACTCCCACGCCGGATGAAAACAGACAAACTGTTTTTGCTGCCAGGTGTCGACGGTGGCTTGAATGTCCTCGTGCAACACCTCGAGTTCTTTGACAAACACGGCGGCATTGTGTTCGTAATACGGTCTGTTTTCGGGATCGACATCGGCCATTGCCGCATATATGCGCTTGACTTGATAGATGGCGTGTTGCGGATCGAGCCACACATGGGGATTGCCTTCGACGTGGTGATGCTCATGATCATGCAACACATCCAGCCCCTTTGCGGCAAACACGGCGGTTTTGCCTTGCAAGTTGTCAAGGACATCATCCAGCCAAAATTCCAGGCCAATACCGTTAAACACCAGCAAATCGGTCGTCGTCAACCGCCGCATCAATCCGGGTGTTAGCTCGAAGGAATGCGGGTCCGCACCAGGCGGCACAATGGTAAACACCTCCACTCTGCTGGCTCCGATCTTTTGTACAAAATCCGCCAACGGCATAATGCTGGAAGCTACCTGGAGTTTTTCGGATTCTGGCTGCGGCGATTTATCACAATTTAAAAGTAAAATCAGAACAGTTAAAACAATAACATAGCGTCTTTTCATATCTTCTCTCTCTGATAATGCACGTAAACTGAATATATAAAAATCGAACCAAAAAGCAAAAGCAAAGCTTGTGAGAGATGCCTCTATGTGTGAATAATCAAAAAGGCTCCAAAAACCATGACAACAGCGCCCAGCAGACGGCGGCCCAGGTAAGGCTCGTTAAACAGGTGGCCCCCTAGAACGCTGAGGATCGAAGAGAGCTGAAACAACGCTAAAGCATAGCCGACAAATAAATGTCGAAAGGTTAGCAAGGTAAAGGCTTGCATGAAAAGTATTGAAATAATCACGCCAAAAAGATATCCGGAATTCGATTTTAACAAAGCGCAATTCGTTTTAATAAAATTTCGACCTTTTACAAGACAGAATAAACCGAGGAACGGCACTCCCAGGACAATCCAGAAGAACAGTGTGGTGAACGAATTACTTGCTAAAATGACCTGTTTGGAGAGAACCGCACCCAAAGAGGCAAAAACCATGGCGAGAAAACGAAAGACAAACGGCGTCAGGCGGTTGCGGAACCACATTACACGCCCCGGTGCACGCAGGAGGAAACTGCCGGAAACAATAATCAGAAGCCCTAAAAACCCGGTGAATGATGGAATCTCGGAGAGCATAAAAATGCCCAGCAGCATGGCAATGGCCGGCTTAAACGAGTTGAGCGGACCAAAGACGGATAGTTCCAGATTTTGGA
>CAYPZM010000275.1:0-7204 GCA_964414825.1 uncultured Cytophagia bacterium | reverse complement strand
GCTCGTGGCTTTCAACATTGGCCTCGTCCATAACATAAATGCCATACTCATCACAGAGTTCGTACCAACGCGTTTGATTAGGATAATGCGACGTGCGCACAGAGTTAATATTGTGCTGTTTCATCAACTCAATATCGCGAATCATTGTGGCTTCAGAAACCACACGGCCGGCATCGGGCTGGATTTCATGGCGATTGACGCCCTTGAAATACACCGCCTTGCCGTTCACCAACACCTGGCTGTTTTTGATCTCCACCTCGCGAAAACCGATTCGTCGGCTAATGGCTTCCAACACGGTTCCCTTTTCATCAATCAATTCCACAACCAATGTGTAGAGATTGGGTATTTCCGCGCTCCATAGTTTGGGTGATAGCACGGCAAATTGATGCCCAACCGTTTGAATGGATTCTGCGGCCAGCTCTTCCGCCTTTATGGTTTCGTCAAGCACAATTTCATTGCCATCTCTAAGCTCGATAGATAACAACACATTCTGTTTTAGGGTCTGCGTATTGTCCAGTTCAAACGACAGATCGAGCACAGCGTCTGTGTATAAATCATCAAAATCCGTAATGACGGTCAGGTCACGAAGAAACACACTTGGGCGCGCCATGACAAACACATCGCGATAAATGCCGCTCAAACGCCAAAAGTCCTGATCTTCGAGATAGCTGCCATCGGACCAGCGGATCACTTTGCACGCAAGTACATTTTTCCCGGGTTGAGCCACTTTGGTGATGTCAAACTCCGCCGGCATCATGCTGTCCTGACTATAGCCCACAAATTGGCCGTTCAGCCACACATACATGGCGGATTGCACGCCGGCAAAGTGCAGAAAAATCTCGTTGCCGCTCCATTCCGCCGGGATATCAAAATTCAGTCGATACAAACCGGTTTCATTGGTTTCTTCCGGCACCTTGGGCGGATCGGCTGGAAATGGGTGTTTGATGTTGGTGTAAATCGGGCGACCATAACCTTCCACTTGCCAATTGGATGGTACGGGCAACAAATCCCATTCGGCATCGTTAAACTGTGACGCAAAAAATTCCTGCGGAGCATCCGCTGGTTTGTCGAGGAATAAAAACTTCCAGTCCCCATTCAAATTTACAATACGGTCGGAACGGCTGGCTTCAAACTCCAAGGCCACCCCCACGGATTGATACGGAACCAATGTCGCATGCGGTGCTTCCTTATTAATGGCAATCACTTCTGGATTTTGCCATTCGGGCACCTCAGCCATTAGTATTGCCGAAACCAGCAAAAGCGTCAATGTTGCAAATCTCACGGTTTCTCTCCTTTATCGGTTTAGCGTTCATTTGAATACAACGAGATAATTGACGTATCCGGTTCAAAACTTAAATCGGGCTGACCTTTGTCGTCATATTCAATATGAGCCAGCACGTAACGCATCGATTCTAAGCGGGCGCGTTGTTTGTTATTACCCTTGATGATAACCCACGGGCTATACTCGCGATGCGTTTCCTCAAACATACGCTCTTTGTATTTTGTAAATTCGTGCCATTTGCGCTGCGCGTCCATGTCCGTAGTGCTCAACTTCCATTGTTTGAAGGGATTGTGGCTGCGCTCAGTCAAACGTCGTTTCTGTTCCTCAATGTCGATGGAAAACCACAGCTTGAATAGAATGATTCCGTCCTCAACCAGCATACGCTCTAATTCAGGAACCTGCCGCAAAAACAGCTTGTACTCGGCTTTGGAACAAAATCCCATTACCGGCTCTACCACCCCGCGATTATACCAACTGCGATCGAAAAATACCAACTCGCCAGCAGCCGGTAATTCTTTGATATAGCGTTGAAAAAACCACTGTCCGCGCTCACGATCACTGGGTTTGGGCAACGCCACCGCACGAGCGCTGCGCGGATTCAAAAACCGGGAAAATCGACGAATGGCGCCGCCTTTACCGGCGGTATCGCGGCCTTCAAAAATAACCAAAACGCGCTTGTTCTTTTTTTGCACCCATTTTTGCAACTTGACCAGTTCGAGCTGCAAGGCGCGTAACTCTTCTTTGTATGATGTCATTGTAATCCTGTAGCAAGCACCTTGTGCTGTTTCGCCATTTCTTTCCAGCTTTAAATGTGTGAGAATTAGCGGACATTTTGTGTACGAATCCGCATGAATTGCCTCTTGAGTGTTGTAAATATACAACTTTTTCGCTAAAATTTATGATAATTTTTCAAGTTATCGGAATTGGGAAGCTTTTTCATGTCATTATCGTTTTTAATGTCAATTGGTAAAAAGTCCAGCCGTTTACTAACGTTCAGGAGGGTTCGATGAAACTATTGATTTTGGGCGCCACAGGTCGCACGGGAAGTCAAATATTGAAAAAAGCGCTCGCTGATGGTCATGAGGTGGTTGCCATTGTACGCAATCCGGAAAAGCTGCAAGGAACAAACGCCGAGATTTTGCAAGGCACACCTTACGACCGTGAAGCTATAGAAAAAGCCATGCCCGGCTGCGACGCTGTTATTTGCGCCCTGAACGTGTCTCGAACCTCGGGTAGCCCCTGGTCTAAACTTCGCGCACCCAAGGATTTGATTTCCAAAAGCATAAACCATGCGATTGCGGCTATGGAAAAGCACGGCGTCAGTAGGCTGATCTCCTTGAGCGTGCTCGGCATTGGCGATACCAAACGAAAAATGCCATTTTTATTCAGCCTGTTCATTTCCATGACGTACGTAAAATATGCCTTTATAGACCACGAGCGTCAGGAACAGTTGATGCAGCGATCGAATGTGGATTGGACCGCCATCCGCTTGCCGCTTCTCACCGACAAGGAGGGAGAACGTGAAATATTGATCAACAAGCAAGATGATGTCAAACTTAAAGGTAGCATCAACCGTGAATCGGTAGCGCGTTTTATGTTATCGATTTTAGACGAGCCCGAATATTTTAATAAAATTGTCGCGATTTCAAATGCCTGATGTATGACACCCAAATGTAGAGACCGATACTATTGAAGCGGAAAAATCCTTCAAAATGAGATAAATTTTGTTTACCTTTTCTCCAATCAAATCCTTACAGTTTTTCCCACCATAACATTTGGAACAGCATTATGAAAACTCTACTTGTAGTTGTTTTTGCTGTTGTAAAACTCTGCTGGTCTGGCGCCATTATCGCTGATCACGGATGTACGGACATAACAACCATTCCCGTTTCCGCTATCCAGGCGGCCAAGGATTCGCTGCACATCGCGTACGGCCACACCTCACACGGCAGCCAAATTACCGATGGCATGCGTGGACTGGTGGAGTTTATGAATGCCAAAGCTTATCCGAATGACCTATTTAAATGGAATTCTCACGGTTCTAATGGTGCGCTGCACCTCTATGAAGGTGATGGTTACGGTGAAGGCGATTTGGATCACGACGCCGGCTATTATCCCAATTGGGTGAATGAAACACGCGACTATTTGGGCGAACCGAACGCAGCAGGACGCGGCAGTAATCATCCGGAAATGAATGTCATCATGTGGTCGTGGTGCGGGCAGTTGTCGTGGTACAGCTCGGAAGACGTGCAACAAAATTATCTCGATGAGATGAACCAATTGGAGATGGATTATCCCGGCGTCACATTTGTGTACATGACCGGCCACTCGGACGGTTCGGGCCTCGAGGGCACGCTGCATCAAAATAATCAACATATTCGCAATTTTTGTGTGGAAAACGATAAAGTGCTGTTTGACTTTTACGATATCGAATGTTACGATCCCGATGGCAATTACTATGGCGACCGGCACGTAAGCGACGATTGCTCGTACGACGGCGGCAATTGGGCGATCGAATGGCAAAATGCTCACGAGCAAGGTGTGGACTGGTATGATTGTGACGCCGCGCATTCACAGCCCCTGAACGCCAATCAAAAAGCGTATGCGATTTGGTGGTTATGGGCGCGGTTGGCCGGCTGGGAAGGTCAGACGACCAACATTGACGAACATCAACTAATCCCGCATTCCGAGGTTGTGCTCTTGGGAAATTATCCCAATCCGTTTAACGCCTCTACAACCCTACGATTCAAACTAAATGCCCAGGCCGATGTATCAGTATCGGTAACGAATATCGCCGGAGAACGAATCTTGGATGTTCCGGCAATGACAAAACCTGCCGGAAATCACTCGTTCAACATCTCGTTTGTCTCACAACCGTCAGGTATTTATTATTATCGCTTGTGCGCGAACCATCAGACTGCAATCGGACGATTGCTCTTACTCCGTTAGGCAGCACCGATCAACATACAAGAGTTGATTTTTTGCGATAATTTTCGTTTTTTACGACATTTGAATAATGGAAAAGCAAACTTGAGGAGCCAATGATTGCAAACTTGACCATTCCCCCGCATTACAAACCCTTGTTAAATGTGCACGAAACCGAACGCGCGATTAAATTAACCAAAGATTTTTTTCAAACCAATTTGGCGTTCGAGCTCGATCTGACGCGAGTTACAGCACCGCTGTTTATTCAAGGCGGCACGGGCATTAATGACGATTTAAACGGCATTGAAAAGCCGGTCATCTTTTCGGTAAATGCCATGAACGGCAGCAATGCGGAAATCGTGCAGTCGCTGGCCAAATGGAAACGGATGATGCTGGCCGATCTCGGATTTGGAATTCACGAAGGTTTGTACACGGATATGAACGCCATTCGTCCGAGCGAGGTTTTGGACAATACGCATTCGTTGTATGTCGATCAGTGGGATTGGGAAAAGGTCATTACCGATAAAGATCGCAATCTCGATTACTTGAAAGCTGTGGTGCGCAAAATTTATGATGTCATTCGCCGCACCGAAAAATACATTTGCTACGAGTATCCGGATTTGAAACCGTACTTGCCGGAGGAGATTCAATTCATCCACGCCGAGGAGTTGGAAGAGCGCTTTCCTGATGCGACGCCTAAGGAACGGGAATATCACATCAGCAAAGAGTTTGGTGCGGTATTTATCATTGGCATTGGCGGACCGCTTATGAACAGCGAATTTCACGACGGTCGCGCCCCGGATTACGATGACTGGATCACGCCGACCATCAACGGCTACAAAGGGCTGAATGGCGATATCTTTGTGTACAACAAAGTGCTCGACACGGCATTCGAATTGTCCTCCATGGGCATTCGCGTCAGTCCGGCAAGTCTGCTCAAGCAATTGGAAATCCGTGACGCAGTGGAACGCAAAGAGCTTTATTTTCACCAACGATTACTGAATAACGAGCTTCCACTGTCCGTTGGCGGTGGCATCGGGCAATCGCGGTTGTGTATGCTTTATTTGCAAAAAGCACATATTGGTGAAATTCAGGCCTCGATGTGGCCATCGGGCATGATTCAGGAGTGCCGGGAGAATAATATTTTTCTGTTATAGTGGCGGCATTTTGAGCGTTGCCTATAAAAAGAGACACGAATTCACACGAATAGAATTATAATGGCTGCACATTCGCCTTCGTTCATGCTGATTCGATATTTAATAAAAAGTTAGACAGAATTTACAGAATACACTGGATGAAAAGACGACTTGAACTTCTTTCCTGTCGATCTTGTCATCTCGTCAAAACACCAATGTACTAAGCAAAGGAAAATACATTATGAAAAAAATAAAACTTTTTGTGATTTTGATGACAGTTTTGGCTTTTTCAGCCATATCCATCGCCCAGGTGGGAGTGGGCACGCCGCCACCGGATGATGCAACCGTGCTATTTGACGGCACCCGCGACATGCTCGATGCCAAATGGACCTATTGGGAAGGCCCGCGTTTTTCCGCTGAAATGCCCATAAAGTGGGAAATTGTCGAGGATCCTGTGGATGAGGGTACTGTGGTTTCCGCCAACGATCCGGCCACGGCTGGCGGCAAATATGGGGCGGCCGATATTGTGACCCAGGAGAAATTTCGCGATTTCCGACTGCATGTCGAATTCCTCATCATGAACGAGGGCGGTAACAGCGGCGTGTATCTGCAAAATCGTTACGAAATTCAGGTTTTGGATGGCGATTCCACCAAACACGGTATGGCCGCGATTATCAATGAAACCGAATCGCCGTATCACTTGTACAATGGTTTGCAAAACTGGAACGCTTATGATGTCGTGTTTCGCGCCGCCCGCTTCCAAGATGGCGAACGCGTGCAAAAAGCCCTGGCCACCGTCTATTTTAATGGCGAAAAAGTACATACAAACCAGGAGATTACCCGCGTGTGGGGCGGTCCCAATTCCGGCATTGATGGCGACAATGATGAGCAGGGCAAAGGTATAACCGACACTCCCGGCGGCATCAAATTGCAGGCCGAAGGGCATGACGTGCGCTATCGCAACATCTGGATTAAAGAATTAGATTTGGAAAAACCGAACACGGATTTCTAACAAAAAGTTCATCATACAAAAAGGGAAATACGGTGAAAGTGAAAACCATCCGCACGTTTGTATGTATAGTGTTGATCGGAACGATTACCGGGGCCGCTTTGGCGGACAATAAACCTTTGAACATAATCATCGACGCCGATACCGGTAACGAGATCGATGACTTTTATGCTATTGTGCGGGCGCTGATTGAGCCATCCTTTAACGTACTGGCCATCAACTCGGCACAATATCACACCCAGGCTGGCGCGCCGGATAATACCGTGCAGATCAGCCAGGACTTTAACGAGCAGATTTTACAGGTGATGGGAATCGATATTCCGCATCCGCTCGGGGCCAACAGACCGTTGCCGGATGTGAAGACACCGCAACCGTCCGAAGCATCGAAAACGATTGTTAAAGCCGCGCACAATTTGCCAGAGGGTGAATTTTTGGATGTGGTTCTGTTTGGGCCGATGACCAATGTCGCCTCGGCCATTTTGCAGGATTCCTCCATTGTACCCAAATTGCGTGTACACATCATGGGCCTGCGTTATGATCCGGAAACCGGCGAGTGGAACAAAAATGAATTTAATACCAATAATGACCCCAAGGCCATGAATGTCCTTTTAAACAGAAAAGGCCTGGAGGTGCACGTAATGACCGCCACAACATCGGCTGCCCTCATTTTTTACAAAAAAGAGGTTGAGGAACATCTGCGCGGCAAGGGTGGCATCTGGGACCTTTTAAATAAGCGTTGGGATGAATATCTCAAGGTCATGACGTGGAGTTCTCCGCACGCGAATGACGTAGAGTGGATCATGTGGGATATCGCTATTGTGGAGGCCCTGGCCAATCCCAAAAACGCAACGC
>CAYPZM010000274.1:0-7223 GCA_964414825.1 uncultured Cytophagia bacterium | reverse complement strand
TTGCCAAACTCGCACGTCCGGCCGGTGATCCGGATTCGCCGTCCTACTGGACGGTTTCGGCTCAGATTCACGGATCGCCCAAAGCGGACGATCTGGCAAGCCCGGTTGCCGAGAATGCCGAGAACCGGCCGGAGCAGTATCGCCTATATCAAAATTATCCGAATCCGTTCAATCCGCAAACCACGTTGCGTTTTGATGTACCCAAAGATGGCTTGATGTCGCTCAAGGTTTTCAACACCCTGGGTCAGCAAATCGCCACGTTGTTGGAAAAACGTATGACCTCCGGTAACCATCAGATAAATTGGGACGCATCTGTCTTAGCCGGCGGCGTCTATTTTGTGCGAATGCAGGCAGGCTCAGAATTTCAGACCATCAAGGTCTTGCTTCTCAAATAAACGGGTGTCTTTATAAAGCATGGGGTAATGCGTGCACATATTTGTTAAAAAATCGCTGTTTGTAATGTTGCTGTGCGCCTTCGGCGCCACGGGCATGGCATGGGCCAATCCGGTCCTCAACGAATTTATGGCCTCCAACGAAGATTTTTGGGAAGATCCGCACGAACCTGGCGCGTTTCCCGATTGGATCGAATTGTACAATCCGACGGCCTCCAGTATAAATTTGGCGGGATATTATCTCACCGACAATCGCTCGCGATTACCCAAGTGGCGCATTCCCGATGGCATTTCGCTGCCGGCGAACCGCTATCTCGTGTTTATCGCCGATGACGATGAGGAACAAGGCGAACGTCACACCAATTTTAGACTGGATAGCGATGGCGGATTTTTGGCGCTGATCAGCAGCGATGGCAGCACCGTCATCGATTCCATCACCTACACCAAACAATACAGCGACGTCTCGTACGGCCGTTATCCCGATGGCGCGGACGATTGGTATTTTTTTGAAACGCCGACGCGAAATGCAAAAAATAATCAGCAGGGCTACATTGGCAAAGTTGAAAAAGTGGTTTTTAGCAAAACGCACGTATTCCACAACTCGTCATTTTCACTTGAACTATCTGTCGATACTCCCAACGCCAAAATTTATTATACGCTGGATGGCACCGAACCGCAAGACCGCCAGTCCGGTGGCAGCAGACTTTACACCGGCGCCATTCCCATCAATACCACCACGTTTGTGCGGGCGCGCGCATTTTTATCGGGTTGGCAGTCCAAGCAATCCGTAACCCAAACCTACATTTTTTTGGATGACGTTCTGAATCAGCCCGAAGACCCGCCCGGTTTTCCGCTGAATTGGGGACATGAAGGCTTTGGCGATTATGAAATGGATCCCGATGTGGTGCTCGATCCGCAATACAGCGGCACCATTGTCGATAATTTGAAATCCATCCCCTCCATGTCTTTGGTGATGGATGTGGACGACTGGTTTAGCGAAGAACGCGGCATTTACATCGAAGGCGAGCTCGATGAGCGCCGCGTATCCGTCGAGTACATCACCAACGACGGCACACCCGGATTTCAGGAAAACTGTGCCGTGATGATCGTTGGGGGCACCAGTGTGAATCGCTGGAAAATGGACAAGCTGTCCATGCGACTAAAATTCCAGACCGAATATGGCGATGCTTCGCTGAATTATCCCTTGTTTGGCGAAAATGCCACGGATGAATTCGAAACCATCGTGCTGGATGCCCGAGCCAACAATTCCTGGGCCTATGGCGGCGGCGTTCGGGTTCAGGGTCGCGATTTGGTTCAAGGCGACATTGCGCAATACACACGCGACCAACTGGCCCCCGATCTGCAGCTCGCATTGGGCGGCTATTCGGTGCACGGTCGTCCGGTGCATCTTTATTTAAATGGTCTGTATTGGGGCCTTTACTGGGTCCATGAGCGCCCGGATGAACACTTTGCCGAAGCATATTTGGGCGGCGATGACTCCGAGTATGACGTCCTCAAACATAACAGCGAAACTGTCGTTAATGGCAGCGATCTGGAATACCGCCGCTTGCTGGCGAGAGTCAATTCCGGGATGGCGTCCAGCGATAATTATGCGCTAGTCAAGGAAATGCTGGACATCCCGCACTTTATCGATTATATGATCATCAATTTTTATCTGGCAAACTGGGACTGGGCGCATCAAAACTGGTATGCGACATTCAATCGAGTCGATCCCGAAGGGCGTTGGCGCTTTCATTGCTGGGATTCCGAGCACATTATGGAAGATATTTACGCGGACATGACCACAAAAAATAACAATGGCGGTCCCACCTATATCCATCAACAGCTTTCGGAAAATGCCGAATATCGACAGCAATTCGCCGATCATGTCCATCGCCACTTTTTTAATGATGGAATGTTTACGATTGAAAATATAAGCGCATTTTACGAAAATCTCCTGGACAAAGTAGATCGCGCCGTGGTTGGCGAGTCAGCACGCTGGGGCGACAACCATCGCGATTGGCCGTATACGCGAAACGAAGAGTGGTTGACCGAAAAATTTTGGCTGCTGGATGAGTTTTTTGTCGAACGCGGGGATGTGGTTTTGGAGCAATTTAGAGACCGCGGTTTGTATCCCGATCTTGCCGCGCCCTCCTTTCGTATCAATGGCGCTATGCACACAGGTGGCCGCATTGAGGAGGGCGACAATTTGTCCATGGTTGGCAGTGGCACCATCTATTACACGACGAATGGCACCGATCCGTGGATGGCAGAGACCACGCAAGATCAAACCGTATACGTACCACAGGATGCACCCAAAAAAGTGCACATCCCAACCTCCAACATTGGCATTCGCTGGCGCATCGATCCCTATTACGATGACACCTCGTGGCTGGAATGCACAGGCAGTCCCGGCGGCGTAGGTTACGAGCGCGATTCCGGATACGAGCCGTTCATCACGTTGGACACCAGCGATGGCATGTACGATCTCGACAATAATGCCAGCTCGACCTGCTATATTCGCATTCCATTCAACATGACCGTTGCTGAGATTGGCAAACTCTCCCGCATGGCGCTGAGGATTCGATACGATGACGGCTTTGCCGCCTTTATTAACGGCAGGTTGATCGCCTCTGCCAATGCCGAAATTCCCCCGCCCTGGGATGCCGCGGCGCAGGACAACCACGAAGCAAACCAGGTGGAGGTGTTTGACGTTTCGGATTACATTTCCGAATTGGATGTGGGCATGAACGTGCTCGCCATTCAAGGTTTGAATGTGCATTCGAGAAGCTCGGATTTTATCATTACGGCCGAACTGGTGGGAGGCGAACAAGCAGGTGGCGGCTCGCTCTCGCCGGACGCGATTGAATATACGGAACCGCTGGCATTGCATCAAAGCACACGTATCAAAGCGCGAGCCACCAATGGCCGCGAATGGAGCGCGCTGCACGAGGCCGTCTTTGCTATGCCGGTGGATTTGAGTCCGCTCAAACTTACCGAACTGCATTTTCATCCTTTGGAACATGGCAGCATAAACGACCGCGAGTTGGAATTTTTAGAGCTGAAAAACATCAATTCTTCCGCCCTTAACTTGAGTTTGGCCGAGTTTGTCAATGGCGTCTCTTACACCTTTCCTTCGGGCACGATTTTAGAGCCCGGACAGTTTATCGTGCTGGCGTCCAATCCTGAGCACTTTCAAGGTCGCTATTCCTTCGCGCCGTTTGGCGACTATGACGGCTATCTGGACAATGCCGGCGAGCGCCTCACCCTGGTCACAGCTACGGGCGATACCATACTAAATATTAGATTTAACGACAAAGATCCCTGGCCGAGCGAAGCGGATGGACAAGGGCCCTCTCTGGTAGCCCGCGATGTGAATCCGCAAGGCGATCCGGCTCAGCCGAGTTACTGGGGCTTGTCTTATTTCAAACACGGCTCGCCCGGCCGGGATGATAAAACCGCCACCGACATAACCGAACCGGCTGCGCAGCCACAAGCGTTTCGATTGTATCAGAATTATCCCAATCCGTTTAATCCCCGCACAAGAATTCGATTTGATGTGCCTCGCGATGCTCATATTTTCGTTCGACTCTACAACGCTTTGGGCCAGCAAGTCGATATCTTGACCGACAAGAGCTACTCGGCGGGTTCTCACACGATCACCTGGAGCGCCGAGAATCCGGCTGCCGGTGTGTATTTTGTGCGGCTGGATGCGGAGGAATTTAGCCAGACCATCAAGGTTTTGCTGATAAAGTAAATTTTATTCTCTTTTCAGATCGCCTCATATCAAAAATTAATGATCATTGAGTAATGACCATTGATTTTTGCAATTCCTCCCCTTCATTTTTGTTCTTTTTTTCACTATATTTTTGACCATGAATTCAACTCAAACATATCCATTGCCGCCGTGGAATCGCGCGGTCATAAAAATCGGTAGTGCGCTCGTAGCCCCGGAAGGCAAACGGGTGAGCAATACCTACACGCTCGACATCGCCAGTTTTATTACCGAATGTCGCACTCGCGGCAAGGAAATTATCCTGGTCTCTTCGGGAGCCGTAGCTGCCGGCATTTCCATGCGACCGCATTTTGCCAAACGGCAACTATCCATTCCAGAAAAACAGGCCCTGGCCGCCATTGGCCAACCCTTGCTTATGGCGCATTGGAGCAAATTTTTTGATTTTCCCTGCGCCCAGCTTTTATTAACGTACGAGGGCATCAACGAGCGCCGTCGCTTCGTAAATGCCAAAAACACGTTGTTTGAACTGCTTTCTCAAAACATAATGCCCATCATTAATGAAAATGACACAGTGGTGGTGGATGAGCTCAAAGTCGGCGACAATGACAATCTGGCCGCTCACGTAGCGGTGCTTGCGGATGCGGATTTGCTGCTCATTGCCACGGACATAAACGGCTTGTACGATGCCGATCCGCGTACTCATTCAAAAGCCAGGCATATTCCAGTGGTCGACCGCATCGACAGATCGGTGTATAAACTCGCTGGTAAAAAGGGAACCGCTTTCTCCGTTGGCGGCATGGTCACCAAAATTCAAGCCGCGGAAAAAGCCACCATGCGCGGTATCGATACCGTTATTTTCAACGGCACGCGGCGCGAGTGTTTTGAACGCTTGCTCGCCGGCGAATTGTGCGGCACCATTTTCACCAAATTCGCCACACCCATGAATGCCAAAAAACATTGGATGCTGCACACTCTAAAAACCAAAGGCACGATTTATATCGATGACGGCGCGGTGCGAGCGCTGGTTAATTCCGGAGCATCCCTCCTGCCCTCCGGTGTGACGCAGGTAGAAGGTCGGTTTAAGCAAGGCGATGCGGTAGACATTGCCAGTCCAGCGGGAACCGTGGCCAAGGGAATCAGTTTGTATGATGCAGCCGACTTGCGCAAAATAGTTGGCAAAAAAAGCAGCGAGATCGAGTCCGAGCTGGGCTATATTTACACGGATGAAGCCGTGCACCGGGACGATTTGGTTCTGCTGTAAAGATTGATTTTTCAACGCGGAGGCCCAGAGGGCGCTTGGGCACGCAGAGGAATACCCTGGATTATTCGGTAATTTCTTCTAACTTTAATGAAAAAGCCCGAAACTTGTGCCTTCTCAGCGAACCTCTGCGTTTAGAAAAAGAAAGTTCATTCAAGACCGGAGTTACTATGCCCGAAACCACGCAACTCAAACAACTCGCCCAAGCTTGTCGCAAAGCATCTCGGATTGTGGCGCAGTTGGATACATCACAAAAAAATAAAATTCTCGCCGATATGGCCGATCAACTGTTAGCCAATGCCGAGTTTATCCTATCCGAAAATAAAAAGGATGTCGATAAAGCCAAAGAAAACGGCCTATCGGAGGCTTTGATCGACCGCCTTTTGATCGATCAAACGCGTCTTCAAAAAATAGCCGCTGCTTTGCGCGATGTGGCGTCACTGCCCGATCCGGTTGGGGAAATAACGCAAACCTGGCGCCGGCCCAATGGCATCGAGGTCGCGTACAAGCGTATTCCGCTGGGTGTGATTGCCATGATTTACGAATCACGCCCAAATGTCACATCGGACGCGGCAGGATTGTGTCTCAAAGCCGGTAACGCCGTATTTTTGCGCGGCGGCTCGGAAGCCTTTTACTCCAATCATGCCATCGCTTCCGCCTTGCACTCCGCGCTCGAATCAAATGACATCCCCAAAGAGGCCATCACGCTGGTGCCTACAACGGATCGCGCCGCTATTACCGAAATGCTGACTTTTACAGATGAGATCGACATTGTCATTCCGCGCGGCGGCGAAGGCCTCATTCGCTTTGTTTCGGAAAACAGCCGCATTCCGGTCATCAAACACTACAAAGGCGTCTGCCATCAATTTGTCGATGCTTCGGCCAACATTCACATGGCCATCGACCTGCTCGTTGATGGCAAGTGCTCGCGTCCGGGCGTGTGCAATGCGTTGGAAACGTTGCTGGTGCATGAAAGTATTGCCGCCGAGTTTTTGCCGCAGGTCGCCAAAGTGATGCAAAACCAAGGCGTAGAGCTGCGCGGGTGTCCTGAAACTCGCAACCATCTTCCGAATATCGCAAAAGCAACCGAAGAAGATTATGTTGCCGAATACTTGTCGCTGATTTTGGCGGTCAACGTTGTAAAAAATATGGATGAGGCGATTTCTCACATAACAACGTACGGCTCGGACCACACCGAAGTGATCGTTACGCAGGATTACGACAATGCGCGCGAATTTCTGCGGCGCGTCAACTCGTCCGTGGTGTTGGTCAATGCCTCCTCGCGTTTCTCGGATGGCGGTGAACTCGGCCTGGGAGCGGAAATCGGCATTTCCACAACAAAGTTGCACTCGTACGGACCCATGGGATTAGAATCATTGACCACGAAAAAATTCATCGTGTTAGGAACCGGACAAACGCGGCACGGATTGAGCTGGTAATTTATGGGCGCAAGGACTTTTTGCTTGCATCTCTCAATAAAATGCATTTAATTACACCCAAGGGAAAATCAAAATACAAAACGTAATGCGGGGGGAACGTGTTACATTCCTCATTTTTTCTGCTGTTGCACGAATCCAAGTTGCTGGACGAGCTGCGCCGCGCCATCCGCTTGCGGCATTATAGCATCCGCACCGAGCAGTCGTATGTGCATTGGGTGTACGACTATATCCTCTTTCATAACAAATCCCATCCGCGCGATCTCGGCGAAACCGACATCAACCGGTATCTTACCCATTTGGCAGCCGATCGCAAAGTCGCGTCAGCCACACAAAATCAGGCCTTGTGCGCGATTGTGTTTTTATACAAGCATGTTCTAAATATAGAAATCGGCGAGCTG
>CAYPZM010000273.1:4870-7235 GCA_964414825.1 uncultured Cytophagia bacterium | reverse complement strand
GGTCAAACTGTTGAGCACATTCCACACGGGTTTGACGGCATCGTTATTAATGGTAGGCGAACCCAGCAGCAGCGCATCCGCCGCTTCAATGCGGGTAAGATGTTGATCTACATTTATTTCCATGGTGTCAAACAGCTCGACCTCCACTCCATGTTCTCGCGCGCCTTCGGCAATGGCCTGCGCCATGGTTGCGGTGTTGCCATGCGCGGCTGCGTAATAAATCAAAATTTTTGCCGGATCGTTGGGCGGCAACGGCGCGCTCCAATCACGATAGGCATTTATATAGCGTTGCACATCTTTGCGCAGAATGGGCCCATGCGATGGCGCAATGATATTGATATCATGCGGCTCAAGTTTGGCAAGCGCATTGCGCACATTTTTGCGATACGGTCGCATAATACATTCAAAATAATATTTAAAATCGGGCCAAAAATCGCGGGTTACCGCATCATCAAACATGCGGCTGTCGCAAAAGTGGGCAGCCAGCAGGTCGCAGGGGAAGAGCAGTTTGTCCTCTTGAATGTAGGTCATCATCGTATCCGGCCAATGTATGTACGGCGAGGCGATAAACGTGAGTGTTTTCGTTCCCAGAGAAATCGTGTCGCCGGTTGACACGGGATACAGGTCAATATCCGTATTTAGAATATTTTGCACATATTTTACTGCGGATTTTGCGCACACCACTTGAGCGTTTTTTGCCTTTTCCAACAAAACCTTCAAGCTGCCGGAATGATCGGGCTCACTGTGTTGAACAATAATAAAATCAATCGATTCCGGATTCACGAGATTGGTCACGTGTTCAAGGTACGGCTCGGAAAATTTTTGTTTTACCGTGTCAATAATGGCGATTTTTTCATCCTGAATCAGATAGCTGTTGTAGGTCGTGCCGTTTTTGGTGCTCATAATAATATCAAACACGCGCAAATCCGGATGCAATGCACCAATCCAGTGAATATTCGGCAGAACTTGAAAAGGTTTCATAACTATTTCTCCTTGTGCTCAAAACCACATACCCGAACATCAGGGCGAGGCAAAATATGTCATTTTTTTTCAAAATGTGAACGATAGTCTTGAATCGCAGCTTTGAGCGCATCCTCCGCCAACACCGAACAATGCCGTTTTACTTTCGGAAGGCCGCCCAGAGCCTCTATCACACCCTTGTTGGAAATGTCTAGCGCATCTTCCAACTTTTTGCCTTTGACCATTTCGGTAATCATCGAGCTGGTGGCAATGGCCGCGCCGCAGCCAAAAGTTTTAAAGCGCGCGTCTTTTATGATGCCATCTTCCACGCGAATGGTTAATTTCATCACATCGCCGCATGCCGGATTACCGACTACGCCCACTCCATTGGCATCCTCCACCACGCCTACGTTTCTAGGATTTTCATAGTGATCCAGCACTTTTTCGGTATAATCGTCCCAAACGTCCATCTTGTTACTCCGCTAAGGCTGGTGCGACCAGCTCATCTGTTCAATATCCATTCCCTCTTTGGCCAGGTCGTACAGAGGCGACATATCGCGCAAGCGCTTGACGCCTTTGCTGAGAAGCTCGACAACTGCATCCACTTGCTCTTCACTATTGCCGCGGCCGAGGCCAAATCGCAGCGAGCAATGCGCCAAGTGCTCCGGAACACCAATGGCTTTAAGCACATACGACGATTTTAATGACGTTGACGTGCACGCCGAACCCGAAGAAACCGCCACATTGCGACACGCCAAAATGAGCGATTCGCCCTCAACATAAGAAAAGGCGTAATTGAGGTTATTCACCAGCCGCTGCGTTGGATGGCCATTTAACACCACGAGGTCAATATTTTTTTCAATGCCCTGCGCCAAGCGCTGCCGCAGATTTAAAAGCCGTTCGGACTCGGTTTCGAGATCGCGCAGCGCAATTTCCGCAGCTTTGCCCAATCCAACAATAGCGGGAACGTTAAGCGTGCCGGAACGCATGCCGCGCTCGTGGCCGCCGCCGTCAATAATGGGCGTGAGGCGGATGCCTTTTTTGACATATAATGCGCCAACACCTTTGGGACCGTACATTTTATGGCCGGAAATGGAGAGCATGCTTATATTATCCCGCTGAACATCAACGGGTATGCGCCCGAGGGCCTGTACGGCATCGGAAAAAAACGGCACATTATGGGATTTAGCAATGTCGCCAATGTGAGAAATGGGTTGAATCGTGCCAATTTCACTATTGGCGGCTTGGATGGAAATTAAAATCGTATTGGCGTCTATTTTTTTCTGCAGGTCATCCAAATCCACCACGCCATATGTATCGACTTTGGCGTAACGGATTTCCACGCCCTCTTTTTGCAGCCGCTGCGCCGCATCCAAAATAGCTTTGTGTTCGATAGGAAGTGTGA
>CAYPZM010000273.1:0-4770 GCA_964414825.1 uncultured Cytophagia bacterium | reverse complement strand
ATGCGCGCAACATGGCCATATTCATGGGTATTGCTCGAAGGATTGCCAAAGTGTTCCGTAAAATAGGGAATCATGGCCGCCATCACCTCAGGGTGTACCGGCGTGGTGGCATGATAGTCCATGTAAATCTGTTTCATAACCTCAATCCATTGTTATCTCGGAAAATAGTGCGGCAAAAAGTACAGCATTTCTGGGTTAAAATCAAGTTTTGTGTTTGGCTGTCGTTCTTATTCAGCAGCGTCGAAAGGCATAATTAGACCGAAAAAGCCCATCCGGGAAAAATATCCCGGACGATCATTTCAATTTTCGTGTTTTCGAATAAATTTATGTCGCATATTCTCCGCCACAAACAAAAAAAGCCCATAACCAAAAATGATTATGGGCTTTTTGAAATGATTCAGGATTTATAAATTCTTGACCGGATTTTCATCCGACACGCTATTCAATACATTCTCATCTTCGGATTCTTCATCGAGGGTCAGCGGCTCTTCAAAGGAAGCCTCTAACAACGCAATATGTTGCTGATTTTGCGTGGCCAGGTCGCGAAAATAATCACGCAGCTCGGGATCCAAAAATCGACGAGAAACCGTAATATAATAGTTGCTCAGCTCTTTTTCATTCTTTTTGGCAATTCGGATCGCATCGTTCGGGTCGCTTGAGCATCGCTGCAAAGTTTTTAATTTGTGGCGTTTGTCCAAATTCAAAAACAGAATCTTTTTGCCACTCACTTTGCTATACATATCCATGCTTTTTTCACGATGCTCTTCAGCATGTTTGGACAAGCCTAAAAGAATGCTTTGAGAGTCTTCATCCTTTATCAATGCCACGGCTTTTTTATAAAACGCGTGCATTTCCTTTTCGGACTGTATTGAAATTTTGAGCGCGTCTATCGGGTCAATTGTATAAATCTTTTGCATAGCGCACCTCCTTTGCCCGGTTTCGAGCAAGGTCATTTATTGCTTAAAAGAACAAGGACAAATCTATACTTTATAACAAAAATCTATTGACTTCAAGTCTGAAATCATTAATAATTTACATGTTGAAATTTAACGCGAAATGGGGCCAAAGGTTCCTGCGATAGGGCAAAATTAACGCAGGATGACGTGCGAAAACAATCCCTCGGTCAATGCCGTAACCGAGGTTTCTTCGAGGGGAGAGTCGCAGTTTTCCAAAGCCGCTTCCACAGTCGGTTGAAAGGAGACGGTAGCTTTTTCTGGCGTTTTGTTCGTTGCTTTTGTAAAATTGGTGGACACAAATACGATACGAGTTCCTTTTAGATAGGAAAAGATGTAATCGATCGTGCCGTTAATGACCTTGTCCAACTGAAAAAAACTCACAAAATCCTGTATGTTTTCAACTTGGTTTCTTTTTTTGGATTTAACAGAGTCGAATAATTTAGTGGCAAAAATAATGGTGCCGTTTTGGGATTTCAGAAAACGCCGGGCAAGGCACAATCCCATCAAATTGTGGTACCAGGACATTTCGAAGAGAAATCCACCTGTACTGGAAACCACCACATCGGCGGGCTTTTGCAAGTCGCCATTGGATTTGAACGGGAGCTCCTTGTTCAACGTTTTGTACACCACTTCGGGGGCTCCGGAGTAAATATCGATAAATTGGGCCTTTCGGGTGAACGAGACATCCACCACAAAGTTCAATTTCGACATTTTTACAATATCATGAATTTCTTTAAAAAACAGGCTTTCGGGATTGAACAGAAAACTCTCCTCGGTCGAGTGCGTGCCAATTACCTTGTGAAGGCCTTGAATGGTCTCGGGCCCGGTAAGCCCCAAACTCAGAAGAACCGGCGTTCCCGTGTAGCCAAAGGAAAAATGCGGGAATAACCCATCGGTGATAATGCGTATATCGGCATTTTTAAAACGCTTGTCAATATATACGGAAACCCCGGATTGGGTTTTGCCGATCAGCTCATGCTTGGTGTAGGAATAGACGTGATGCGATTCGACAGGATATTCTTGAAGGATATCATCGGGCAGAATATGCGGCAAAATCTCGTCCGAAAATTCGGCAGGGTACTCGGCCGTGACCAAAATCGTGATCTTGGAATGCTTTAATCCGGAAGCATGCAAAGTTTTGAGAATCGGCCGCAGTAATCGCTCATTCACTTCTGGCGGGCAAAAAGCATTGATGACAATACAAGCGGTATTGCATGATTTTCCCAAATCGTACAAGGTTTTTTTATACCCGAGCGGCTCGAGAAGATTTCGCACAATGGCAATATACGTATCACTCGAAGGCGAGTGCGCTTCGGGATGCACCAACGTTGTATGCTTGGGAAGATTTACGGCCAGACCGTGCTCGCCGTATGCCAGGACAACATTCATAACGTGTTTAGATAGAGGTTAGCAACTCGTGTAAAACCGAGCAAAAATTGCATGTGTACACCCTGGTTTAAAGCTATCGCGTTAATCAAAGAAACATATCTCAATTATATAAAAATAATGTATTACTTGGCATATTGCTCATGCGAAAAGCTCGGATCGTTGTAGATTTTGAACTGCCGATATACTTTGTGTTTCTTTTTAGCCTGACGCAAATCCAGCATCAGCTTGTCTAATGCTTTCGCAACGTCGTGGCGCTGCTCCTCCAGAACACTCAAGCGCACGCGAAGAATATTTTTGTGTTCCGGCGTAATGTCATCATCTTCGAGATGAGTTTGCATATGAAATATTTTAAGGGTCAAAATAGACAAACGATCGATGATACTACCGGGGGTTTCCGAATTGAGCTCGGAATTGTCATCCGGCACAATGCCTGCACTGGTGAGCACATTGTCAATCCAGATATCCATTTGCTCAATGGCCTGTAACCGCTTTAGATTGTGCGCATCTATTCGGCGTTCGTTTTCAAGAATATGATTTTCGGCGATGTCTTTTTTCCGCACGGTTTCTTCAAGATGCCAAATAACATAATTTTTGTAATGCAGCCACTGCGTCAAACCGTGGGGTGATACTGTATCATTGGGTTTGATCGGAGTGGTATCATGCCACAATTCGGTTAAATCGGTAAACCACTCAACAAGTCGGGCACCACCAAAAGGTGAAAGTATTTCGGATAATGATGCCAAGTTACCTCCTATAATTCTAAAAAATGCTTCGTAATGTAGACATATCGACCCTAAAACGCAAATATTTTTACACGAAAAACTGTTGACAAAGAGGCAACATTATCCTACATTTGGATCGCCGTTAGGGGTGGTCTTTTGACCTGAGAACATACCCTAACAACCTGAACTAGATAATACTAGCGTAGGGAAACGGTACTATACAATTTGTGAAATCGTATAATCAGCCGTTGGCCCTTGCTAACGGCTTTTTTTATGCTTAGACGAAAGGAGACAGTGTGGAAGCAATTGTATTTGATGAATTTGCGGAAGCGTATGACACGTGGTTTTTGAAAAATAAAAATGTACTCGATTCCGAAGTGGCGCTGCTGGCGCATTTTTTAACCGATTCGGGACGCTGCATTTCGGTTGGCTGTGGAAGCGGCCTGTTTGAGAAATTGTTATATCAAGACTATGGCATTGAAATAAAAGAGGGCGTGGAGCCGGCCGACGGCATGCGGGAGATCGCCGTAAAACGCGGCATGCAGGTGCGTCCCGGCACGGCTGAGCAGACTGAACTTGAAAACAATGCATTTGACACGATTATTTTTAACGGCACGCCAAGTTATATCGCCAATTTGCTAAAAGCCTTTAAAAATGCGTTTGATGCGCTAAAGCCGGGCGGCAAACTCCTTGTTCTCGATGTCCCAAAAGAAAGCTCTTATGCGTTGCTGTACAACTTGGGCAAAGAGATCGGCACCTGGGAGCATGCCTATTTTGACGGCGCGGCTCCGGAAAATGTCTATCCAATAGAATTTGTTACTGCCGCGGTATGGCGCAGCACGCCGGATAAAGTGGAGCTGTTAAAACAAGCAGGATTCAAAGAGTTCAAGTTTGCGCAAACATTGACACGACATCCGGTCTATTCTAACCTGGAAAAAGAAGAGCCGGTGGAGGGCTACGACCGCGGCGATTATGTGTGTATTTGCGCTATAAAATAAACGGAAAGGAGAATCATGTCAGACGCATTAAAAATTTGGAATGATGTTCAGACGATTCGTCAAAAATCACCTCTGGTGCACAATATCACCAATTATGTGGTAATGAACACGACAGCCAACGCCATTTTGGCCATTGGCGCCTCGCCGGTTATGGCGCACGCAACTGACGAGGTCGAAGAGATGGTCGGAATCGCTTCGGCTGTGGGTGGCGCATTGGTCATCAATATTGGCACGTTAAGCGAGCTGTGGGTGGATGCTATGAGTGTGGCGATGCAAACCGCCGCATCACAAAATGTGCCCATCATTTTTGATCCGGTGGGGGCAGGAGCCACAAGCTATAGAACCGATACCTGCAAAAAGCTCATCAAATCGACGCGTCCCACCGTGATTCGTGGCAACGCTTCGGAAATTATGGCGCTGTTGGATGCCGAGGTGAAAACAAAGGGCGTGGACAGCTCGCAAACGTCCGACCTGGCGTTGGAGAGCGCCAAACGGCTGGCTAAAACGAATCAATGCGTCGTAAGCGTAAGCGGCGAAACCGATCTCATTACAGATGGAAATGAGGTAATGAAAATTAGCAATGGCCACCCGCTAATGTCGCGAGTTACGGGACTGGGCTGCACGGCAACGGCTCTTACGGGCGTTTTTGCTGCCGTCAATCCGACGCCGCTATTTGCAGCTACGCACGCCATGGCCGTTATGGGC
>CAYPZM010000272.1:0-7241 GCA_964414825.1 uncultured Cytophagia bacterium | reverse complement strand
TGATGCATTAAGACGCGCTGAGCAATCGGGGTTAGACCTGGTTGAAGTTTCCCCGAACTCCAATCCGCCTGTTTGCAAAATCATGGACTTTGGCAAGTACAAATACGAGCTTGCCAAAAAGGAAAAAGAGAATCGAAAAAAGCAACACGTGATTGTCACCAAAGAGATTCGATTCCGACCGAAAACCGATGATCATGATTTTGAGTTCAAAACCAGGCACGCACGCAAATTTCTTGAGCAAGGAAACCGTGTCAAAGCGACGGTGATGTTTCGTGGACGCGAAAACGCACATCGTGAATACGGTGAGAAAATATTAGAACGATTTAAAGACAATCTGGACGATATTGCCAAAATAGAAAAAGATACAAAGTTGGAAGGAGGACAGCTCGTTCTCTTTTTAACGCAAAAATAGAAAGGAATTGTCCACGCTATGCCGAAAATGAAATCGAATCGCGCTTCCTCCAAACGATTTCGCATCACCGGAGGTGGCAAAATACGCCGCAATAAAGCGTACGCCAGTCATATTCTGACAAAAAAGTCACGCAAACGCAAACGCAATTTACGTAAATCCGGCCTTGTGGCGCCGGCTGACGCCAAACGAGTGCGGCACTTGATCACTACATAAGCACAAGTTAATGACTCTAACCCAGTTGTGACGGAGGAGATATGCCAAGATCACACTCGGCTGTGCCGACACGGCGCCGCCGAAAAAAATATTTAAAAGCCGCCAAAGGATACTATAGCGGCAAACATCGCCTGTTTAAATCCGCAAAAGAACAGGTTGAAAAAGGATTACAATACGCCTATCGAGATCGACGCGTTCGTCGCCGCGAATTTCGTAAATTGTGGATAGCTCGTATCAATGCAGCAGCTCGCATTTACGGAATGTCCTACTCGCAGTTGATTGGAGCGATGAATCATAAAGGCGTCGAAATCAATCGCAAAATATTGGCCGATTTGGCCGTAAGGGACATTGATGCATTTGGTGAAATTGTAAATTCCGTAAAGAAGTGAATTTACCGGTGGCCCTGCATCTTGGGTCATTTTACTATCACCACACATCACAGATTTGGTCACAATAGCCGGGTGCTGCACTCGGCTATTTTTTTTTGCACTCGTGGTTTGTAGATTTTGTGCTCTGAAGCTTTTTCATTGACTTTTTCCCGAAAACGACGTACGTTAAGTCAGCGTTAAGAAGCAGCTCCAAGTCACGCGAAGGGAGCTGTCTATCATAGAATTTGGTGCAGATTGTGACCGGGTTTGAGAATGGTTGAAGATAATATTCTGGAAGTATTAGAACGACGTGTTTATCAAGCACTAAAAAAAATTGCTGAACAGCAACAAATGATAAACACCCTAATTCACGAAAAACAACAAGCAGAACAAGCACTCTCTGAAAAAGACGAAGAAATTGAACAATTAAAACGTGATTTGCTGAACGCAGAAGAAAGTCACGATGCTGCTGCGCTTGAACAATATCAGGAGCGCGAGCAGAGGCTAAAAGAACGTATACAAGAATTGGTCGATAAAATCGACAAAGTACGCCTTTTAGAATAACGTGTACTGCTCACAAGTAGCAGTAGCGTTTGAAATGCTCATATATCTCGCAATGTCAAGTTTGCATGGAACACGAAAAGAAAAGTCTCAAAGTTTATATTTTTGGGTCCGAATATACTCTAAAAGCCGATGCGGATAACGGGGAAATATTCAAAATAGCTGAATATGTTGACTCAAAAATGAGAGAAATTCAGTCGATTCGACCCAATCGCCCATTGCACCAAATTGCCATTCTCACAGCTCTGAATATAACTCAAGAGTTATTCGCGCAAAAGCAACGCGGATCCGAAGAATTTGAGAACTTTTTACAAAAAATAGATGAACTATCTAAAAAATTAGAACTTGGCATAGAAAAATCATCGGAGGCTGATCGTTTTAATCAGTGATGTTTAACTAACATAGCTTGATATTACACTTTCCCGATGTCCCAGATTGCGAGATACTGGCTTTTAAACGATTGTTCGATTGAAGAGTCAGACGTGTGCGATTTCTGGGATTTTTTTTTAGCGAGGGGCAATGGATATAATGATAACTGTAATTGCCGTATTTGCGGCAGCTTTGATCTCGTTTATCGCCGGCTGGCTGTTTTCCAAATATGTCGGACAAAGCAAAGTCGCAAATGCAGAACGATTGGCCGAGAAAATTGTCTCCGAGGCTGAAAAAGAAGCAAATTCCATTAAAAAGGAAAAGATGCTTGAAGCCAAAGATGAGTTTTTACGGCTAAAACAAAGTCTGGATAATGAAACAAAGCAGAAACGCAACGAGCTTCAAAAAACTGAAAATAAACTTACCTCCCGAGAACGGAATTTAGACCGTAAATACGATCTGATTTCCAAACAAGAAGAAGAATTCAAGAGTCTTGAAACCAGTCTCAGGGTTCGTGAAGAAAAAGTTGAACGGCTGCAAACCGAACTTGAACGAAAAATTGAGGAACAAAACAAACAGCTCGAAACCATAAGTGGCATCTCCAATGAAGAAGCCAGGCGCATTTTGATGAATAATTTGCTCGACAAAGTCAAACAAGCGTCTGCTCGCGAAATGAAAGAAATTAAAGATCATGCGCGGCAAACTGCTAACCGCGAGGCGCGGGAAATTATCATTCAGTCCATTCAACGTACGGCAGCGGATCATTCTACGGAAACTACCGTGTCCGTGGTTAACCTGCCCAACGATGAGATGAAAGGCCGTATCATTGGACGCGAGGGACGGAATATTCGCTCTTTCGAGCAAGTAACCGGAGTGGAGGTGATTGTCGACGATACTCCGGAAGCAGTTGTGCTTTCGGGATTCGATCCGTTCCGCCGCGAAATTGCCAAAGTATCGCTCGAACGACTGGTGGCCGATGGCCGAATCCATCCGGCACGCATCGAAGAGGTGGTCAAAAAGACCACTGAAGAGATGGAAGAAAATCTCATCGAAATCGGCGAAAAGGCGCTGTTTGAAACCGGCGTGGCCGATGCGGCAGTGGAAATTAAAAAGCTGCTGGGCAAATTAAAGTATCGTACCAGCTATGGACAAAATAATTTGCAGCATGCCATCGAAGTGTCTTATTTGTCCGGTTTGATGGCCGCACAATTGGGACTTGACGGCAATTTGGCCAAACGCGCCGGATTGTTGCACGACATTGGCAAAGCCATCGATCGCTACACAGAAGGTACGCACACACAAATTGGTGCCGAGATTGCCAAAAAATATGGCGAGCATCCTGTGGTCGTCAACTCAATTGCGTCTCACCATGAGGATGTGGAGCCGATTTCGCCGATATCGGTCCTGGTCAAAGCTGCGGATGCCGTCAGCGGCTCGCGCCCCGGTGCGCGTCGTGAAACGCTGGAAACCTATATCAAACGGCTGGAAAGCTTGGAAAACATTGCCAAGTCGTTTAGCGGTGTGGGCAATGCGTTTGCCATTCAGGCCGGACGCGAGATTCGCGTGATGGTTGAACATGAACGCATTGACGATGCATTGGCCGAGCAATTGAGCAGCGATATCGCCGATAAAATTCAGAGTGAAATGGAGTATCCCGGGCAAATTAAAGTAACCGTGATTCGGGAATATCGCGCCATCGGATATGCAAAATAGAGATAAACTGTGAGTAAAAACAGTACCGCAAACATTTTGTTCATTGCAGATATAGTCGGCAAACCTGGTTATGAGGTGCTGTCGACTTATTTGCCATCTTTGAAAAAAAAGTATAATGTTGATTTTACAATTGCCAATGGTGAAAATGGCGCCCAGGGCAAAGGACTCACCGAACAATTGGCAAAAAAGTATTATTCGCTCGGCATTGATGTGCTGACCGGCGGCAACCACTCCTGGACGTATGCCGCCTTTCGGCGCTATTTGGATGAAAGCGATCGGGTGTTGCGCCCGGCTAATTATCCGGAAGAAGCTCCGGGAAAAGGCGCAGCTCTCTACAAAACAGAAAGCGGCTTGCAGATTGGCGTGGTCAATTTGCAAGGCCGTACGTTTATGTACCAAATCGATTGTCCTTTCAAACGCGGCCTGGAAGAAGTAGAGCGACTGCGCCAGCAGACCAAGATTGTTTTTTTGGATGTGCATGCCGAAGCCACAGCGGAAAAGCTGGCTATCGCTTGGTATTTGGATGGCAAGGCCAGTGCCGTTGTTGGCACGCACACGCACATCCAAACCGCGGATGAACGCATACTTCCGCATGGCACAGCTTATATTACAGATGCGGGCATGACCGGCCCAACCGATTCGGTCATTGGCCTGGAAGTTGACGTGGCCATCAAACGCTTTATTAGCGGCATTCCGGAACACTATAAAGTAGCTACCACCAATATTCGCCTCAACGGTGTTGTGGTGGAAGTGGATGTGCAGACCGGCAAAGCAAAATCGATTACGAGAATAAACCTACCCTGAGAGATCAATGCAAGTGACCATTATCGACGGTAATAAAACCGCGGCGAAAATCCGTGCCGAACTGGCTCGGGAAATTGAGGTTCTAAAAACCAAAAAATGCTTTCCTCGTTTGGAGGTGATTTTGGTGGGTGAAGACCCGGCATCCAAAGTATATGTGGGCATGAAACAAAAGGATTGCGAAAAAGTCGGGATTTTGGGCCAAACCACCTATCTGCCCGAATCCACTTCGGAAGCGGAACTCTTGCAGCTTGTGCAAACCTTTAATAACGACGATGAGGTGCACGGTATACTTGTGCAACTTCCATTACCAAAACAAATTTCAGAAAAAAAGGTGATCGAGACCATTTCGCCGGATAAAGATGTGGACGGCTTTCATCCCGTAAGCCGCGGCAAATTGTTGGCAGGCGAAGACTGTTTTGTTCCGTGTACGCCGGCCGGCATGCAAGAGCTGCTCAAGGAATACAATATCGATCCAAAAGGCAAGCATGTGGTCGTTGTCGGACGCAGCAACATCGTCGGTAAGCCATTTGCTGTGATAATGATGCAAAAGCAGCCCTGGGCCAATGCCACAGTAACGGTGTGCCACACCGGTTCCGGTGATTTGAAACCATACACCACCCAGGCCGATATTTTGGTGGCCGCTGCCGGTCGCCCCAATGTTCTAACTGCGGACATGATTAAACCCGGCGCTGTGGTGATCGATGTCGGTGTAAATCGGGTGGATGATGATTCTGTCGAACGCGGCTATCGACTTGTTGGAGATGTGGATTATCAAGCGGCGCTCGAGGTGGTCAGCGCCATTACGCCGGTCCCTGGTGGAGTGGGCCCGATGACGCGCGCCATGTTGTTAAAAAATACCGTGACTTCGGCGAAAAAATTTCATAACTTGGACTAATTCAATGCGCCCGTAGCTCAATTGGATAGAGCGACGGCCTCCGGAGCCGTAGGTTGTGGGTTCGATTCCCGCCGGGCGTACAAAAAATCCGACGCTTGAATCAGGTGCCGGATTTTTATGTTTATAGCAGTACCAAAGCGTCTAGACTTGTTTTGCCGCATAAGACTTTTCAACCGCCCGTTGCACTGCGTTCATGATCACATGACTGCTGTTTGTTGCTCCAGTGACCGCATCCACTCTGGTCGATTGTTCTTGGAGGATGCGCTGCGAAATCACTGGCTCTGCTTTCTTTCCTTTCCAAGCATCGTGTTTTACAATGTTGATATCGGCAATCTTTTGGTTTTTAATCGTCACTTCAACCTCGGCATAGTTCGGGCCGCTCTTAAAACTTCTTTCATATATACCGTCCATCAACTTGTCTGACTGAATTTCCTGACCGATCTGAACAGTGGGGTTGCAGGCGAGGCAAACACTAATCGCAATCAAAACCAAAGACCATTGCCTTGTTGCACGTTTCCGATTTAACTTTTCCTTTAGCATCTCTTTTATTTCTTTTTGGTTGATAAATCAGTACATAATAAAGGTTGTCATTCAGTAGGTTGATTTGCTAACGAACGTAGCTCCACCAAATTGAGGGGGCTGGTATACATCTTGATTTGATTGTCTTGGTCGCGCGGCCATTCGCTCTCGGGTCGGTCCCAGTACAATTCCAACCCATTAAAATCGGGATCATGCAAATACAGCGCCTCGCTGACTCCGTGATCGGCGGCACCGTCCAGCTCAACTCCCGCTCTATCCAACCTCACAAGTGCTTTTGCCAATGCCTCGCGAGTGGGATAGCGAATGGCAACGTGGTAAAGACCCGTGCTCGTACGAGGAGGGGGAGAGCCACCTTTACTTTCCCAGGTATTGAGCCCGATATGGTGATGATACCCGCCCGCACTTAAAAAAGCCACCTGGTTTCCCACGCGCTGCTGCACTTGAAATCCCAGAACGCCGCTATAAAAATCGACGGCCCTCTGCAAATCCGATACTTTGAGATGCACATGGCCTATGGTTACATTTGGATCAATTAAACTACTTGTCATGGGATCCTGTCAAATAAAATATTGCAGATTATAGAAATAGAGCACTAATAATCAAGATGAGGCGAGGCGCTCTTGTTGTATTGGATATTTGTAACGGTCAATCGCAACCAGGTATAATCCCCCGAATCCAGCTTCCACGTCACTATGGATTTTGTTGGAATTCGAAACCCTGCAAATTCCTTAATGCTTGCCAAATCATTTTCCACATACCAGGTCTCCAGTTTCGCATTTTTGTCGGAACTGTAATACCGTTGCGCTTCAAAGCTTTTCAAAATGCCGGTTTGGGTAAATGTAAACAGACCGGAGCCCGTAATATCACCACCCGTCATGGTGGCGCGCGCTGAGGTCGAATCCACCGTTTCCCATGTAATGCTTTCATGCAAGGCTGCGGACGGAAACCAGCACGTTTCAGCTAAATAACGCAACATGGTTCCCTGGTCGATTTTGGGCCCGGTCGCATCCGCAACCGGAAACAGTGACAGAATTTTTATCAACATGTGCCCGTGGCCGTTTGCATATTTATCGCGCGCAGTGAAAAAGAATCCCGGCGCAGCTTTAACCTGTGCCCACCAGAGGAATCCTGGTTGTTCTGTGGTGAACCATTGCCTGGCCTGGAACGGCATCCAGTTGCCGTTGGGTTTGGTGCGCATTTCGCCGATTTGTTCGAGATGGACGCGCTTGATGCGCTCCTTGCCGATCACATTGGATTGTTGCAGCCATCTTTGTACAATTGGCGGCAAACTTTCAACTTGTTTATTTGTAATAATGAGTCCACTTTAAAAAGGTAAACTATAGCATAAAATCAAAAAAAATGTTAC
>CAYPZM010000271.1:0-7280 GCA_964414825.1 uncultured Cytophagia bacterium | reverse complement strand
GGCGCACCGATGAGTATGAGTATTGCGTGCAAAGTGGTGAAGTATTTCAAGCAGGAAAATCTATTGGACCAGCTCAGTCCCCGCGAACACCAGGTACTCAAACACCTCTGCCACGGCCACAGCCAAAAACAAATCGGAGACGAATTGGGTATTATTTTGGATACGGTCAAGTTTCATTGCAAAAACATCTATAAAAAGCTCGGGGTGAAGAATGCGGCGGAGGCGACGTATGTGGCGGGGCAAAGGAAGACAATTAATTGATGGGGGAAATGCACTTCGATGATCTAACATAAATGATGCACCTTAATTAATATATTTTTAACAGGTTAATGTCTTTAATAGGAGGTAATCATTACAAGGTATAGGTGTCCCAAATGTCACATGGAGGTGGAAAAGGGCGAGTACGCTACTTGGGTAAAGTGGTTAGTCGGTCCCATCTTTGGTCAAATGCTGAAGCCATTAATCTGCGGCAAGCATGGCGAAGTGGACATCAAAACCTTGTCCAAAGACGAACGCGAGTCAGTTATTAGGACAAGGTGGATTGGAGGTATTGTTGGAGTCACGATCAACATCGCTGTAATATTTCTTATTCTGTGGCTAAATTTCAACGGTGCTTAATCGCAAAGCTCTTGATTTATTTTCATTTATCCAAATCCAATATTAACCTATAAACGCGATTGTTTTAATAAAATTGCTTTTACATGAGAATTTAGAAAGAAAACGGAGCAAACATGAGGACGTCAGCAGGAGTCATAATTTGGATGCTTATAGTCATATCTGCCTTTTCAGAAACACATACTTTTACTTCTCCTGATTTCATCCTTCATCTTGGCCGAAACGATTCAACAACGTGGTTTGGCCAAGAAATTATTTTTGGGCAATTTAATAATGATAATTATGATGATTTAGTTGTTCTCGCGCCAATGTTTCACAATAGCAATGGGGACAGAGTTGGTAAACTCTATTTGTACTATGGAACAAAAAGCGGAATTGATTCAACCAATGTTGTTGAGTTTGAAGGGCGCCTGCCGATTCATCAAGGTGATTCGGGGGGTTGGATGTGGAGAGGTTTGTGTTCGAATTGCGTAGGGGATATAAACAATGACGGATATGACGATTTGGTTGTAGGAACGCCATGGTATGAATCGCATAGCGACTCTTGGATAGGACGAGGGTATTTAATAATTTTATGGTCGAAAGCTGATGGTTCTGGCCTAGATTTAGTCAATTATCAAATTGTGAAGGGCTACTCGAAAGGCGAAGGATTTGCTTGGACCCTATATTCAGCCGATGTAAATGGCGATAAATGCGATGATTTGATTGTCAGTGCGGGAAAAGCTAACAACAAGGGCAACATTTATATATATAACGGGGGAGACAACTTTAATACAGGCGTTGATGCCGCATTAACTACAGATGAGTCCTATACAATTGCGATTGGAATTGCAGATGTGAACGGAGATGGAATCTTTGATATTGTTGGACGAACCGATGAAGAATACACCAAAATGGCAAAAGTATATATATGGCAAGGCGGACCAGAATTGTACCAATATCCTTCTTTTATGCGGAGCATACCTTATAAAAATCCGGCATATATAACACGATATGGCGATTTTAACAATGATGGTTTCGATGACATCCTATTCCATGATGCTAACTATCACGAAAATCCTAATCCATCGGCAGATATCAATATTATTAAAGGCAGCAAATCATTCAATATTTATAATGAGGTCGTAATTGATTTCGATTTTGCCTTGGCGTATGCTAATCATTCCTATGATGTTAACAATGATGACTTGGATGACCTTTTTATTTCTGCTGATGATAAAGCTTTTATATTTTCAGGAAAAAAAGATTTATATATTAATAGTTCTGACACCCTTTACAAATTTGTTGATTTTAATCCAAGCTATGGATTACACATCCAAGACATATACACTGCAGACATGAATGGAGACGGTAAAATTGAATTCTATGGAGAAAGTGATATGGAGCCATGGGGAAAGGTTGTGGTGCAGTTCGCCGGCACCGAGAAATCTCAAAACACGACACTTTCCCCATATTCTACGCAAAGAAGTTATTTTACAGGCCAAGAATTCTGGATAGACATCCAAGTCGGCAGCGAATCTCTTCCCGTAACCGATCTATTTGGGATCGCATTCAAATTAGATTATGAGACGACCTATTTGGATGTAGTGGATATGAAAGCGGGGCCGTTTCTTGGATCGAATTTAGTTCCTTTCTTTGATGACTCACCTGATGAGGGTTGTGTCAGCATCGGCCTTTCTCGAAAAGCCGGAAGTGGAGGCGTATCGGGGGAAGGTGTGATTGCTAGCGTAAAATTCAAAGTTCTTCAAAATATAACAGCAAGTACAGCCGTACAATTTTGTACATCCAATATCGAAGCAAACGCAAGCGATGGCAGTGCCATCCTGTTAGAGCCTGGATGCACATCGGTCATTTTAGAAGATTGCCTCCAAGTTTGGCCAGGCGATTCTAATAATGACGGTATAGTCAACGAAAAAGATGTCCTTCCATTGGGTTTGCATTGGCACCAAACCGGCCCTGAATGCAAATGTCGTCAACAAAATACGTTTACCTGGGCTCCTTGCTGCTGTCCTCCTTGGGAACCAATAAAGGTAACCTATGTAGATAACAATGGCGACGGACTCGTTGACGAGAAGGATATTCTTCCCATCGGATTTCATTTTAACCAAACACATCCAACATCTCAAGCCAGTTTCAAGCAGGTTGAATCTACTAGCAAAATCAGCGAAAATAGCACTAGCCTTTCTCTTGTTCAATCCAGTACATCAAGCGAACAATTTCTGCCTGGAGACACGTGTCGTATTGATGTCATAGTAGAAGATGTTGAAAATCTATTTGGTATTTCTTACAAGCTACATTTTAAAAATGAAGAAGCAGTGCAAATTATCAATGCAAAAGCCGGCGAGTTTTTAGGATCGAACATACTGTTTATGCCCAACATTGATTATGAGAATTGTATTGTTTCTGTAGGCGAGACACGAACCGATCAGCCCAATAGCTCCAGTGGAACTGGAGTTATTGGAGAGGTCTACTTTAAATTAAAAGAAAACTTGGTAATAGGTGACACGTTAACCATCAGTTTATATGATATTACAGCCAACGACGCGGAAGGCAACGCGATAAATATTACAGGAATTTCAGATAGATTGACCGTTAATGTTGCAGAGAATACTGCAACAATGCCGGAATCATTCCAGCTGCATCAAAATCACCCCAATCCGTTCAATCCAACCACTACCATTCATTATGAACTGCCCCGGCCATGCGAAGTGACTTTTGTTATCTTGAATTCTTTAGGTCAAGTTATTCGACACATGGAAAACAGGAAAATTGAAGCAGGCATTCATTCAGCCACGTGGGATGGTTTGAACGATAATAAGCAGCCTGTATCGAGCGGAGTTTATTTTTATCGGATAATAGCTGAAGACTTTGCTCAAACGCGCAAGATGCTTTTGGTGCGCTAGTCCTAAATTTTACAAGCAGGGGGATCTTGTTCTTATAACAATCCTTTCCAGTGGGATCGGCAGAACAAGATTTCCACTTTATTCACTCAATTTCAGGAGGGAGCCATGAAATTCACAATCACAATTTTAGCAGCCGTTTTCTTAAGCGCCACAACACTCTTAGCCGGCAGTGGGCTCTTAGCAAGCCTCAATTCGCACACCTGGGTGGGAGATGATGCAGAGTTGATGGGGGATGCGTTTAGCTACGCATTTTCAAGTGATTATTCTCAAAGCGCAGCTATTGGTCTGTCCATTGGAGCGTTTTATGAAATCTACTCAAATCGACTGTTTTCCGTTGAACCCGAAGTGCATTGGATAATGAAAGGCAGTGCCTTTAAGGGGGAATTCCAGTACGGCTATTATAGCTATGACACACAAATTGCCTTTAACTTGAATTATATCGAAATACCCTGTCTGCTCAAATTTCCTATTACATCAAATCCTCAACAAACACACTTGCACCTTATGGGCGGCCCGTTTTTCGGAGTGAATATCGGCTCCAGCTTGGTAGTCAAAGTCGACGATGAACAAGAAGAAGAGGACATGGACGATTTTGAATCCACCAATTACGGCTTTATTCTAGGCGGCGGTATTGTCTTGCCCTCTGGCTTTTTTGTCGATGTCCGCTATCATCGTGATTTGTCGCCGGCTTTGGCCGATGCAGAGCTGTTCAATCAGGTGGTCGGGCTGTATTTTGGCTTTTCGTATTAGAATAATCTGTGCGCTTTTTTTAAACTCGCCCAGTGCATTTAAAAAATTTGAATAAATCTCTGCAGACAAAATCTTGTACGTTGGATCAACTCTTAAAGGAGGCCATCATGTCCAAAAAATCTGTGCTTTTTCTCGCTTTTATCATCCCATTCACCGTTCTCTATATGGGATGCGCATTTGGAACACGCCATGTCAATTTGCGGCCGGTGTATGTACAAGGATTCGATCAAATAGCGGATAGCAGTGCGAGTTCACTGCAATTGCCCCTGCCAGCCGATCAGCGAGCAATCAAAACCTCCGTTGGCTGTGTGCGCAATGGTTTTGGGATGAAGACTGCCAAGGTGGTCGCGAATGGCAATGTCCCGGATTGGGTGCATGCAACGGTAAAAGAAAATCTGAAAAAATGTGGATTCCACGTATTGGATGAGCAGGCAGAATCATCCGGAGACCAAGAGCCGGTCGTCGTCGCTATTGACCTATTCCGAGTGTATTGCGACTCGTACATGCAGTATGACGCCAGCGTAGAGCTTAATGCTATGGTGAAGCAAAACGGACAAATTATTACGCAGCGTACTATTGTAGGAGATGCTCAAAGCACCAACTGGGCCGCATCTTCGGCGGGATATGAAAAGACGCTGCATGCGGCGATGCAGGATTGTATGAATCAGCTTATACCTTATTTGTACACGGCCATTACTGAAAAAGCAATAGTTACTAATCAATAACTGTACGAAATTTGTCCTCGAAACCGTGAAAGGGCTTGCTATGGTACAACTTCGACATTGGACCTGCCTGTTATTTATTATTTGCGCTGGAGCTTGTATAGCACAAAACGACAAAGACATTGGAGTTAGAGCAGGAGTCAACTATTCCAATTATATTGGGGAGGATGCGGAGGAATCGGATTTTAGATTGGGAGCAGCTCTTGGCGGATATCTTGAACTTCCCATTTCAGGCAGGCTATCTTTCCAACCAGAATTACTAATAAGCTTGAAAGGTCAAAAAATAAAATGGAATAATAATTACGAGTTTAGATCGGATATTTTTTACATCGAAATGCCACTTTATGCTGTTTTGCAGCTAGAGCCACTCAACTTATATGCAGGGCCCTATATCGGTGTATTTCTCGCCGGCCATTACCGCCATATCTCTCGTTGGGGCAAGAACTCTCATACAGATTCGGATCGACTTGAAGGCGACAGTGATATAGCAGTTTTTGATAGTGGATTATCCTGTGGTGCAGAATATATTTACAGTTCTTGGCGGTTGGGCGGACGGTATAGCATGGGATTTATAAGCGTTGATCCAGACGGATATTACAAGGCTGCTAATTCAGTTTTTCAACTCAATATCGGCTACTCCCTAAACAATCTATTTTAACAACCATGAATCACCTAACTCACACATAAAGGTTAACTTTACAGGAGGAAGCAGATGGCTACTCAACACTCGTTTCACGTACGGTTTGTAAGTATTATTCTCATCATTGCGCTTTTGGCGATCCCCCTTTTAGCCCAGGAAACATCCAGCTCATCTCTAACACCGGATCGCATTGCATCCCTGAAGGATCAGGCAGAGGCTGATGCAAAGGCGATGGACAAAACCGGTGGGTATTTTGCCGGTGGATTTCTTTGCGGCATCGTTGGCTTTATCATTGCGGTTTCGAGCTCACCGGATGTGCCGACTGAGAAATTGGTCGAGCTTTCCGATGTTGAAAAAGAGATCTACTCTGATGCCTATGTGAAAGCAGCAAAGAGCAAGCGAACCACTTCTGCATGCACAGGATGGGCATTTGGGTCACTCCTAACCTTACTTATTTTGAGTGCTGGCTCCGGTTCATAACAAAGTGCCGAGATTTACTCGGCACTTTTCTATAAAAAAGGAAAGAATTATGCGTTTCACTATGGTTCTTTTGCTGCTATATTCTCTCGGCATTTGTACTGAATTGGAAAATCTTAAAGCCAATTTTATCTGCAAGAAGCAGGAAAACGATTCTATAAAAACAATCTCCGGTTCCATTCATTATCAGGCGCCTCATACCGCTTACATCACAACCCAACGCCCTTTTGAACAAGAGATTTATATCCTCGATAACGAAATGGTGCTCTATTCCGTTGAAAGCAATACAGCTTATGCTTATAGCTCCGAGACCAACATAACCATCCCCTATTTATCCGATTTCTTCCCTGCCTTGTTGGAGGATTTTGGGCTCTCTCAATCCGGGTTTTCGATCAAAGATGTTCAATCCGTGCAAGACACGCTGATAACTAGCTGGCAAAGCAAAAATGACAAAGCAAAAAAAGAAATCTTTACATATTTTGTTGAAAATTTTCTCATCCAGGTATCTTCCTGCAATCACGACGGCTCTGTTAATAAAAAAATCGTCTTTTCTGAACATTATACAGAATCACTTTATCCGTTCCCATTAAAAATGGAAATTTTTGATGCCAACCAAACTCGAATCAAAATGACCGAACTGGATAGCATACAAATCAATTCTTCATTAATACCCTCGATAGAATTTACTTTACCAGAGAATGCCATTATAAAGGAATATAACTGGTGATTCAAATGAAACCATTATTGGCTGCTCTTTGTATTTTTCTTTTATCATCATTTTCGACAACTCAATGTGGAGATAATGTTGCATTCATACTAAATCATCACAATTCACATAAAAGCAGTCTAACTATAAATCAAAAATCAGCAGAAGCGAAAAATGAAGTAAGCTTTTTTGCATCAATTCTGTTGCAAGGGTATCAGCAATTTATTTCATCACAAGATAAATCCGTATGCATTTTTTCCACCAGTTGCTCAAATTTTAGTCAACTTGCCATTCAAAAAAGAGGCTTTATTCAGGGCACCCTCTTGACAGCGGATAGGCTCACCCGCTGCAACTCGCATGCGCTGCACTATTATTCAATTGATGCGCGCACACAGCGTCGAATCGATACCGTCGTGTTGTATCATCTATATAATCAAAAATCGAAACAGGGAATACCGGATTGCTCA
>CAYPZM010000270.1:1291-7322 GCA_964414825.1 uncultured Cytophagia bacterium | reverse complement strand
CGAAGTCATTGCCCAAAATGGCATGGCGGCCACAAGTCATGCGCTAGCCACGCAAGTTGCGCTGGACATTTTGCAGGGTGGCGGCTCGGCCGTGGATGCGGCGATTGCAGCCAATGCGACCCTTGGTTTAATGGAGCCGATGAGCTGTGGTGTGGGCGGCGATTTGTTTGCCATTGTCTGGGATGCAAAATCGGAAAAATTGTACGGCTTGAACGCCAGCGGGCGCTCCCCAAAATCTCTATCCCTCGAGTATTTTCAGCAGCAGGGGATGGAGCAGATCCCCATTCGTGGACCGCTCTCACTTTCCGTGCCCGGTTGCGTAGACGGCTGGTTTGAGCTGCATAAGCGCTTTGGTTCGCTGCCGATGATGGAAATTTTGCAGCCAGTGATTGAATATGCTCAGAATGGTGCTCCCGTGCCCGAAGTGATTGCCGGATATTGGCGGCATGGCATTGAGAATTTTGCCGATCAGCCTAATTTTCTGAAAACGTATGGCATAAATGGCAACGCTCCGGAAAAAGGCCAACTCTTTCGTAATCCTGATCTCGCTGAAACCTATGAAAAAATCGCGGTGCAGGGACGAGATGTGTTTTACATCGGTAATATCGCCAAAACAATCGATACGTTTGTCAAAGATTTGGGCGGATTTTTATCCTATGAGGATTTTGCCGAACACCGCTCCGAGTGGGTAGAGCCGGTCAGCGCTAATTATCGCGGTTACGACGTGTGGGAGCTGCCGCCAAACGGCCAGGGCATTGCCGTGCTGCAAATGTTGAATATTATGGAGCAATTTGATGTGGCGGAGATGGGATTTGGTAGTGCTGATCATATTCATGTACTGCTTGAGGCGAAAAAACTGGCGTTTGAGGATCGCGCCAAATATTATGCGGATATGGAGTTTGTGGATGTACCGGTGCAAACGCTTATTTCCAAAGAATATGCGGCGCAGCGCGCCAAACTCATCGACATGAATCGCGCCGGGACTGATTACGCAGCCGGCGACATTTCCGCTGGGGAAACCGTCTATCTCTGCACGGCTGATGCCGAAGGCAATATGGTGTCGCTCATCCAAAGCATTTATTATGGATTTGGCTCGACGCTGGTGCCGGACGGCCTCGGCTTTGTGCTGCAGAATCGCGGTGCTTTGTTCACCTTGGAAGAGGACCACGCCAATGTGTATGCGCCGGGAAAGCGGCCGTTTCATACGATTATTCCGGGATTTGTCACTCAAAATGGCGATCCCTTTTTGGCGTTTGGTGTTATGGGCGGCGATTTTCAGCCGCAAGGCCATGTGCAGGTGCTGACCAATATTATTGATTTTGGCATGGATTTGCAAAAAGCCGGCGATGCGCCGCGTATTGCCCACAGCGGCTCCAGCACGCCCCGCGGCGATCAAATGGCCGCTGACGGCGGTCAAGTCGGTTTGGAAGATTATTTCTCGCCGGAACTGGCCGAGAAACTGCGCGCCCGCGGCCACAACGTGCAAGTGGGCAATGATGTGATGTTTTACGGCGGCTATCAAGCCATTCAATTTGACAAAGACCACGGCGTGTATATCGGCGCCACCGAAATTCGCAAGGATGGGCAGGCGGCGGGATATTAAAAGATTATTTCAATTAATGGATTCTATCCCCGAACGCTGAGAACTTAGGGAGGCAGTCCCCGTTCGCCCAGGGATTCTATCCCTGGGCGCCAAGTGTGGGAGGGCTTCAAGCCCCAATTTTTCCATTGAAATCCAACTCGCCATCTGTTATATTGCGACATGTCCGTAAAGCAGTTAACCATTGACATAAAAACGTATGCCAAAAGCCTTGGCTTTTTCCGCGTCGGCATAACCAAAGCTGAAAAATTAGCAAGCCAGCATCTGGATGAATGGCTGCAGCGCGGTTATCACGGCAAAATGGCGTATATGAAAGACCGCCGCGATTTGCGCTTGGATCCCTCCACATTGGTGCCGAATGCCAAATCCGTGATCGTCTGCGCGATGAATTATTACACGCCGTTCGAAACCACCGAGAATCCGGATGAAGGCCGCATTTCGCGCTACGCCTGGGGCGATGATTATCACGATATATTACGCGCGCGTTTGAAGCAACTCCTGGCGTTCATTCAAGAGAAAGAGCCGCAAGCACAAGGTCGCGTTTTTGTCGACTCGGCGCCGGTGATGGAAAAACAATGGGCCGTGCGCGCCGGAATTGGCTGGCAAGGCAAAAATTCAAATATTTTGACGCGCGATTACGGGTCATGGTTTTTTCTCGGCGAAGTGATTGTCGATATCGAATTGGACTACGATCAGCCATTTCGAACGGACCACTGCGGCTCGTGCACCAAATGCCTGGAAGCGTGTCCTACCAATGCTATTGTCGAACCCAAAGTGGTGGACGCCACCAAATGTATTTCCTATTTGACCATTGAACTCAAACCCGATAAACCCATTCCCGATGAACACAAACCGAATATGGGAAATATGATTTTTGGCTGCGATATATGTCAGGATGTCTGTCCGTGGAACATCCGCTTCGCTCAACCCACGGATGAGCCGGCATTTTTTCCGTGGCCACACAACCGATCGCCAAAATTAACCGAGCTTTCGAAAATGGACGTGGAAGAATTTCGTGAAAAATATCGCAACAGCCCGATAAAACGCCCCAAGCTTGACGGCTTGTTGCGAAATATTCGAGTGGCGCAAGAAAATGCCAAAATGACCGGCAATGAATCCTCATGAAAAGTTGTGGATATAAACATGGAAAATCAACCAAAACAAACCTGTTGGAGCTGTGAATATCACGACCTCGACAATGAGACCTTTTTAGGCAAATGCAACTATTTCAAAACGCGCGGCAAACCGCCCAAAGAAATCCCGTTTGATATTGTGGATGTGGGTTGCAAGTTGCACAAACTAAAATCGCACAATGGATAGAGCAAAAACGCATCAATGACAATTTCATATATTCTGATGTTCAAAGGTTTCGAACAGAAAAGGAAAGCGAGCCGTCTATGGATATCTTGAATCAGTTACTCGAGCAGAACAGTCGTTGGGCCGAAAAAATTGCCGAGGACAATGTTGATTTTTTTCCGAGTCTCGAAAAAGGACAGTCGCCGCAAGTGTTTATGATCGGCTGCAGCGATAGCCGCGTGCCTATCAATCAAATCGTAAATGCGCGACCCGGTGATATTTTTGTGCACCGCAATATTGCCAACCTGGTCAAATCTAGCGATACGAATTGTTTGTCCGCATTGCAATATGCGGTAGAGTCTTTAAGAGTTCAGCACATCATTATTTGTGGCCATTATGATTGTGGCGGCGTCAAGGCTGCGTATAACAATTCGGCCACAGGTCTTGTTGCAGAATGGGTGGCGGACCTCAAAACCACCATCTCGGCTCATCAGCATTGGTTACAAGATGTGCCAAAAGAGCAGCGCCTCAATTGTTTGTGCGAGCTGAACGTTTTCCATCAAGTTTATAATGTGTCACAACTCGATCTGATTCAGGATTCGTGGAGGTCTGGAAACGACCTGCACATCCATGGTTGGATATTCTCCCTGAATAATGGTCGCTTATTTCCGGCGCAAGAGCCTCTATCGGAAGCCAAGAATGCTGCTGAACGACATGAGCGAGCCCTTACGGCACTTGAATCAAAATATTGTGGTGTTCAACAGATTTCTATTCAATAATTCGAGCATCTTTAACCCACTATATGCAATGTTACGCGCGCAGTCGAACGTCCGTAATTTTTTAGCCGACCGGGATGATCACGGTCGATCTTTGGTATATCATCGGGGATTTTTCTTTGATTCCACATTCATGATGCTTACCTTGCGCTAATTTTAAAAAAGATTTCAGCAGATAAGGCAAGTTTCATTGCCGGTAACTGATGTATCAAACATGAGGATTTTATCGAATTGGAGGAACTGATTATGCACAGCAAACCCGTTCTGTTGTCTGTGACTGTAATGTTGTTCGGCGCGGTTGCGGCTTTGGCTGCATTTTCCCCTGGCAAAACCTATCACGGCTTTAAATTGGTGGAAAAGCGATTTGTCACAGAAGTGAATGCGGAATGTTTGTTGTTCGAGCACGAAAAGTCGGGTGCGCGTTTGTTAAAAATTGCCGCCGATGATCCCAATAAAACGTTCAGCATCGCCTTTAAAACCATTCCGCAATCGGATGCCGGTACGCCGCACATTATGGAGCATTCGGTGTTGAATGGATCGAAAAATTTTCCGGTCAAAAGTCCGTTTGACGTTCTGATCAAAGGCTCGCTCAATACCTTTCTCAATGCCATGACTGGCAGTGACGTCACTATTTACCCGGTTGCCAGCATGAATGACAAGGATTATTTCAACCTGATGCACGTATACCTGGATGCGGTGTTTTATCCGCTCATTTATGACGATCCACGAATTTTGCAGCAAGAGGGTTGGCACCACGAGCTTACTGATAACGATGGCGAGGTGGTTTATAAAGGCGTGGTTTATAATGAAATGAAGGGCGCGTTTTCCAGTCCCACGCGCGAGCTTTATTATCAGATGTATAAACACCTGTTCCCCGAAACCGGTTACGGATATTCGTCTGGCGGCTATCCGCAAGCGATTCCTACCTTGACTCATGAGCAGTTCCTCGATTTTCATCGCACCTATTACCATCCCTCAAATAGCTATATCTATTTATATGGCGATGCGGATGTGAACAAAGAGTTAGAGTTCATCGACAAACACTACCTGTCGAATTACGAGCGCTCGCAAGTTCATGTTAGTATGCCTACGCAACCGCCATTTTCCCAGCCCAGAGAGGTGAGTGCCTTTTATTCCGTTGCCCAGGATGCGGATACAGCAGATCAAACCTATCTCAGCAAAAGCTACGTTGTTGGCAGCGGCGCCGATCGCGCTTTGGTGATGGCCTTGCAAGTGCTGCGCGAAGTGCTGGTCAATTCCGAATCCGCTCCATTGCGAATGGCGCTACAAGAGGCCGGCATTGGTCGCGAAGTGGGCGCTTCGGTTGATGATATTAAACAAAATGTATTTGTGATTACGGTGCAAAATGCCAATCCCGAAGATCTGGAACAGTTTAATTCCGTTATTCGCTCTACACTCGAAAAGGTAGTTGCAGAGGGGTTGGACAAACAAGCGGTGGAAGGCGCTATAAACCGCATTGAATTTCGTCTGCGAGAAGGTGACGATGCACAAAAAGGGCTGACCTATAATTTCCATGCCCTATCCGGCTGGTGGTATGACAACAATCCCTTTACGAGTTTGCAATATGAACTGGCATTAGAGGAGGTGAAAAACGCGCTCGACAGTGATTATCTTGAACAGATTGTCCAAAATCAATTGCTGAATAATCCGCATGCGCTGTCTCTGGTGTTGCAACCCAAACCCGGATTAGAGTCGGAAATTAATAAAAACGTAGAGCAAGAATTGCGCGAGTACAAGGCTCAATTGTCCGATGCCGATATTGAGAACCTGGTTGAGCAAACACAAGAGCTCATCGAATATCAAAAGCGCGAAGATTCTCCTGAGCTTTTGGCAACCATTCCGCTGTTGGACATTGAGGACATCAACCGCGAGGCACAATGGTACGAGCTCACGGAAAAACAAATCGCCGATGTTCCGGTGCTGTATTATCAAGATTTCACCAACAATGTGGTGTATACGCGAATGCTGTTTGACGCGCGCGTTCTGCCCATAGAGTTGATTCCGTATGCCGAACTGTTGGCGGAAGTTTTGGGCAGCCTCAATACGTCCAACTATTCGTATGGCGATTTGGACAATGCCTTAAATATCCACACCGGCGGATTTAGCACTTATTTGAGCACCTATCTCGAGGATCGTTCCGATGATCGGTTGATGCCTAAATTTATCGTTTCTTGTAAATCCATGAACAGCAAAATTGATAAAATGTTCGAGTTGATGGCAGAGATTGTTAACGAGACGCAATATGCGGATGCGGAGCGTCTCAAAGCCGTTTTAACGCGGCATCAATCGCGCTTGGACGCACGCATCAAAACCGATGGTTTGGGATATGCGCGCACGC
>CAYPZM010000270.1:0-1281 GCA_964414825.1 uncultured Cytophagia bacterium | reverse complement strand
CGCACGCGGCTGGCGTCCTACTATAGCAACGATGGCATGTTTGACGAATTAACCGGTGGCGTAACGTATTATAGTTTTGTTACCGATTTGGTTGAAAATTTTGATAGCAATGCTTCGGATATTTCTGCCAAACTGCAAAAGGTAGCGAGCTTGATATTCAATCAAAACAATTTAATAGTAGCTTTGACCTGCAACGATACGGATGTGCCTGCTTTTTCCGAACATCTTTTGCCATTTGTGCACCGACTCGGGAAGCAGCCGATCGATTACCAAACCTGGACCTTTGAGTTTGTCAAAAAGAACGAAGGTCTGCTTTCCGCCTCCAAAGTGCAATATGTGCTGCAAGGTTATGATTTTCGCAAACTCGGTTACGAATGGAATGGCAAAATGCATGTGTTGAACCAAATTCTTTCGCGCGATTATCTGCAAAATACCATTCGTGTTATTGGCGGTGCCTATGGCGGGTTCAGCTCGTTTTCTGAAAACGGCCAGGTCTATTTTGCCTCGTACCGCGATCCCAATCTCAAAGAAACGCTGGACAATTACCAGGCGGCCACCAACTTTTTAAGCACCTTTGAAGTGGATGAGGAAGCAATGAGCCGATTTATCATTGGTACCGTAGCGCGGATGGATCGGCCGCTCACGCCTTCCGAAAAGGGCAATGTGGCCGTGCGGTATCATTTCGAAGGTGTGACTCGGGAGAAATTACAGACCGACCGCGATGCGGTGCTGGCGACCACGCCGGAAGATATTCGCGCTATGCATAATTTGGTCGAGGAAATTCTAAAGCAACAAGCTTATTGCGTGTATGGCAGCGAGGAGAAAATTAAAGAACAAAAAGATTTGTTTGGCGAGTTGGTGGAGTTGAGTCAGTAAACCCGTAACCCTGTCAGAGCTTCAAGCTCTGACAGGGTTTTAAACTTCAATTATTCATGCTCTTCCAAATGTTTCTGCATCTCTTCATCAAAATAGAGCGAATAAAATTCTTTAACCAATTCGCGCAGTTTGGTCACATGCTCCAAGTCCGTGGTTTGCTTGGCTTTCATCGCATGCACAATGATGTGATGCAGCACTTGCAACTGTTTGTTGTACTGCTGATCCGAAACCTCGGCCGGTTTGACGCGCTGGGTTAAAAAATATTGTACGGCGATGTCGCGAATATCATCGGCATGTTCGTCTTTATTGACAACCCAACGCACAATCTGATTATAATTTTTTGTATCATCTTTCGAAAGCTCCATGATCTGATTCATGGATTTTTCAACCGTTTCAATCTGTTCG
>CAYPZM010000269.1:4721-7332 GCA_964414825.1 uncultured Cytophagia bacterium | reverse complement strand
AAGCAGGCTGCCTTCCATAAAGGCGGCAGTGATGCCGGATATAACCACCAAAAGCATAATTCTGGGTTTTGTGAGCTTGAAATAATCTCCAAGCACCTGTTTTATCTTGGACATGTGTTCCTTTTTCGAGTTGAATTGAATATCATAACTCTAATGGATGCGCAAGGATTTTTATTCCTGCAAATTGTGGACGTACGCCGCGGTAGGAAAAAAAAGCCCCGACAATCGTCGGGGCATGTTTTGCTAAATATACATATTAACAATCGCTTCGTACAGCTCCTGCTTGCCGCTGAGCTGTTTGGGTTCTCCCTGCTTTGCAGCAAGGTTGCGTAGCTCTTCGAGTCCGAGCTCGCCTTTTTCAAATTTGGCACCATCGCCGGAGTCGAAACTGGAGTAACGCTCTTTGCGCATGTTCAGCAAATCCGAATCGTTCAGAATCGCATCGGCAGCAATCAATCCGCGTGCAATCGTATCCATTGAGCTGATGTGCATGATAAACAAATCTTCGGGATCCGTTGAGCTGCGGCGGCGCTTGGCGTCAAAATTCATTCCGCCAGGAGCAATACCACCGGCTTGTAGCACTTCCATCAAAAACAGCGTGGCTTCGGTAATATCGTGCAAAAACTCGTCCGTATCCCAGCCGTTGTGAGGGTCACCCTGGTTGACATCCAAACTGCCCAGCAGATCATTGTCCGCGGCCAAACGAATTTCGTGAGCAAAATCATGTCCGGCGAGCGTGGCATGGTTGTTTTCAATGTTGATCTTGAAATCTTTATCCAGACCGTAGTGACGCAAAAAGGCAATCACGGTGCTGACATCATAATCATATTGATGCTTGGTCGGCTCCATGGGTTTGGGTTCGATAAGAAACGTGCCGTTAAAACCGACGCTGCGACCATAATCGCGCGCTTTGCTCAAGAACATGCCCAAGTGATCGAGTTCGCGTTTCATATCCGTGTTGAGGAGCGAAAAGTAACCTTCGCGCCCGCCCCAAAATACATAATTTTCACCGCCCAATTCAACGGTAGCATCGATAGCAGCTTTGACCTGTGAGGCAACAAAAGGTATCACATTAAAATCGGGGTTGGTGGATGCGCCATTCATATAACGAGGATGCGAGAACACATTAGCGGTGCCCCACAACAACTTGACGCCCGATTCTTGTTGTTTCTTTTTTGCAAGCTCAACAAGTGTTTTCAGATTATATTCTGATTTTTCAACGGAATCACCTTCGGGCGCAAGATCACGATCATGAAAACAATAAAAATTTACGCCCAACTTTGTGATGAACTCGAACGCCGCATCGAGCTTGTCTTTTGCTGCTTGCACTGGATCGCTGGCTTCATCCCAGGGAAATTGGATCGTACCGGGTCCAAATGGATCATCTCCTGAACCGCAGAAAGAGTGCCAATATGCGATGGCGAATCGGAAGTGATCTTTCATGGCTTTCCCGGCAACTACTTTTTCTGGATCATACCATTTAAATGCGAACGGATTTTTTGAATCCGGGCCTTCGTATTTGATTTGATCAATGCCGGGAAAGTACTCTCTATTGCCTAATGTAACTTTTACTGCCATAGTTTCCTCCGATTCCTTAAATTGCTATGTTGATGATGTTTTGAAAAATGTATAAAAAAATCCCACAAAACAAAAGAGAATTATGGGAAAATGCCACGTTCATCCATGGCCATGGAAACCCGTTTTACTGCGATGAGCATAGCCGCATCTCGCATTGCGATGCGCTCTTTGCAAGAGATTTCCCAAACCGCAGCAAATGCTTTCTCGATGACGTTCCGAAGGTTTTTGTTCACCTCATCTTCGTCCCAGAAAAAGGATTGAATGCTCTGTACCCATTCGAAATAGGATACAACCACACCGCCGGCATTAGCCAAAATATCGGGAATGACCACAATACCCTTTTTCGTCAGCGCTCGTTCTGCTTCCGGAGTCGTGGGGCCATTTGCGCCTTCAACAACTGCTTTTGCTTTAATTTTGTCGACATTTTTTATGGTGATTTGTTTTTCAAGAGCAGCCGGTACCAGAATATCAGCGTCCAGCTCCAAAAGCTCTTCGTTGCTAATTTTGCTGACGCCGGGATAATCAAATCCTTCCAATATATTGTGTTTTGATGTGGAACAATATTCCAGCATTCGGCGAATAGGAAGACCATTTGGATTGTAATACGCTCCGCTTACGTCACTTACGGCGACAATTTTGCAACCTTCTTTATGTAGCAAATTTGCGCTCACCGAACCGACGTTTCCAAATCCTTGCACCGCAACGGAAGTTTCTTCCGGAGTTTTGTGCCAGCGCTTTAAAAGCTCGAGTATGTTGAACATAACACCGCGGCCAGTGGCCTCTCTTCGGCCCAAGCTACCACCCAAATCAGTGGATTTTCCGGTGACAATATCCAACATGGTTGCGCCGCGGTACATGCTGACCGTATCCATAATCCAACCCATGGTTTCGGCATTGGTGTTCACATCGGGTGCCGGAATGTCATGATGCGGGCCAATGATGGGCATAATGTTTACCGTATAACGCCGAGTCAAGCGCCGAATTTCCTCTTTTTGCAGCTTGGTCACATCCACGCAAACGCCACCCTTGGCAC
>CAYPZM010000269.1:0-4711 GCA_964414825.1 uncultured Cytophagia bacterium | reverse complement strand
TCCAAAGGGGATGTTCACAACGGCGCATTTCCAGGTCATCCACATGGACAAGGCTTTTACTTCGTCAATCGTAACACTCTGGTGAAATCGGATTCCGCCTTTGCATGGCCCACGGGCGCTGGAGTGTTGTACTCGATAGCCCGTAAAAACTTCGATTCGACCATCGTTCATCACCACCGGACAAGCCACTGTCAATTCTTTCTCGCAGTGTTGTAACACGCGATGAACGTTGGGATTGAGTTTCAATCGTTTGGCAGCTGTATCCAACTGCTCAAGCGCCATGTCAAAGACACCATTTTTCTGCATGACGTGCTCCCTTGGTTTAACTTTGGTTTATGGTTAAAAGAAATAGGGTCAACGTTAGATTCCCCCTTTGTCGCGAAATTTATCTAATTTTCGGCGCTCTTTTTTAGTCGGCCGACCTTTATATTTTGGCTTTTGTCGCTTTACAGAATCCCCAAATAATTCCATCAGCTCTCTGGCTTCGTCCGACAATTCCAGCTCTTCTTTCTCGTACAGATGCTTGGCATCTTTGGCCGATAGATTCTTGTGAGAAATGGCCAATACCGTATAATTTGTAAATTTCCCACCGGAATTTTTGATGGTGAGCTGATCACCAGGCTTGACTGTTTTGGCGGGTTTGGCGATTTCGCCATTGATTTTAATACGTCGATCATCGCAAGCCTTTGTTGCTTTGGCTCGCGTCTTAAACAGGCAAGAAATATTCAGCCACTTGTCGATTCGTTGCTCCCCCTGAGTATCACCAATTTGTTGCATAACCTGCTAGAACACCTCCACAGTGAGATAACGTTTTGGATTTTTGCGAACATCTTTTACCAGACTATCCAGTTCTGCTGTGACTCGCACGAGGTCCTCATATAGTTGTTGATCATTAACCATTTTTCCAATGGTGCCATCACCCCGGTTAATTCTTTTAGAAATCTCTTCCAGTTGATCCAGATTGGTCACGAGCTTGTCATAAAATTCCGCATCGTGAATCAATTTTGCGGCAGTGCCCGAGCCGTTAACCAGGCTGTCTGTTAACGTGTTGGTATTTTTTAAAAATGTATACAATTCATCATACATTGTAGTGTCACGCAAAATCTTCGCCAGAGTTCCCTCGCCGGTATTTAATTGTGTTTCAAGAGTCTTGAATAATTGCAACGATTCGTTCAAATTTGTATACAAGGAGGTATCGTTAACCAGCATGCCTATTGTTCCTTCGCCTCGATTGATTTTTCCGCTAATTTCTTTTAACAGAGTAGCTGTTTTTTTCAGTTCATCAAACGTGGCCATGCTTTCATCGATCAATTTTTCAATATCCACAGGATCGATTCCCGGCAGAGTATCACCATTCTCCAACGCCGGATAGTCTTCAGAGCCCATGGTTATGGACACGAATTTATCGCCTAACAAACCAAGAGTGCCAATAAACGCTTCGGAATCTTTGCGAATGTGCTCGCGAACTGTGGTCAAAACCTCCAATGTCACTTTGATCTGGGCATCCTCACCGTTCTTGGCAAATGATATTCCGGATACTGATCCAACGCGAACTCCATTCAAGCGCACCGGTGCACCGGTTTGGAGACCATTTACGCGAGAGAGATAAACGTGCAGCGTATAACGATCTTCTAAAAATCCCTGCTGCTGTCCAACCGCAAAAATTACAAAAATGATAACTGCCACGCCAACCAGGATCATCAATCCTACTTTGATTTCATGACGCCGTTCTTGCTGTTCACGTGTGATCATTTCGGTCCTGCTATAAAGGTTTGGATGAATTCATTTTTGCTCTTTTTAATTTCTTGAATAGTGCCAATTTCCAAAATGACACCATCGTTCATAACAGCAGCACGATTGGCGACGCTAAATCCGCTCTCCAACTCGTGCGTAACGACAATAGATGTAACACCATACTGATGTTGCGTTTTGCGAATGAGTGCATTTATAGTTGTTGCGGTAATTGGATCAAGGCCGGTGGTGGGTTCGTCATAAAGCATAATTTGCGGCTGATAGGCCATGGCGCGGGCCAGAGCTACACGTTTTTTCATGCCTCCGGACAATTCTGCCGGCATTAAATTTTCAGTGCCGTACATATCAACAAATTCCAAATTTTGTTGAACGATATGTTCAATTTCTTTGGTCCCTTTTGATGAGTGTTCGTTTAAAGCATAAGCCACATTTTCACCAACTGTTAACGAGTCGAACAATGCGGAGCCCTGAAATAGCATACCAATTTTTTGCCGAATAGAAAAGAGCTGTTTTTCCGCCAGGCCGGTAATTTCCGTACCATCCACAAAAACTTTGCCGGAATCCGGATAGATCAGGCCAAGCAATATTTTTAACGTAACACTTTTACCGCAACCACTTCTCCCCAAGATAACAAGCGTTTCGCCTTTTATAATTTCTAAATTTAGACCATTAAGGACTTTTTTACCTTCAAAGGATTTATAAACATTTTCAAATGAGATGATACGAGATTCCATACCGCTTAGATTGCTCCAAGAGTGAGTTTGGTGATAAAAAAGTCCAACACAAAGATCATTATGGATGAAATGACTACCGAACGGGTTGTGGCCTCTCCTACTCCTTTGGTTCCACCCTTTACAGTAAATCCCAAATAGCAGGCGATCGTGGCGATGGCCATGCCGAATACGAATGGCTTGAGCAAACCGGCAAACAGATCGGAAAAGAACAAATATTCGACGGCCAGAGACCAATAAAAGTCTGAACTGATACCCAGAGTTGTGGTGGATATAATCCAGCCTCCGATCATACCGCACATATCTCCCAACCCCACTAAAACGGGCAACATAATGGTGAGCGCCAAAAAACGTGTCGCTGCTAACTTTTTATATGGATCAGTTCCCAAGGCTCGCATCGCATCGATTTGTTCGGTAACAGCCATGGAGCCCAATTCCGCTGTAATACCGGCGCCTACACGGCCAGCTACAACCAAAGAAATAATGACGGGCCCGAGCTCACGAACGAGAGCAACGCTGAGCACGGATCCGGTGTACATTTTTGCTCCATATACAGCCATTTCGTGACCAAATTGCAAGGCCAGCACCAAGCCGGTGAACGTCGACGTCATAATTACAATGGACAGCGATTTCACGCCGATCTGATACATTTGATCGATGGTTTCGCGAACATAAAGCGGGCGCAAAAAGGAGAGCACCAGAGAACGTCCAAACATTTCAACTATGCCGTGAACATGCGATAAAAAATCAGCGATCTGTTTGAGTTTGGGGCTACCGTTCATAAATTTTCAATTCTCTGTTTGTGCTTGCCAAATCCGATGAGCATAAAAACTACGAGCAGGTAGATCGAAAAGAGCAACATGGCCGCAAGTCCCATGGCGTTTGATAACGGCTTGAAGAGAATGGATATGAAAACAAAAAACATCAAAAACAAGCTGCCCAGATTCAGATAGAGTGAAAATGAATAAGGACCGCTTTTAAAGGCATCGATCATAGTGCCAACGCCCGCCATAAATAAACTCACAAGATAAAACAGTAACCAAAACAGCAAAAATAACAGAATGCCTACTCCCCAAACAATGATATTAATATATCGCTCAAAAAATTGTTCTATTTTTATTGGCTCTATAACCATCGAGTCTTGTTCAGTATCGATGGTTCCATAAGAAAGCTTGGCCACTCCCTTTGATGTTTTATACCAAATTTGCTCCGAAGCGACAAATATCGATTTTGGAGGTACATTTTCAAACATCGAGTCGACAATTTCTTTATTAAAAATAACTTGAACGTTATTATCCAATTCAACACGTTGTGGGAGGTTGCCTTTTATGAGGAGTTGATTATCGACAAGAATAAGCTGCGGAATATCGGCATCAAAAACGGGCAGGTAGAGTTCGATGTGTGAGTGCAGTTTAACGGAAAGCGGAATGACGTATAGCAAGCTGCACAAGATGGAAGCTGCAAGCAATACGAAAAAGGCGATATATTTCTTATCAAAGAATTGAGGCATGGTCTATAAATAAGTTTTTGGTTTTTCTTGTCCTGACAGTACGCGCCAGGTTCCGTCGGCCATGGCTTGCATTTCCAATTCGCCGGGTAATACGTAAACAGGCGCTAAAAAAGAAATCCGCGATCTTAATATCTCTACAAATTGCGCTGATTTAACCAAGCCACCCGTCAAAACGATTGCTTTAACGTTGCCACTGTTCACAGCGGCCATTGCTGAAATTTCTTTGGCGATCTGATAAATCATGGCGATATAAACCAACGAGGCCTGCTTTTCATCGCGCGCCACACAAGCTTCCACCTCGGGCAGACTTGTGGTGCCAAGATAGGCGTATAATCCACCCTCGCCCATGACTAAACGCTGCATTTGCTGTTTGCTATATTCTCCTGAAAAGCAAAGATCGATAAATTGCTGCAAAGGTAATGAACCCGTCCGGTTTGGCGAAAACGGTCCCGCTCCGGCGGCATCATTTACATCAACTATCTTTCCCTTTTGGATGGCCGCTATCGAGATTCCACCGCCCAAATGCGCGATGATGAAATTTTGTTGGCTTTCATCAAGGTGCAGTTTTTGTGAAATCCACAGCACAGCAGCACGAATATTTAGTGCGTGCGACAAGGTGCGGCGTTCAATAAGGGGGTGCCCTGACAGTCGAGCAATCTCTATAAATTCATCCACCGAAACCGGGTCCACAATAAACGCAGGACAGTTATAGACATGT
>CAYPZM010000268.1:0-7333 GCA_964414825.1 uncultured Cytophagia bacterium | reverse complement strand
CGCTGTTTATTTTCAAAACTCGGATGCGGTGGTCAAGTTTACTGTCATTTCTGGAAATTCTCTGGATGCCAACGGCAATGTCGGCACCGAAGCTCAGGGTGGTGGTATTTACATCAGTGGTTCGGAACCTGAATTGTCGGATAATACGATTAGCGAAAATGTCGTCACGGCTACCGGCGGCGATCCAAAGGGTGGCGCTGTTTTCGTTGCCAACTCGCATCCCACAATCGTCAACTCAATTTTGTGGAACAACTCGCCGCAGGAAATTTATTTTAGTGAAACCTCCAATACCAATTCGGTAATGGTGGCTTTTTCGGATGTCGATGGCGGCCAGTCCGGGATTGTCACCAACAGCAATGGCGATATCTATTGGCAAGAAGGCAATATCAACAGCGATCCGCTGTTTGTCAATGCCAGTGGCGGCGATTTCAATTTGCAAGAAGGTTCGCCCGCCATTGATGCCGGAACGGCTTATTATGAATGGCAAGGCCAGGTTTTGGTGGATCGGAGTTCGTCCGAATACAACGGCTCGGCTCCGGATATGGGAGCGTTGGAATCGGACTTTTCGGCGCCAACCAATGAGCCGCCTGTCGCGCAAGCCTCAGCCGATCCTGCCAGTGGCATGGCGCCTTTGACCGTTCAATTTAGCTCGGACGGCTCCAGCGATTCCGACGGCAGCATTGTCTCGTACGAGTGGGATTTTGGTGATGGCAATTCTTCAACAGAAGCCAATCCATCTCATACCTATCAGAATGCCGGTACGTATACAGCCACCTTGACAATCACGGATGATGATGGTGCAATCGATCAAGATCAGGTAGAAATCACTGTAACCGAGCCCTCGATGCAGGATGAACTGCATGTCGAGAGCCAGGATGTTTCACGTCAGCAAATATTCGGCATGGTTTACCAAGGCGTGGATGTGGTGATGATCACGGATCAAAATAACAATCCTGTGAGTGGCGCCACGGTAACGGCCAATTACGATGGCCCCAATAACGGCGAGGTTAGCGGCCAAACCGGCAGCGATGGCAACGTAACACTAACCACCGACTATGCCTGGCGGCCCAATGGCGAATGGTGCTTTACAGTTACAAATGTGAGTAAAGACGGGTACGTCTATAATTCTGATGCGAACGTTGTAACAGAACAGTGCGAGAGCGGCTCGGTGGCTTCGAATTTTGCCGATTCGGATGAACAAATGGTTGCCTTTCCGAATCCGTTCAATCCGCAAGTAAATATTAAATTCTTCCTCGAGTCCGAAGGCAAAGTTGATGTTCGAATCTATAATTCGCTCGGACAAGTAGTGCGCACGCTGGTGGATAACCGAACCCTAACCCAGGGTGTGCACGAATATGCGTGGGCCGGGCAGGATGATTATGGTTCTCCTCTGCCCAGCGGTGTCTACTTTTTGCGTTATACGAGCAAACAATTTAATAAAACCCACCGACTCTTGTTTGTCAAATAGTCTGTAATTCATTTTCTAATTAAACGTTTCGGATAGCCTGTAATGCTCGATTTCAGGCTATCCTTTTATTTTTCTCTTGTTTCTACTAAAATCATGACACAGCAAAATGCGCATTCAGTGGAATGAATCAGATTCTGTTGCTGTTGATGTGCACGGATAGCAAAAGAGGGTATCTACCATATGGATAAACAAAAACACGTACTCATTATTGAAGATGATGTCAATATCGCCGATCTCGTCGAATTGCATCTCAAAGATCTTAACTGTGATGTGGGTCGGGCCGAAGATGGGGAGACTGGCCTGGAACTGGCACTTGCGCATCATCACGATCTCATCATTCTCGATCTCATGCTGCCCAAAATGGACGGTCTTGACGTATGTAAAAAAATTCGCCAAAAAGAAATCCAGTCGCCGATTTTAATGTTGACATCCAAATCCGAAGAATTCGACAAAGTGCTTGGGCTCGAATTGGGGGCGGATGATTATCTCACCAAACCCTTTAGCATTCGCGAGCTGGTGGCCCGGGTAAAAGCCATATTTCGGCGGCTTGACATGGCGCAACATCCGGCTCAGGAACAGGGTGAACGTGTCGAATTGGAATTTGGAACTCTCAAAATCAATCTCGAAAAACGCAAAGTGGTACTCGACAACAAGCCTATTGAGCTAACGGCAAAAGAGTTTGATTTGCTCGCCTTGTTTGCGCAAAAACCGGGGCGAACGTTCACGCGTTCGGATTTGCTGGATACGATTTGGGGGTATCAATTTGCTGGTTATGAGCACACCGTAAATTCGCACATTAATCGCTTACGCTCTAAAATTGAAGACGATCCGACGCATCCGCTCTACATACAAACCGTATGGGGCGTGGGTTATCGTTTTGCGGAACCAGAGGAGTTGACCGCATGAAAAGGTTTTTCCAATCGTTTTATGGCAAGCTTTCACTGGTATTTTTAATTCTCTTGTTGATTTTGGGTGTTTCGCAAACCTTTATTACCATCAATTTTTACACCTCTTATGCAAGCGAAGTGGACCAGCGTTTGAATCATAATTTGGCGCAGGATATGGCTGTAGAGCTGCAACCGTTGACCAAGCGCGATTCGCTGGATTACGATGAAATCGAACACCGCATTCATTACATGATGGTAATGAATCCCAAAGTTGAAATCTATTTGCTTGATGAAAACGGCGATATCTTGCGCTATTATACAGAACCGGGAAAAACCATTAAAGCCAATTCTGTGGATTTGGAACCCATTCATGATTTTTTGCAAGGAAACAAGCCGTTGCCCGTCCGGGGTACTGATCCGCGCGGCACCGGATTGTTAAAGCCATTTTCAGCCGCGCAAATTCCATTAGGACCGAATGGCACAGGATATCTCTACATCATTATTGGCGGAGAAGAGTACGATTCTGCTGCTGCGGGGCTACGGGAAAATTATGTGTTCCAGACTTTGCTCATTGGTTTGTTGTTGAGCCTTGGCGTTGCCGGCATCATTGGACTCATCCTGTTCTTTTTTCTCACGCGCCGCATACGCGCGATGTCCGCTGCTGTTGCCGCATTTGAAAATGGCAATTACGCCAGCCGGGTTCCGGTCTCTTCCGAAGACGAAATTGGACAGCTTGGCCGTTCGTATAATCAGATGGCCGATACCATTGTGGCCAATATCGCGCAGCTCAAACAGACCGATAATTTGCGCCGGGAATTGATAGCCAACGTATCGCACGACTTGCGCACTCCTTTGGCTTCCATTCAGGGCTATCTCGAAACCATCCTGATCAAAGAAAAACAGTTACTTCCCGAAGAGCGTAGCAGATTCCTGAACATTATTCTTCATGATACGGAAAAGCTCAATCGCATGGTACACGAGCTCTTTGATCTGTCGAAATTTGAAGCCAAGCAAATTCAGCCGCAAAAAGAAGCGTTTTTGCTCACCGAGCTGGTTCAGGATGTGGCCATGAAATTTAGAGACAAAGCAGAACGCTTGAATATTTCCCTTCATGCTCCGGTCGTACAAGGGCTGCCTGCGGTGCACGGCGATATCGGCCTGATCGAGCGCGCGCTGTCTAATTTAATTGATAATGCGCTCAATTACACGAACGAAGGCGGCACCGTGAGCGTGTCTGTTTCCCGAAATAATGGCAGTTTGCGTTTGTCGATAAAGGACACGGGAGTGGGAATTCCGGAAAAAGATATTCCACATATCTTTGATCGTTTTTATCGTGGAGGCAAAAAAAAGTCACGCGACAAATCCAGCACCGGACTGGGGTTGGCAATTGCTCAGAAAATAGCTGAATTGCACGATAGCAAAATTCAGGTGGAAAGTCGAGAGGGTGAGGGAAGCCGATTTTATTTTGATCTTGCGTATTAGCCTGAAACATGCACTAGGCACAAAAGACCAAGTGATAAAAACCAACAAGTAATTTTACAAGTTTTTGCAAGTGTACAGGTTAGGGTTCCATGCACATAACAATAAAAAAAGGGTGGTTCGAATTTTTCGAACCACCCTTTTTTTTGCCCGGAACTAATCTTTTTGGTTAATGCTAACATTGGCTTGCGCTGCGGCCTTGATCAACACGTAATCCGTATTAAAAACTTTGACTTTACGATTATTGGTGCCGTGCAGTTTGACTGTACTGGTGAGCCGCATCTGTCTTGGCGAGGTACCATGATTGTGAAGGATATTGATGCAATCCTCAGACAGCTTGACTTGCTTTTTTTCCTTGTACGCTGTAATAGTTCGACCTTGATCGTCGGTTTGCGCAGCATCCATGGTAATGACTGGCATTAAAAGTGTGCCATCCGTGCCAATACTATCTCCAACAAAACAAAACTGTACAGATGCGCTGACGGGAAGATGGTTTTCTATTTCGGCAACAATAGCGAATGAATTCAAATAATTGGTTTTTTCGGCATTGAGTTCAATAATGTCACCATTTTGAGTGTTTTGGGGATAACCTTCAGGGTTAACTTGGAGTAGGGTCGTGTCGGAACCCAGCTCGGTTTCATTCCAGGACAAGTGGGCCGGAGTTTCCAAAATATAATTGGCAATTAAAAAATCAAATTTGTTGATAACACCAATGGATGAGCCGTCACCAATATGCGCTTGTCCAACAAATTTTAATCGGTCGGGTGGCATATTGATCAATTCGATGATTTCCTGGTTTTCCGGCGACTGGTAGACGACGTGTGTTACCTGCGCTGCATTGGCAGAACCGGGAGCAATTTGAGCATCGAGTTGCATGGTAACCGAGCTACCGTTTTTTCCGATGCCGATCAATTGTCCATCGAGCCGAATGGGCATTTCAAGAGAATTGTAAAATTCGATAGTCAAACGAGCGTCCGACAAATTCACTCCGGCAAAGCGATCCAAATCTTTGGGCAAATGCACAGGTTGCTCCATAGCTTCCAGAGGCACCGCGTAGTTGTTCAAGCGACCGCGAAAATAATTTACAATGCCATTTGTAATAGCAAATTCAACTTTGATCGAGTCGTTTTCGGACATGGTGACATATTCATTGGCGCCGCTTTGACCTTCGGCTTTGACGAAAAAGTCAACAGCTTGTGGCGCAACAGAGGTTTCACCAAAATTGAGTTTGTACGAGCTCAAATCAACGGTCTCACGTCGATTATGCTGCGATGCCACGCGAGTTTCAATGGTCAGGGGCCGGCCATCAAACACATTTTGAATCTTGTCACTTATAATGAGAATGTTCAAATCCATGGGCAGATCATTCTCAAACACAAATGAAAGTTCACCTTGTTTAAACTCGGCTTCACTAACGCACAGCGTTTCGTCCAATATTACGGAATCGCGATGCTCAATATAAAATGCCTGGCCTTTGCCGCGAACCGTTGAAACGCGAAAATTGATAAAATGCACATTTAATCTGCACGTTTTGCTGGTATCAATTTCAACCGGCCCGGAAGAGCCTGGTGAGCTACCGGTCATATTCCATTTGTCAAATCGGTTTAGTTCTTTGCCGCTAATATCCAAATCCAGACTATCCGAATGACCTTTTTTGATATTTAAGGGTTGAGATTGGAGCTTGATCTCCCCGTTTTCATCCCTGAGCCTAAAAATAACGTTTTCCAAATCGATCGGGAAATTATTTTCATAATACAACCGCGCCGTGCCCTGCGTCAATGTGATTGTATCCACATCTTGCTCGGGCGTCATGTCTCCCATAACCGAGGAGAATTCGAACGGAGCAATCGTCACGCGTTGACCATTGCCGTAACCGGGCTGCGACATCAAATCACCAAGAGAAAACTCGACTTCATCCGCCAACAATCTGCTGATGGTGACATTTGGAATGTCGACATTTATGGTATTCATCACATCGGGCATTTTTAAATGTTCTCCGACGTACGTTGTGTCCATAAATCCTTCAGCACGCAGTCCGACAAAGCCATTGCCATAGTCAACGACATTGTTATGGTCCTGAATAAGATCGAGCATGGAAAGATTGAGTTCAGTAACAGGAAAGTTTACATCGACCTCCCAAGAGGGAGCTTTTGGTTCTTCAAAGGAGCAATTGAGAGAAAACACAACAGCAACTAGAATAACCAATTTACACCACGTACCCATCGCCTTCATCCCTATTTTGGTTTAACTGTTTGCTACTCTCTTTGCTGCCGGGTGTCGAATAAATAATAGTAAATGTCATTCATAAACACAAGGGATTTTTTATTTTTTTTTTAAAAGGCGAAAAACAGGGTTTCATAACGTTTTAAGATGAAGAGAAACAATGCCGTTCGTCAAACGGATGTTTGCGAACGGCAATTAGAGGTATGAAATGTCTAGCGGTATTTTCGACTCTTGCGGAATTGCCGAATTTTTACCAATGGAATTCCATAGCGGGAGATGAGGAATTTAAATAGCGGTAAACGAATGGCTCTTATTCGGCCCAGCCGCATGAGCAGCGACTCTATCCGTTCGGTGCGCCGCTCTTTGGGGGTGACGTCGTCGATGCTGCGATCATACTCCGGGATCGGTTTGCCTAGCTGCTTGAGGCGATCCACACGAATGTAGGCAGTGGTTCCTTTTTTGCGCGCATGCAAACGATGTGTCACATAATGAGCGTCTTCGGTTACATCTTTGGCTACCAGGTCGCCTGCTGTAATAGCGGAATTCATGGTTTTTACGCCAATTGTTGTACGCGCCAGCAATCGGGATTGCGATTCAAAAATGTATTTACCATTCGAGTCGCGGGTCCAGGCATCGGAAATGGAAATGTCGGAAAACTCGGACGAACCGTCAATGCAGGTCTGGCAGCGTGGTGGACTGTACAAATAGGTCAAATAGTTGATGGCACCATCTTTAAAATTGGAATAGTGCAAATTCTTAATGCCGCCATCGTTCAAAATCGCACGAATACGCCCAGGCCAAGGACCGCCACGGAAGTTAAAATTTTTCACATCCGACTTTTGGATGCTTTTAAGCTGCAGCATTTCCTTGGCGATGTAAGGTTCCAGGCTGGAGGCACAGAACAGTCCAATTACAACTTTGATTTTTTTCGTTAATCTTGGACTCTTTTTCTGCATTTTGCGAAAGCCGTGAATTTGGCACGGCAAGGCAATGAGCGCAAAGGTTTCATCATAATCGCGGATTGTTTGGAAAATAGTGTTTACCGGGATGATGATGTATTTTGACTGCTGGCTTTGGCGCAACTCTTCAAACGTACGCGCGATAAACACCTCGCCTTCCCACGGCTTTTGGGGGTTCATGCGCGTAACGATACAGCCATCCACCTGGCCGGTGCGAAGCAGATGCCACGCCAAGGCCGTGACCACCCCGCCGCCAGCCCCATTTTTGCGCAAACGCTTATCACCGGAGTAGCCGATAAAAGTTTTTTCCACATGTC
>CAYPZM010000267.1:4220-7354 GCA_964414825.1 uncultured Cytophagia bacterium | reverse complement strand
AATGCCACGATTGCGGCTATCTCGCCAAATGCAACTATTGCGATATTTCCATGACCTATCACATTCGCGGCCATCTGCTCAAATGCCATTATTGCGGTTACACCAAACGCTCGCCGGATGTGTGTCCCGAATGCCAAAGCCGCGATGTGATGCTGCGCGGTATGGGCACGCAGCGCGTAGAGGAGGAGCTCGCCCTGCTGTTTCCCGGCGTCAAGGCGCTGCGCATGGACATGGATACGACCAAAGGCCGCATGGCGCACGACCGCGTGTTGTCCAAGTTTGGCAGCGGCGAGTATCAAATTTTGCTGGGCACACAAATGGTGGCCAAAGGGCTGGATTTTCCGAATGTGACGCTGGTCGGGGTGATCAATGCGGATACGGAACTGTTGCTGCCCGATTTCCGCTCCGCCGAGCGCACGTTTCAACTGCTCACGCAAGTGGCAGGACGCGCCGGTCGCAAGGACAAGCATGGCGAGGTGCTGATCCAAACCTACACACCGGATCATTACAGTTTGACATTTGCGCAAAAACACGATTATGAGAATTTTTTCCGCGCCGAATTGTTTGACCGCAAGGGCCTCATGTACCCGCCGTACAGTCGGGTGATTAATGTGTTGTTCAAGGGGCCGGATGAAAAACGTGTGGAGACGGTGGCCAAACAAGTGGGGGAGTGTATTCCGCAATCCAGCAATTACCGCATGCTGGGCCCGACCGTAGCGCAACTGGCAAAAATCCAGAACAACTACCGCTGGCAACTGCTGCTCATGAGCGACAAACAAAACGACGCCGGCGGCCGCGAAATGAAACAGGCGTTGCGAAAAGCATTGCAAGATTTTAAAAAGAAACACCGATCCACCAAGGTGCAGATTTCGATTGATGTGGATCCGGTGTCGATATTGTAAAGGGAGACGGGAGACAGCAGTCCGCAGGCGGCAGTCGGGAGAAAGGAAAATGGAAAAGGTAACAAGCGTTGCGGCCTTACATCAGATCGTCCGTGATATTTCTCACGGACGGGCAATGGAGTCGGATATTCATCCGATTGATTACCGCACCAAACTATACGACTTTTAAATAAATGAACCCTTGTAAATCAGGGCCGAGGCTGGTGTCAGATGGTTCTGCTGCAAAAACCAACGTGGAAAATGTGGAATCGTGAGCCAATTGAAATCTGTACGCCGCGGTTTGTTCGTCACGGCTCCAGAGAAATTGGGGTCGGCGATTGGTGGTTTGTTGCCCGTCTTCCGGTAATAGCAATGTAGGCGCACCAATGGTGGGTTCGGGCGCTACCGGTGGTGATGACTTTTGGCAGGACACCAATACGGCCCCGATAATTACGATGATTAGAATTTTACCCATTTTTCATTCCTATTATATTTAAAGGAGATTTTAAACTTGTCGCACACCTCGCAGGTGTACGACAAATTGGTCCTATTTCACTAAACTCATCTTTTTCGTCAACACCATCTTGTCGCCCAACGCATCGGTGAATTCGATTTGGTAGAGATAAATCCCGGCGGCAACCTTTTGCCCGGCATCGTCGGTGCCGTTCCACAAAACGGAATGGACTCCGGCGAGGTGCTGCGATTGCACGAGCGTGCGCACCAGTCGGCCGGTGAGGTCGTAGATTTTAATGGTGACAAAACCGTCCTGCGGAACTTCAAACGTAAGGGTTGTCGACGGATTGAACGGATTGGGGTAATTTTGATGCAGGACAAATTCCGTGGGCAGAGCGTCTTCCTTCTCGTCTACATCGCTGCCGGGATCGTTGGGGTCGGCGTAAAACGCCGTGTACGGCGTAAGGATTTGGAACTTTAACGAGAGCTCGATGACCTGGTTCACCAGCTCGTCCAATTCACCATAAATGGCAATTTCGTCGAGCAGATAATCGATTTTCGCTTTCGCCCACAGCCTCGGCACAAAGCGGTGACCGCCGGGAACGTTGGGGAAATCTTCGTACGAGACGTAGCTTACCTGTTTGTCTTTGAGCGAACCGACCAAGTAAACCGGAAAGGTACCGGAGTTTTTGTAAATCCCGAGCTGACTCACCTGGTTGCCCCAAAACAGATCGGGCAGCGGCCGCGGAAACTTGTCCGAGGTGATCAATCCTTCAATGTTGATATCGAGGTCGGTGAGCACCGGCTTGGAGATGCGTTTGAAATGGTTGCCGATGATCGTGGCAATGTCGTCATCCTGCTCGATAAACTCGGCATAGCCGCCGTTTTCCACCGCCATTTGCACGAGCAGTGTCTTGCTGACGTCCTCGCCGACGCCAAACGAAAAAATGCGCACATCCTCGGTGTTGGCTTGCTCGACATTTTTTATAATGTTCGGCACAAAGGTTTCGCCCCAGGTCGGATAGCCGTCGGTCATGAACACGACCATGTTGGCGTACGCGTCGCTGAACGATTGGCCCAGCGAGGTGAGCAAAGCGTCGTTAATGTTGGTGAGGCCCAGCGCGCCAATTTCCGTAACAAAGGCGCGGGCGTCCTCCAAATTGTCATACGTGGCCGGCACCAGGTCGTCCCGAAAGGGGGTAACCGCCGTGCCAAAGGTGATGATGTTGAAATAATCGTTGGGCTCCAGATACTTGATAAACTCCTGCAGCGACGCCTTGAGCTGCTCGATGCGCAAGCCCTCCATGCTGGAGGACACATCGGCGCAGAAAACAATCTTTTTCGGGATCACCTCGTCGTCGCCCATTTCATCCGGCGGCGTGATCCAGATGGAATAGTACGAGTCGTCGCCAATCGAGTCCCCTTCCGTGGGTGTGTAGCGAATGACATCCACCTGCACTTCATCGCGCTGGGTTTCGAACTGAATTTTCAGATCTTTTTCCGGCATAAAATTTTCATCACCAAACACAATGCTGTAGCGCTTGCTATGGTCCTGGTTTATTTGCATAGCCGTGGAGGTCCCGTGCGACGGCGAAACAAACGATTTGAACGGATTTTTTGTGGTAAACGTGCCCTGAACCGAAACGCGCTGCAGTGGTTTGGGCGACATTTCAACGGCGTTGAGTTTGAAATTGTAATCGACCGTGCCGAATTCGTACGGCAGCATTTCCACATAAGTGATTTCGGTTTTCACGTCCGACAGCGGATTGATGGGCGCAATGCTGAGTCGATACAGGTTGT